>JAMFTA010000066.1 GCA_026225565.1 Caulobacter sp. | reverse complement strand
TGGAGCGGCGGACCACGGCGTGGATGCGGGCGACCAACTCGTCCTTGTGGAAGGGCTTGGTCATATAGTCGTCGGCGCCGCCGCCGAAGGTCTTCACCTTGGTGTCGATTTCCGAGGTGCCCGAGAGGATCATGATCGGGGTGTTGATCTTGGAGTTGCGCAGCTGCCGCAGCACTTCCAGACCGCTCATATCCGGCAGGTTTAAATCCAGGAGAATCAGGTCATAGTCATAGATGCGGCCCAGATCGATCCCTTCCTCGCCGAGATCGGTGGTGTAGACATTGAATCCTTCGGACTTCAGCATCAGCTCGATGCTTTGCGCCGTGGCGCTGTCGTCCTCAATCAGCAGAACACGCATCGGCCCCTCCAGGCGTCAAGTCCATCGTGATGCGAATCCGCCCAGTGCGGAGCCACAATTCGATTACGACGCTAGCGCAGCACTTACTTAAGATTAGTTAATCCTAACGCCGTGTTTCGATTCGTAGGATGATTTGGAGTCCGGGATCAAGCGCCGCCATTAACTTTTGAGTCGGGGCGCGTTAATCGGCCGCAAGCCAGCCGGCGGCGCGCAGAGGCGCAACCGAAGCCCGGCTAACGGGAACCTTGACCCCATTGCTAAGCTTGAGCGCGACGTTGCGACCGTTCGTCACGCAGTCGTTCACCGCCGCCCTGGCCACCCACCAGGAGCGATGCACCTGCATACCCTCCACCTCGCTAAGCTCCGCCATCGCCTGTTTCAGGGGGATCAGGATCAGGTCCGAGCCGCGATCGGTGTGGGCGCGCACATAGTGATCCTCCATCTGCAGGCAGAGGAGTTCGCGGCCCAGACGCGGGGGCAGGCGGTCGAGGAAGGAGGCTCCATCGGCGGGGACGCGGGGGGGCGTTGCGGCGGCGGGCGGCGGCGGGGCGGCAAGCTTGGCGGCCGGTCGCTCGCCGCGGGTGTGGAAGAGGTAGAGCGCCAATGAGCTGGGCTCGGCGATGGCCAGGGTCTCACCGTACCACTCGAAGAACGGCGCCATATGGCCGTGATTGCGCACCCAGAAGTGGGCGGAAAAGAAGGCCGACATCAGACCCAGGGGCAGGGCGCCGATGGCCACGCCGACGCTGATCGCGAACCAGATCGGCACGTCCAGGCGGACGGCCGCGCGGATCGCCAGCCTCACCATGGTGGCGATGATGATGAAGCCGATCCACAGGTTGGCGACCCAGTAGAAGAGGCGCAGCTCGATCGGTCCGCCATAGAAGCTGCCGAACGGCCCGATCACTCCCAAAAACACCCCGATCGCCGTGGCGGTGGTCAGGTCCGTGGCCCACTCGCGCGGCGTGCCTAACAGGCTCGGGGTATCGCTCATCCGCCTTGTGTAGCCTTGGGGCGAGGGGGACTGCAACTTGGCGCCGAGGCCCGGCGGGCTAGACCTTCACGTCGGCCAGAATGCCGGTCTTGGCGTTGACGGCGTCCTTCATCTCTTGCTTGAGGATGTCGGCGATCCTTTGCTCTACGGCCGCACGGTCCTTGGGGGACATCTTGGCGATCTTGGCGTCGGTCAGGCCCAGGCTGGCGACGATTTTGTCCCGCATTTTCTGGGCCGGAGTCTCCTTCATGTAGGTCATGAAGTCGTCGACCGCCGACGCGGAATTTGCGGCTGCGCCTATGCTCGCCGAGCTCTGAGCCGCGGCGCCGACGCCCGTGGCCGCCGGCATGAAATAGGCTCCGAAATTCGACGCGCCGATGCCGCTCAAAGCCATGTCGAGCCTCCCTTTGCTCCGCGGATTCAAGCAAGAAACATGCCGGGTTGTCCTGTGCGCCTAGGCGGCGGCCCGCCCGTTCGCCCGCTCCCGCACCCGTTCGCCCACTGGCGCAGACGCTGTGGCGGCCGCTCCGTCGGCATGGCCTGTTTCAGTGCAGCTAAGGAGTCCCCATGACCGTCATCGCCCGCGCCGTCCCTGAACCCGCCGCCCCCGCTGGGGGCGCCATCCCCGCCGGGCGCGCGCTGCATCCCCTGGTTCATGCGGGGCGCTGGCTTGCCGCCGACCTCTTCTCCACCCTGATGTTCGTCGGCCTCTACGCCGTCACCCACAGCGTCTTCGCCGCCACCGGCCTGGCCATCGCCGCCGGGGTCTTGCACATCGCCTATCTGAAACTGCGCCGCCATCCGGTGGACGCCATGCAGTGGTTGAGCCTCGGCCTGGTGGTGGTGTTCGGGGGGGCTTCGCTCTTCACCCACGATGCGCGCTTCGTCATGCTGAAGCCGACCTTGATCTACTGCGCCCTGGGCGCAGTGATGCTGCGGCGCGGATGGATGACCCGCTATATCCCGCCCGCAGCCCTGGTTTGGAGCCGGGACGTGGTGGTGGTGTTCGGCTACCTTTGGGCCGCCATGATGTTTCTCACCGCCGCCGCCAACCTGGTGCTGGTCTTCATTGTCGATGCGCAGACCTGGGCCTGGTTCCTGGCCGTCGCGCCGCTTAGCTCAAAGCTCGCCCTCATCGCCCTGCAGTATGGGACGATGCGCTTCGTCGTCGTGCGCCGGCGGCGCCGGGACAAGGCCGTCCGGGTTTGACGCCATTTAGCTTGGGAGGGGGTTGTCATGATCGCTAGACTGCTATGCGCGCTGTTGTTGTGGGCTGCTATGACGGGGACGCCCGCCTGGGCCGCCGCCGCGACCGCCGTGGGGTTCCAGCACATCAGCATCCCCGACGGGGCCGGGGCGCCGATCGAGGTGGGCGCCTGGTATCCGTCCAGCGATCCGGCCTCGCCCCAGCCCTTGGAGCTTTTCACTCAGACGGTGGCGAAGGATGGAGCGTTGTCGGGGCGGGGGCTGCCGCTGGTGGTGATCTCCCACGGCAGTGGCGGCTCCTTCGCCGGTCACTACGATACGGCCCTGGCCCTGGCCCAGGCCGGCTTTGTGGTCGCCGCCCTGACCCACGCCGGCGACAACTATCGCGACCAGAGCCGCGCCACCGACCTGCACAATCGGCCCCGCCAGCTGAAGGTGTTGACCGACTATATGCTGGCCGACTGGCCAGGCCACGCCCGCATCGATCCCCAAAGGGTCGGGGCGTTCGGCTTTTCATCGGGCGGCTTCACCGTGCTGGTGGAGGCCGGCGGCGAGCCGGATCTGACCCGGGTCGGGCCCCACTGCGTCGAGCATCCCAAGTTTTTCGACTGCGGCCTATTGGCGGCTCATCCCCAGGCGCCGGCCGCGCCGGCCGGCCCCTGGGTCCACGACCCCCGGCTGAAGGCCATTGTCGCGGCGGCGCCGGCGCTGGGCTACGCCTTCGGTCCCGAGGGCCTTCGTAAGGTGTCGGTTCCAATAGACCTCTGGCGCGCGGCCGATGACCGCATCCTGCCCAATCCCTTCTACGCCGAGGCGGTGCGCGCCGCCCTGCCGGGGCCGCCGACCTATCATGTAGTTCCCGCCGCCGACCATTTCGACTTCCTGGCCCCCTGCACCCCGGCCCTCGCCCGCTTGGTTCCCGCCATCTGCACCAGCCCTCCGGGGTTCGACCGCGCCGCCTTCCACGCGGCGTTCAACATGTCCGTGGTGAATTTCTTCACGGCCGCTCTGGCAAGATGAGGACCTTCACACACGGTTAAAGCCCGTAAACCATAGTCAGGGCCTGACTGCCGGAGCCCGCGCTTGCAAAACCTGATCGCCGCCGTGAACCGTATCGATCCCCTGACCGTCTCGGCGCGGGTGGTGGCGGTGAATGGGCTGCTGATCGAGGCGCGAGGCGGGCTAAACCGCCTCTCCGTCGGCGCCCGCGCCGATATCGAGCGCGGCCCGGGCCTTGCGCCGCTCCCCGCCGAGGTGGTCGGCTTTCGCGAGACCCGCGCTCTTTTGATGCCATTCGGCCCCGTCGAAGGGGTCGCCCCCGGCGCCCACATCAAGATCATGCCCGAGGGTGCGGCGGTGCGCCCCAGTCTCGCCTGGCGTGGCCGCATCATCGACGCCTTCGGCGAGCCCATCGACGGCATGGGGCCGCTGCAGCAGGGTCCGGCCGCCTATCCGTTGCGCAGCCCGCCGCCGGCCGCCCATGCGCGGGGCCGGGTCGGCGAGCGGCTCGAC
>JAMFTA010000065.1 GCA_026225565.1 Caulobacter sp. | reverse complement strand
CCTCCCTCGCCCCTTCGGGGAGAGGGAGGCGCCCGCGTCGCGCAGCGGCGCGGGAGGGTGAGGGGAACCGCCGCACCGCCGCCGCGTCTCGAATTCGCCACGCGCCGCCGCTAGGCTGACGGCAAACCTGGAGACATCCGATGACGCGCGTCTTGTTCGTGGGGCAAAAGCCCGAAACCGTGGATTTCTCCGATCCCGCCCTCCCCCCCGGCTTCAACGCCGAGAAGATCAACGCCGGCATCGCCATAGGCGTCGCCGCCATCGAGGCGCGGGGTTGGCGGGCGGACACCTGCACGATCGCCCCGGACGAGACCGCCGGCCCCGAACTTGCGGCCAAGCTGGCTGGCGCGACCTATGACTGCGTGGTGATCGGCGGCGGCCTGCGCCTTCCGCCAAAAAGCCTTCACCTGTTCGAGACGGTGGTGAACGCCGTACACAAGGGCGCGCCGGGCGCCGCCATCGCCTTCAACACCAGCCCGCCCGACACCGCCGACGCGGCCGCGCGGTGGATTAGGAACTAGGAGCGCACGCACCTTTCCGCGAATTAACCCGGCGCGCGATTGCGAAAACCGCGCGCCGCGCTAGATTCCAGTCATCAACCGGAGACTACGGTCATGAACTGGGGCGCTCTATTCTTTTCCGCCGAAGGGCGGGTGGGTCAGAAGGACTTTTGGCTGGCGGCCGCGATCTTGCTGGTGTTCAGCATCTTCATTCACGCGGCGCCGGGCCTTGGAACCTTGCTTTGGTTCCTCTCCTTCTATTGCTGGGTCTGCCTCTATTCCAAGCGGCTGCACGATATCGGCCGCTCGGGCTGGCTGCAGATCGCGCCCTTTGTCCTAGGCTGGCTTTTGATGACCGTCGGTCTGGTGATGGGGGTCGGGAGCCTGGTCGGGCTGCTGTTCAGCGGGCTTCCCCACTTCGTTGGCGGGATGGTGCTGGGCGGGATGGCCATTGGGCTTGGGCTTTTCAGCCTTGGGGGGGTGATGCATCTGATTCTTCTCCTGTGGTTGGGTCTGACGCCGGGTCAGGCGGGGCCGAACCGCTTCGGTCCGGAGCCGGGTTCCCGCGACACCTTGGCCGCGGTTTAGCGCCGCGCGCTAACTAGCGCCGCCCGAGCGCGCTCGCCCGGGCCAGGGCCCCCGCGATCTGCGCCTCGGAACGGACAAAGGCCTGGGGCGTCGCCGCCCCGGATAGGTTGAGGTTGACGATGAGGCCGCCGGCGGCCCCGCCCGCGCCTTGGGGCTCGATCTGGCCGGAGGCTGCGGGGCGAAACAGCTCCGGCCCCCGCTCTCCCACCAGATAGGCGCCGCCTGAGGAGACCGCCCCGCCGTCGGCCCGCGCCCCACCGAACACCGACGACAAGACGCCGCCGAGCGCCGAGCCGAGGGCGGCGCCCAGCCCCCCGGCGGCGCTAGAGACGCTGCTCATCGATCCTCCCGCCGCCGCCTCGCTCGCCGCCACCGCCGCCTTGGCCAGGTCGCCGAGACTGAGCTTGCCGGTGGCGGCGGCGCTGGCCATCGAGCGCGCCAGGCTGGCCCCGGCCTTGGAGAAGGCCTGGTCGATGGCCGTGGCGGCGTCGTCGGCGGGGGATTTCAGCCCGGCCAGGGCCTCGGCCGCCTCGGCGGCGGCCTGCGGCAAGCCGGAGAGGCCGGCGCTGCTGGCGGCTTTGGGGGCGGATACGGTGTGGGATGTGGTCATGGGGTTGTGCTCCTGTTCCCCTCACCTCCCAGCCTACGGCTGGGCCCCTCCTCTCCCCGGCGGGGAGAGGGTTTGCTAAGCCGCGCGCTGAGCGCCGCGCTGCACCAACCGCGCCCCGGCCAGCATCGGAAAGGTGACCAGCGACACCTCCCAAAGCTCGACCTCGGTCAGCACCCGAAGGCGCCCCGAACCGTCGGGGCGGGACTTATTCGTGCGAAAACCGATGGAGAGGCCGTCGAGCACCCCGGCGCGGATCAGGCTCTGCACCAGCCGCGCCTCAGGGGTGAAGTCGAACACCCGGCCTGAGACGAAGAGGCCCTGGTCGTCCTCAGCCGCGTGGTCCCAGGCGCCGATCAGGCTGGACGTATCGTGCTGGTGGAGCATCCGCACCCGTTTTGGGCCGCTCATGGCCAGGGATTTTTGGAAGGCGCCCTTGGCCACCACGTCGTTGTTCAGGTCCCGCCGCCAGAAGAGGGAGGCGTAGCCGGCGATGGGGATTTTCAGATCGAACCTCAGCCCCCGCTCGCCCCCATTTTGAGCCGCCGCCACATTAGTCATCGGAGACCTCCGAAAGATCGTCGCCGAGACCCGCCATCCGCCGCCGCTCGGCGTCGGTGAGGAAGCTCGCGGCCTGCAGGCGCGCCCAGAGGGCGTCGCGCTCGGCCGAGAGGGCGGGAACCAAGTCGAGGTCCGGCCGCAGCACCGCCCCCGGGAACTTCGGGGCGAGCCAGGCGGTGATCGCCCGCGCCGCCCGCTCCACCAGGGGGACCACCGCGCCCCGCCAGAAGGCGGAATTGGCCTCCTTGTAGTTGGCGTAGGTGTTGTCGCCAGGCACCCCCAGGAGCTGGGGCGGCACGCCGAAGGCCAGGGCGATCTCGCGCGCCGCGGCGTGCTTGCCGTTGATGAAGTCCATCTCCGCCGGCGTCAGCGACATGGGCTTCCAGTCGAGCCCGCCTTCCAATAGCAGCGGCCGGCCCGCGGCCAGGGCGCCCGTATAGGTGTCGGAAAGCTCGGCCTTCAGCCGGTCGAACTGCTCGTCCGACAGGTGATCGGCGGTGTCCTTGTTCGAGTAGACCAGGGCGCCGGAGGGTCGGGCGGCGTTGTCCAAGAGCGCCTTGTTCCAGGCGGAGGCGGCATTGTGGATGTCAATGGCGGCGGCGGCGGCGGCGAGCGGCGAGAGGCCGTAATAGTCGTCCGTCGGGTTATAGAGTTTCAGGTGCAGCACCGGCAAAAAGCCCGCCCCGTCGCGGGCCAGCCGCACCGCCCGCCCGCCCGCCTGATAGAGATAGGCGTCGGGCCAGCCGTCAGGCCCCGGCACTGCCTGCATACGATCCGGTCGCAGAGCATAAAGCTCCGTAGGCGGATGGTCCGGGTCGCCCGCCGCCTCCAGATAGCCGTCGCCGGCGGTTTGCAGGGCGCTGAAGAAGGCCTCCATCAGGTCCGGCGCGCTCTGCTCGGGATTGGGCCGGTCGATCAGGGCCTGCAGCGGGTGGTCCGGGGCGCGGGCGCCGCCTGCGAACACCACCAGCGGCACGCTGGCGGCGGCCTCGGCGATCATGCGGATGGAGCGATAGACCACCGGGTTCTTGGCCACCCCCTCGCGGGAGAGGGCGGCGTAGTCGCGCGGCGTCCACTGGGGTCGCCCGCCCGAGGCCAGGGCGATGAGGCGCCGGGTGGGGCTGGCCTTGGCCTCGGGGGGCTGTTCGCCGAGGACGAGGGGGCGTGTGCGGGGCATATTTGCTCCTTTACGTTGTTCAACGGAGCCCCTCACCCTACCCTCTCCCCGGAGGGGAGAGGGTTTCTAGCTCTCTGAACCCTCGCCCCTTCGGGGAGAGGGAGGGGCCCGCGCTCGATACGAGCGTGGGAGGGTGAGGGGAACCGGATATGGCGAAAGTCGAACTGACCGACCGGGCGCGAGACCTGCGCGCCAATCAAACCGACGCTGAACGGCTGTGGAGCGAGCTGCGCGACCGCCGCCTGAACGGCTGGAAATGGAAGCGGCAGATCCCGCGAGGGCCCTTCATCGCCGACTTCTACTGCGCCGACGCCAAGCTGGTGGTGGAGCTGGACGGGGGCCAGCACGCCGAGGATGGCGATGGCGTGAAGGACGCGCGGCGGACGCGGTTGCTGGAGCGGGCGGGCCTGCGGGTGATCCGGTTCTGGAACGGCGAGGTGCTGCGAGAACTGGAGATGGTGTGCGAGACCATCCTGGCGGCGTGCGAAGGGCGGTTTTAGGGAGGTGGGGCGGCTCCCCTCACCCACCCCCCGCCTGCGCTGGGGGTGGGCCCCTCCTCTCCCCGAGGGGGAGAGGGACTATCAGCGCTAAACCCCTCGCCCCTCTGGGGAGAGGGAGGGGCCCGCACGCTGCAGGCGTGTGGGAGGGTGAGGGAACCGGTGCGCCGCCCTAAAGCCCCCGCACCCGCGGCTCCGATCCCGCCTCCCCCAACAGCAGATCCGTCAGCGCCCAGACCAGGGCGTCGGCCCGGTCGGGGCTGTGGGTCATACCCCCTGTGCCGAGCCCCATCATCTCCTCCTCCAGCATGGGAAAGGTCCCGCAGTGCATGACCCGCCCCTGGTCATACAAAGCGGCCACCGGCTCGGCGCGGGCGCGCTTGCCGACCCTGGCCCGCACCGTGCGGATGGGGGCGCGGCATTCGGCGGCGGCGAGGGTTGAGCGGACCATGTCGCCGCCCTGGTTCACCTCGGCGACCACGTAAGATGCGTCGAACTCGACCACCGCCTCAGCCACCCGCCTCGCCCAACCCAGCGGGGCCAGCCCCTTGGCCGAGCGATCGTCCAAGACGAACCCCACCCGGCCCAGCCGCCCGGCCACGACGATGCCGCAGGCGTCGCCGCCCTGGGTCACCGGCGGGTCCACCGCCACCACGATGCGGTCCAGCGACGGGGGCCGGGCGGCGCGGCAGCGGGCGAGGTCGGCGGCGCGCCACAGGGCCCCTTCGCCATCCTCCACCACCAGCCCCTCCAGCTCCTGGGCGGCCAGGCGGGTGGAGCCATAGATGCTCAAGAGATACTCCAGAAAGGCCGGAGCCAGGTTTTCCGCATTGCCGGATGTGGGCAGGCGATGGGTGACGACCCCCGGCTCCGCCATGAGCCGCCGAAGGGCCTGTGCGGGTTTTGGCGTGGTGGTCACCACCAGCCGGGGGTCGCTTCCACGCCTGACCCCCATGCGCAGAAGAGCGAGGGTCTCTTCGGCGCGGGGCCAGGCGCAGAACTCGTCGCACCAGGCGCCGTCGAACTCCGGGCCTCGAAGGCTCTCGGGATCTTCGGCGGAATGGGCGTAGGCGACGCCGCCCTGGGGCCAGATCAGCCGGCGGCGGGATACTTCGTAGCGGGGCGTCTGCCCCTTGGCGGCGACGGCTTTGAGGCCCGAGGGGCCTTCGATCATCACTTCGCGCACGTCGTGCAGGGACGGGCCGACCAGGGCGAAGCGCTGGCCCCTTTCCGCCCCGGCCGACAGCCATTCGGCCCCGGCCCGGGTCTTGCCCGCGCCCCGGCCGCCCAGGATCAGCCAGGTGCGCCAGATCTTGTCCAGATCGTCAGGCGGCAGTTGGTCCGGGTGGCTGCGGTTGAACCAGCTGGCCTCCAGCCGGTCGGCCGCCTCCTTCCCCAACGCCTCCCGCAACGCCTCCTGTAGCGTCTGCCGCGGGGGTTTCTGCGGCGCGGCGGGCTCGGGCCTTGGTCTCCAGATATCGAGCAGTCTCGCCCAGTCCACGTTCAAGTTTTTCGTATATCGCAGCCACGACGTCGGGATCGTCAAGGTTTCGGCCTGGCTCATTCATCTCCGTCTCTCCCTCGTTGTCGTTATGTCCGTGGGGGCTGGGCCTATTGGGCTTCAGCAGCCGGCCGGCGCGGGCCAGGGCGGCGGCGTCTCGGGCGGCCTTGTCCGCGGCGCGCTGCTCGGCCCGGTCCTCGGCGGCCTGCAGGGCGTG
>JAMFTA010000064.1 GCA_026225565.1 Caulobacter sp. | reverse complement strand
GACCACGCCGGCGGTACGGCGGAGCTGCAGGCCGCCACCGGCGTCCCCATCGAGGGGCCGCATCCGGACGACCTGTTCTGGATCGAGCGCATCCCGGAAGCGGGCCAGCAATATGGAATGCCGGGGGCCAGGACCTTCACCCCCGACCGCTGGCTGCACAACGGCGACGTGGTGACCCTGGGCGAGACCGAGTTCGAGGTGCGCCATTGCCCCGGCCACACTCCCGGTCACGTGATCTTCTTCAACCGGGCGGCGCGCTTCGCCCAGGTGGGGGACGTCCTCTTCAAGGGCTCCATCGGCCGCACCGACTTTCCCCGCGGCAATCACCAGGATCTGCTGGATTCCATCACCGGGCGGCTCTGGCCCCTGGGCGACGACGTGGCCTTCGTGCCGGGGCACGGCCCCATGTCCACCTTCGGCGCCGAGCGGCAGAGCAATCCCTATGTGGCCGATTCCGTGCTGGCCTAAGTCCTCTCGGCAGCCCACAGGTGTTTCACGCGGGAAATTCCTGCGCCATGGTTATCCCCGATGATCCATTCCATGAGCCTAGTTTTCGATGATTCCTCCACCGCCGCCCAGCCGGCGGCGCGCATTGTCGTGGTGGACGACGATCCCGGCATCCGCGAGCTCGTCTCCGACTTCCTCGGCAAACACGGTTTCGACGTGGAGACGGCGGCGGATGGCGCCGGTCTTGGCCGCGCCCTGGCCACCCGCCCCGCCGACCTGGTGGTGCTGGACGTGATGCTGCCCGGCGAGGACGGTTTGCAGATTTGTCGCCGCCTGGCCTCCAGCGACGGCCCGGCCGTGATCATGCTCTCGGCCATGGGCGAGGAGACCGACCGCATCGTCGGCCTGGAGCTGGGCGCCGACGACTACCTGCCCAAGCCCTGCAATCCGCGCGAACTGCTGGCCCGGGTGCGGGCGGTGCTGCGCCGGCGGGGCGAGCCGCGCCCGGCCGAAGGGGCGTTGGGCGCCCAATGCGAATTCGCCGGCTGGCGGCTGGACCTGGTTCGCCGCGAGCTCCGCTCCCCCGAAGGCGTGGTGGTGAACCTCTCGGGCGGGGAGTTCTCCCTCCTGCGCACCCTGGTGGAGCGGCCCGAGCGGGTGCTGACCCGCGATCAGCTGCTGGATCTGGCGCGGGGCCCGGATTCCGACGCCTATGACCGGGCCATCGACGTGCAGATCAGCCGCCTGCGCCGCAAGCTCGACAACGGGCGCGAGGGCGGGGAGTTGATCCGCACCGTCCGCAACGAGGGCTATATGTTCATGGCCAAGGTCGCCCGCCGGTGACCGTGGCCGACCTGGCCCGCCTGCGGACGCCTCTGCGCGCGCCGCTTTCTGTGCAGGTGCTGGCCCTGGTCCTGCTGAGCCTGGTGGCCGCCCAGGCGGTGAATGTGGGCATCGTCTTCCTCCTGCCTCCGCCGCCGCCCGAATATTACACGGTCAATGAGATCGCCGCCGTCTTGAAGGCGGAAGGTCAGCCGGTGCACGCCGGCAACGGGCGCACCCTGGCCGCGCGCGCCGAGCCGGCGCCGGCGCCGGACGATCGCGCCTGGGTCCTCCCGCGCGAGCAGCGGATCGCCGAGAACCTCGCCCTGGAGATGGGGGTCGATCCGGCCAATGTGCGCGTCACCCTGTTTTCGCGCTACCGGGGCCTGACCCACCCCTCGCCCCAACTGGCGCCGCCCGCGCCCTTCGCGCATCAAAGCCCCGAAGCCGTTGTCGGTCCGCTGCAGCCGCTTCACCGCCGCCTGCACGCGCCGGCGATCGAGCGTTATCTGGTGGCCCCCTTCGAGGCGGACTTTCGCCGGCCCGATGGGCAGTGGATCGCCATCAAGGTGACGGAATCCGGTCCCCTGGCCACCTGGCAGCAGCGGATCTTGCTGTGGTTCGCGGTCAGCGCCCTGGCCCTGTCGCCGGTGGCCCTGTTGTTCGCCCGCCGCCTGGCCTCGCCCATCACCGCCTTCGCCGCCGCCGCCGAGCGGCTGGGGCGCGATCCCTTGGCGCCGCCGGTGCGGATCGAGGGTCCGTCGGAGATCGGGGTGGCGGCGGTGGCCTTCAACCAAATGCAGGAGCGGCTGAGCCGCTACGTTGAGGATCGCACCTCCATGGTGGGGGCCATCGCCCACGACCTGCGCACCCCCCTCACCCGCCTGCGCTTTCGCATCGAATCGGCGCCCGAACCGCTCCGCGCCAAGATGGCCGCCGACATCGATCAGATGGACGCCATGATCTCCGCCACCCTGGCCTTCGTGCGCGGCTCCCAGCCCGCCCAGCGTTGCCGGCTGGAGCTGGTCTCCCTGGTGGAGAGCGTGGCCGACGAGATGGCGGAGACCGGCCTCCTGGTCGAGGCCGACGGCGGCGGCCCGGTGATCATCGATGGCGATCCCATCGGCCTGCGCCGACTGGTCACCAATCTCCTCGACAATGCGGTGAAGTTCGGCGGCAGCGCCCATGCCCGGGTCTACGCCCAAGACGGCTCCGCGGTGGTGGAGGTGGACGACGAGGGCCCCGGCGTGCCCGAAGCCGACCGCGAGCGGGTGTTTGAGCCCTTCCATCGGGGCGAACCGTCCCGCAGTCGCGAGACCGGCGGCGCGGGCCTGGGCCTGGCGGTCGTGCGCTCCATCGCCCGCGCCCACGGCGGGGACGCTGTCCTGGAAAATCGCCTGGAGGGAGGGCTGCGCGCGCGCGCCACCTTGCCGCTCTGAGCCAAGGCGTTCATGAGAGAAGGATGAAGATTCGCCCCCTTATCGCCATTGGGCTGGCCGGCGTCGCCCTCGCCGCCTGCTCCACCCGCGATCCCGGCGGCCCGGCGTTTGGCGGCGGGGGAGACGACCGGCGCGGCCACGGAACGCCCAACCTGTTCATCAGCCCAGCGGGACAGCCCTTTCGCGCACGCCAAGGCCAGCCTTATCCCGTAGCCCAGTGGTTCCAGGCGGCCGACGCCGACCACGACGGTCGCCTGACCCGCGCGGAGTTTCGGGCCGACGCCGTCGCCTTCTTCCAGATGCTCGACGCCAATCATGACGGCGTCATCGATGGCTTCGAGATCCAGCACTACGAGCAGGACGTCGCCCCCGAGATCAACCCCCAGGTGGAGGGGCTGCGCTTTGGCGAGGGCATGGATCTGGCGCTCGGCGACGAAAAAGGTGGATCTCGCGATCCCAATATCGGACGCGGTCCCAAGGAGTCGGGCCGTGAAGAAGCGGGGGACCAGCGGCCGGAAGGCGCCGGTCTCTACGGTCTATTGAACGAACCCGAGCCTGTAGCCGCCACCAATGTGCGCTTCGACAGCCGCATCGCTCCCGCCGATTTCGCGGCGGCGGCGGATCGCCGCTTCGACGCCCTGGACAAGAAGGGGCTGGGCTACCTCACCCTGGACGCCCTGCCCAAGACGCCGGTGCAGAGGGTGCTGGAGCGTATCGCCGCCCGCAAGGCCAAGGGTAAGCCCTAGGGGCCCTGTCAGGGGCGGCTGAGCAGCATTCCCAGCACCAGGCCGCAGGCGAAGGCCGAGGCCGCCGAAACGCCGATGGAGATGAAGGGCTTGGTCTGCACGGTGTCGCGCAGCACGTCGGTCTGATCCGCCGCCCATTCGCGCGCCGCGTCCGCCCGCTCTTCGAAGGCCTGACGCAGCTCGGCGGCCCGTTCGCTAGCGACTTGGGCCGCGTCGTCGATCGTCTTGCCGGCGTCCGGGTCGTGGGCTGCTTCGCTCATGGAGGTCTCCAGGATATCTCAGGCTTTGGGTCTCAAAGGTCCGCGTGGCGGGGCGGGGTCTGGCGAGCGGACCGCGGGTTATGGAAAAAGAGAGCTTGGGCGATGATGGCCTTCACCGCCTCCTCGCGGAAGGGCTTGGTGATCAAAAACGCCGGCTCTGGCCGCTCGCCGGTCAGGAGGTGCTCGGGAAAGGCGGTGATGTAGATCACCGGCACATCCAATTCCTGCAGGATCAAGCTGGCGGCGTCGATACCGCTGGAGCCGTCGGCCAGACGAATATCGCTCAGGATCAGCCCGGGGGTCGACTGGCGGGCCATGTCCACCGCCTCGTCCCTGGTCATGCATACGCCGACCACATTATGCCCGAGCTCCCGCACGAGCCGGGTCAGGTCCAGGGCGATGATCGACTCGTCCTCGATGATCAGGACGTCGGTGGCCAGTTGCCGGTCCAGGTCCGCCTCGGCGCCGGACATGCGTCGATCCAGTTCGTCCACCGACACCCCAAGCACCTGGGCCGCCTCGCGCGGCAGGAAATCCTCCACCCCCACCAGCAGCAGCGCTGCGCGTCGATCCGGCGTCATGGACTGCAAGCGCTGATCGACGGCGGACCGCTCGGCCTGCTCGGGGTTGGTCCCGTTCCAGACCGCGTGCAGCGCCTTATAGAGGGCCGTGCGCAGGGGAAGCGCCTCATCCAGGACGATAGAGCCGTCCAGCAGCCGCTCCATCGCGGCGCGCACCAAGTCGTCGCCCTCCCGCTGGGAGCCGCTGAGCGCGCGCGCATAGCGCCTCAGATAGGGGGCGTGGCGCACGATCTGCTTGGGCATAGAACCTCCAGGATGGTCGGTCTCAGCCGGCCCGACGTCCTTGGCGCGACGCTTGCGCCGCCCCCGAACAGCCGCAGACAAACGGTCGAGCGCCCGCACGGTTCCACCTCAAATTCGGTGACCGTTAAGGGACGGAAACTCGTCCTCACGTCACGCCAAGATCATACGCTATGGGGGCAATCGCCGCGCGGTGCAAACCGCCGCACCTCAGGTAAAATTTTTCGCCTACTGCCCCATCAAGTTGCCGATGATATTGATTCCCAACGCCAAGACCATGGTGTTGAAGATAAAGGTTATCACCGCATGGGCAGTGACCAGATTGCGGAATTTGCTAGTAAGAATATTAAAATCAGAAACTTGGCAAGTCGTTCCGATACAAATCGTCACATAGATAAAGTCTTTATAGGTCTTCGGTGGGTCGCCGGGAAATTTTATACCGCCATCCGGTACGCCGTCGGCGTCATGATCGCCAAAATAGCGATGGGTATAATGCAGGGTAAAAAGGCACTGCACCACCAGCCAACTCGATACTAGCGTGACCACCGAGAGGCCGGTGACCCAGGCCGACTGGCCGCCCCCGTGGGCGGCGAGCTTGGACTCCTTCAGGGCCACCACGATGGCGCCCAGACTGACCACCACCGAGGCCAGGACCACGCTCATCAGGACGGCCCGGTTTTCGTCCTCGCTCTTGGCGTGGGCGCGGCAGGCGGCGTCATTGCTGGTGATCAAAATCCAGCCCGTGGGCAGGACGAAGGCGAAGGCGGCGACATTCCAGCCGATCAGGGAGGCGGCTCCGCCGAGGATGCCGAGCCGGTGGGCGACAAGGCCGGCGATCAGCCCCAATGCCCCCGCCGCCAGCGTCCGCCATCGATGATGCAAGAAGGTCATGGCGCGCGCGGCTAAGGCCATCTGCCCCTCCTGGTGACGATCCGCCCTTATCGCCCGATTCCATGAGGATCGCGCCTGGAAATGCTGTCGAAGATCGACCTTCTGTTTTCGCTAAAAGCAAGATCGGCCGGAACCGGCGATCCCCCGGCCAGTTTATTCACCAGTGCGCTCAAGCTCATGCGCGGTTAACGATTCGAAGGGTGAATTGTAATGTCCGAAGCCCACACCACCGGCGGAAAGTCCAATCGGGGTTTCGCATCCATGGATAGAGCCAAACAGAAGGAAATCGCCCGCAAGGGCGGCGAGAGCGTGCCCAACGAAAAGCGCAGCTTCTCACAGAACCGAGAACTGGCCGCCGCGGCTGGCCGCAAGGGCGGCGAAGCCTCTCAAGGCGCCCGCCGCAAACCCGCCTAGTCTCCAGCCAGCTGAGGCCCCCGCCCGCCGATGGCGCGCGCGGGTCAGCCGAGCATGAAGACGCCAAAGGACGGCGCGGGGGATATCCACTGGCCGTTCACGCGCCATCCCGCCGCCTTGGCCAGCTCGGCGAAGATCTCAGGCAGATATTTGTGGGAGTTTTCCGTGTGGATCGTCTCGCCGGCCGCAAAGCGGAAGGGCCGGCCGGCCACCATCGCCGTCTGCGCCTTGGACGAGACCAAATACATCTCCATGCGGCTCTTATCCGCATTCCAGACGGCGCGATGGCGGAAAGCCTCCAGATCGAAGCTGCCGCCCAGTTCGCGATTGATCCGCTTCAAGAGGTTCTTGTTGAACGCCGCCGTGACCCCTTTGGCGTCGTCATAGGCGGCGACCAGCACCTCGGGCGCCTTGACCAGGTCCACGCCGACGATGAAGGACGAACCCTCGCCCAAAAAGGCCTTGGCCGTGCACAGGAAGGCCGCTGCTTCATCGGGCAGGAAGTTGCCGATGGTCGATCCCGGAAAGAACCCCACCCGGGGCAGGTGCGCGATCGCTGCGGGCGCGCTCAGTAGCTGGGTGAAATCACCGACCACCGGCGCGACCTTCAGATAGGGATAGGCGCTGGCGATGGCCGAGGCGGCGGGGGCCACCGCGTCGACGCTGATGTCGATCGGCCCATAGGCGGCCAGATCAGGCGCCGCATCCAGCAAGAGGCGGGTCTTGGTGCTGGCGCCGCTGCCAAACTCGATCAGGGCGGCGCCACGGGGCATGGCGGCGGCCAGTTCGGGCGCGATCTTCGCTAAAAGCGCGGTCTCCACCCGGGTGGGATAATATTCATCGAGATCGCAGATCGCCTCGAACAGGGCCGATCCCGCTTCGTCGTAGAAATATTTGCTGGGGATGCTCTTTTGGGGTTTCGACAGCCCCTCGACCACGTCGCGGCGGAAGTCGGAATCGGCGATGGGCCCGGTGGCGTGCTTGGCCGGGGCGTCGTCGGCCAGGCGCAGCCCTGAAAACTGCCAGCGGCGGTCGGGGTGGAAGAAGTTTCGATAGGTGGCGCGCACATGGTTCGCCGGGGTGGCGCAGGAGCCGCCACGCAGCACCATCTGATTGATCATGAACTTGCCATTGTATTCGCCCACCGCCCCCGCCTGGGGCTTAAAGCCGGGATAGGGGGAATAGGCGCTGGCGGTCCATTGCCAGCAATCGCCATAGAGCTGGCGCAGATCGCCGTCGCCGCGCGCGGCCGGCGGTCGCCCAGAAACTGGCGGCTCGGCGGCGAGCGGCCGAAGCGCGCCCCCGTCCGTGAAGTTGCCGACCACATCGTAGACGGCGGCGGCGTTCTCCCATTCCGCCTCGGTGGGCAGGCGCAACCCCTTCCAGCGCGCATAGGCGTCGGCCTCGTAGTAGCTGATGTGGGTCACCGGCTCGGCCGCCGCTATGGGCACGAGCCCGGCCAGGGTGAGGCTGGTCCATTCCCCATCGCTGGACCTGCGCCAATAGAGGGGGGCCGACCAGTCCGCGTCCTGGGCGCAGGCCCAACCGTCCGACAGCCACAGCTCAGGCCGGCCATAGCCGCCGTCGGCCATGAATTCCAGCCACTCGCCGTTGGTGATCAGCCTGTCGGCCAGCCGATAGGGGCGCAGGAAGACCTCGTGGCGGGGACATTCATTGTCGAAGGCGAAATCGTCGGCGCGGCCTGAGCCGACGCGGCCGATCTGCACCATCCCGCCGTCGAAGGCCACAAACCCAAGCTTGTCCGCCGGCGCGCCATCCGCCTCCGCCCGCGGCAGGTCGGGATCGTAGGCCGGCTGCAGCGGGCTCATGGCGAAAAGGTGCAGGATATCGGTGAGCGACAGCTCCTGATGCTGTTGCTCGTGGGCCAGCCCCAGGGCGATCAGATCCCGCACGGCGGCGGGCAGGTCGGCGTCGGCGAGCAGGGACTCCATCAACAGATCCACGTGACGACGATAGGCCATGACCATCGACACCGGCGGCCGGGTCATCAGCCCCCGTTGCGGACGGGGCTGGCGGGGGCCGAGCGCCTCATAATAGGAGTTGAAGAGATAGCTGAAGGTCTCGTCGAACGGCTTGTGCCCGGCGCGCGTCGCCAGGATGAAGGTTTCGAAGAACCAGGTCGTATGGGCCAGGTGCCACTTGGCGGGGCTGGCGTCGGGCATCGACTGGGCGCCCTGATCCTCATCCGAGAGGGGGGCGGCGAACTTGATGCTTTGCCCACGCACGGCGCGGAAGCGCGCCAGCAGGCTCTCGGCGTCAGAGGCTGTCTCGGCGACGGCTTGCAGGGAGGTTGAAGGCACAGCTGTCTCCGGCTCTATCTTGGCCGGACGGCCCCGACGCCTATCCCAATGTAGATAGGCCGCGCGGCGTTCCAATGGGCGAGGCTCAGACGGTCGATTTATCTGGACCTTGGGCCGCCCATGGGGTCGGATAGGTCGCCGCGCTCCAAAGCGTCCTGCAGCCTGTCGGCAAGGCTGGCCAAGGCTGGCGGCATGGGTGCGACGACAATACCGCCGAACACCACCTTCAACTGACCGCAGATCGGATCGACGGCGTAGGAGCTCTTGCCGAACTCTGGATTGTTTCTGACCTTGCTCATCTTACAACACCGCCACCCGCCCACAACCGACCGGACGGCGCTAGGCTGCCCGTGAATCGGCTCATCGACAATTCTTGGTAGCTTGCGCCAGCGGGTTTCAATGTTATCCACCCGACAATAAACAACTATTAGGCCGCTACCCGCTTTGCCGCTAGTAGAATCGACGCTGCAATGGAAAATTAAACGCCAGGGTTGTGAATAACGACGCGCGCCGATCCTAGTCGAAGCGGCTGAGGTCCAGGGTGGCGCGCAGGCCGGGCTCATTGTCCTCCAGTCGCAACGCCCCCCCATGCAGCTTGGCGCAGGCGGCGGCGATGGCCAGGCCCAGGCCCGATCCGCCGACGCTGCGGGCGGGATCGAGCCGCACGAAACGCTCCTGCACCCGGCCGCGCTGGTCCTCGGGCACCCCCTCCCCCGTGTCGGCGACGATCACATGCACGAAGGTCTGGTCCTCTTCCACGGCCGCCACCACCGCCGCCCCCGCCCCGGCGTAGAGGGAGGCGTTGTGCAAGAGGTTCCCCACCGCCTGGCGCAGCAAGCCTTCATGGGCGAGGATGATCACCGGCAGGGCCGGCGTCTGCACGATCAGGGTCTGGCCCGCGTCCTCCACCGTCGGGGTGAAGAAGTCCGCCACCTCCTCCACCAGGGCCCCGATATCCACCGGCTGCATCATCTCGCGCGACAGGCCGCTTTCGGCGCGGGCGATGTCCAGCATGGCGGTGAGCGTGGCCAGGGTGCGGTCGATCTCCGAGTGGGCCGCCTCGATGGCGTCCAGCCGTTCCTCCTCGCTGGCCAAGGGCTGCAGGGCGCGGGCCAGGGCGCCCTTCATGCGGGTGAGCGGCGAGCGCAGGTCGTGGGCCAGGCTGTCGGTCACCGTGCGCATACCGATCATCAGGGCCTCGATCCGCTCCAGCATGGCGTTGAGCGAGGCGCCCACGCGGCCGAACGGGTCGCGTCGGTCGGCGATAAGGGTGCGGGCGGAGAGGTCGCCGGCGGCGATGCGTTCGGCGGTGGCGGCGATCGCCTCCACCCGCTGCAGGATCAGGGCGTTAAGGATCAGGCCGGCGAGCAGACTAGAGAGGATTACGATGGTGAGGGCGGCGGAGAAACCGTAGAGGATGGATTTTTCGAACTGTCTGAGGTTGGACAGATCTCTGCCCACCACCAGGCGCGATCCGTCCGCCAAGACGGTGGTGTTGACATGCAAGGTGGTGGTGGAGGTCTCCGCCAGATAGCGGATGCGACGCCAGCTGGCGTCGCGGAACGCGGGCGGAAACGAATGCATATCCCCGGCCAGGGGGGCGCCTCTGGCGTTGAACAGGCCATAGCGCTCTCCCTCGGCGGCGTAGCGGGAGCGCCGGGCGACGCCGGAGATCAAGGCTTTCAGCCCCTGCTCCTGGAACACCTCTTCCAGAAGGTCGCGCTCGGCCAGGGCCTCGGCCCGCTCCCGCTCCATGATGATCCGCTCGCCGGTGCGATAGACCACCACCAGGGCGACGGCGCTGGAGGCCAGCACCAGAAAGGCGGCGAAGACCAGAAAGGACGAGGGCGCAAGGCCGGTCAGCCAGCGGGTCTTGCGGCGTTGGGGCCCGGTCACGGGGCCTCGGACAGCCGATAGCCCACCCCGCGCAGGGTGTGCAGCAGGGGCCGATCGAAGCCCTCGTCGAGCTTCTTGCGCAGGCGGCTGATGTGGGTGTCGATGATGGATGTGTGGGGGTCGAAGCGATAGTCCCAAACCTGTTCGAGCAGCATGGTGCGGGTGACCACCCGATCCCTGTTGCGAAGAAAATATTCCAACAGTTTGAATTCACGGGGCAATAGATCGAGCGCCTTACCTCCGCGCGCCACCTTGCGCGACAAGAGATCCATCAAGAGGTCGCCGCAGAGCAAGACCGTCTCCACCGACTTGCCGCCCCGCCGCCGCACCAGGTTCTCGATGCGGGCCAAGAGCTCAGAAAAGCCGAAGGGTTTGGTCAGATAGTCGTCGCCGCCGGCTTTGAGTCCCACCACCCGCTCGTCGAGCTGGGCCAGGGCCGAGAGGATCAGGATCGGCGTCTCCACCCCCCCGGCGCGCAGGGCCTTGACCACCGATAGCCCGTCCATGCCCGGCAGCATCCGATCCATCACCACCGCGTCGAAGGCGGACGAGGAGGCGAGATAGAGGCCGTCGCGCCCATCGGCCACGTGCTCCACCGTATAGCCCGCCTCGCGCAGACCCTTGGTGACGTAGTCGGCGGTGTCGCCGTCGTCTTCGACCACCAGGATGCGTCCGCTCATGCTTGGTCTCCGTTGGCGCGGTTCAATGAGCCGGCAGGGGCTTAAGTTCTCTCATGCCGAGAATCTCCTCCCGCGTCTGCCTCAATCGTTTAGGATCGAGGCTTCAGTAGTGCGGACGCCCATCATGGCTGGCCTTTTCGATCGCATCGGCGCCTTGGCGGGCACGGATCTGTCCAAGGCGGCGGATCTGGCCCACCGCACCTTCCAAGGGCGCATGGGCGATCATCATCACGCGGGTCGGGCCCTGGTGGAGACGGTGGCGGAAATCTGCCGCGAGCATCCCAACCTCGTGGGCATCGGCGCGGGCCTGCTGGTCGAGCAGCTCTTGGTGCGGGAAAAAGAATGGCATGACGCCCATCTGGCCGCCGCCGATCCCGCCCTCGACGCCGACACGCCCCCCCCGCCGCCGGTCGATCCGTTCGAGCCGCCCATGGCCCTTCCCGCGCCCGCCGAGGCCCCCGCGCCGACCGGACTGAAAAATCGCGATCTGCCCCACCACATGCTGAAACTGGGCGAGCTTCGCCCCGGCCGGGTGGCCATGGAGGTGTTCGGCGGCATCCTGGTTCTGAAGCTGGCGGCCACCGGGGCCAAGCTGTTCCGCCACAAGCGCCAGGGCGAGATCTGGTTCGCCCAGGCCGCCCGCATCCGCCTCTTCAGCGGAACCATCGCCGCCTACAATCTGGCCTCGGCCATTCGTTCGCCTAAGATCAGCGCCTGGAGAAACGGGGCCATCCTGTTTTTCGGCACCGACGCGGTGAAGCCGCTGCTGAAGTTGAACAACAAACGGACGAGGCTGAGAGCTTAGGCGGTTGCGCGGCAAGGGCGTGCGCAGCGGCTCCCCTATTGCGCCGCTCGGGCCGCCGGGAAACGGTAGTCGACAAACTGCTTACGAATCAATTTCTTATCGATCTTTCCTGTGGCCCCGAGGGGGATAGACTCCACGAACACCACATCGTCCGGCGTCCACCATTTGGCGATCTTGCCCTCCAGGTGGGCGAGGAACTCCTCGCCGGCGGCGGTCTCGCCTGGCTTCAGCTGCACGATCAGCAGCGGCCGCTCGTCCCACTTCGGATGCGGCATCCCGATGACGGCGGCCAGCGCGGCCTTGGGGTGGCCTGAGGCCAGGTTCTCGATCTCGATGGAGCTGATCCACTCGCCGCCGGACTTGATCACGTCCTTGGCCCGGTCGGTGATCTGCATGTAGCCCTTGGCGTCGATGGTGGCGATGTCGCCGGTGTCGAAGAAGCCGTCATCGTCCACCACATCCCCGCCGCCCTTGAAGTAGCCGCGGGCGACGATGGCGCCCTTGACCATCAGGTGGCCGTAGGCTTCCCCGTCGTGGGGCGAGATCTCGCCTGCATCGTCCTTCAGCTCCAGCTCCACCCCGAGGGGCGGGCGACCCTGCTTCAGCCGATAGGCCATCTGCTCCTCGTAAGAGAGGGCCGCCACCTCGGCGGAGGGCGAGCCGAGGGTGTCCAAGGGCGAGGTCTCGGTCATGCCCCAGGCGTGGATCACCTGCACCCCATAGCGTTCGTCGAAGGCGCGGATGATGGATTGCGGGCAGGCCGCCCCGCCGATCATCACCTTCTTCAGGGTGGTCAACTGGCCGCCGGTGGCGTCCAGGTGCTGCAGCAGCATCTGCCATACCGTGGGCACGGCGGCGGAGAAGGTGACGCCCTCGGTCTCCAAGAGCTCATGGATCGAAGCCCCATCCATCCTGGCCCCCGGCATCACCAGCTTGGCTCCGACGCCGGGCGCCGAGAAGGCGACGCCCCAGGCGTTGGCGTGGAACATGGGCACCACGGGCAAGACGGCGTCTGTCGCCGACAGGCCCATCACGTCGGTCTGCAGAGACATGAAGGTGTGCAGGAAGTTGGAGCGGTGGGAATAGAGCACCCCCTTGGGATCGCCCGTGGTGCCCGAGGTGTAGCAGAGCCCCGCCGCCGTCTGCTCGTCGAACCCGCCCCAGGCGCAGGTCTCGCTCTCGACCCCGATCCAGGCCTCATAGGTGAGCACATGGGCCGGCCAGGCCGGATCGCGGTGGGCCTCGTCGGTCAGCACCACCAGCTTTTGCACTGAGGGCGCCTTGTCGAGGTGGGCCAGCAGCATGGGCACGAACGGCGGATCGACCAGGATGATGCGGTCCTCGGCATGACGGATAATCCAGCAGATCTGCTCGGGGTGCAGGCGGGGATTGAGGGTGTGGCAGACCGCGCCTACGCCCATGATCCCATACCAGCACTCCAGATGCCGGCCGGTGTTGAAGGCCATGGTCGCCACCCGGTCGCCGGGGCGGATGCCGCCGCTCAGGAGGGCGTTGGAGACCTGCTTGGCCCGGCGCTGGATCTGCCCATAGGTGGTGCGAACGATCGGTCCCTCGATGGAGCGGGTGACCACTTCGCGGCGGGGGTGCCAGGCCGCCGCGTGGTCGATGACCTTGTCCAGGGTCAAGGGCCAGTCCTGCATCAAACCCAGCATGGCGTCGCTCCCGTCGTCTCTTATCGTTGATCAGGCTCTTAACCCCGCGACGCCTTTGCGGCAACGCGGGGGTGGGTTAGAGGCTCCCCCTATGGAGCTTTGGACATGACGGTGTTGGTGGCGATCGCCGGGGGATCGGGCTCGGGCAAGAGCACGCTGGCCGCCGCCCTCCTGGCCGCCCTGCGCCCTGGCGTCGCAACCCTGATGAGCGAGGACTGGTACTATCGGGACGTAGCGCCGGGCGTCGATCCGGCTGCCCATGATTTCGACGACTTGGAGGCCCGCGACCACCCCCTGTTGATCGAGCACCTGCGGGCGCTGAAGGCGGGTTCGCCGGTCACCGCGCCGGACTACTGCTTCATTCGCCATGCCCGCCTGCCTAGCGGAACCGCCGTGCCCGCCGCCCCGGCGGTGATCGTAGAGGGCGCCCATCTGCTCTGCGAGCCCGAGCTGGCGGCCCTGTTCGACCTCACGGTCTATCTCGACACCCCAAGCGACGTGCGCTTCATCCGCCGGCTCACACGAGACACCCACGAGCGGGGCCGCAGCGTCCAGTCGGTGGTGACGCAATACCTCGCCACCGTCCGCCCGGCCCATCTGCGGCTGACCGGCCCTTCGCGCCAGGAAGCCGATCTGGTGCTGATCGACGCCAGCCCGGCCATCGCCGAGCCAGACCCGGCGGTGATCGCCAGACTGGCCGAGCCGGTGCTCGCCCACCCCGTGTTGAAACCCTGGGTTCAGGCGTCCTGAATCACGGATAGAGCCGCTCCCGGCTCCAGGGCTGGTTCGGCGCCGGACGGCGAAAGACGATGCGGTCGTGCAGGCGGAACGCCCCGTCCTTCCAGAACTCGATCTGCGAGGGAGTGACGCGAAACCCCGACCAGTGGGGCGGGCGCGGCACCGGGCCAACGCCGAACTTCAGGGCGAACTGGGCCACACGCTTTTCCAGGGCGAACCGGCCTTCCAGAGGCCGCGACTGATCCGAGGCCCAGGCGCCGATCTGGCTGTCGCGGGGGCGGCTTTGGAAATAGGCGTCGGCCTCCGCCTGGCTGACTTCCGACACCGTCCCGCGCACCCGCACCTGGCGGCGCAGGCTCTTCCAGTGGAACAGCAAGGCGGCCTTGGGCCGGTCGATCAGCTCACGCCCCTTGGCGCTCTCGAAATTGGTGTAGAAGACAAAACCGTCCGGCCCATGGTCCTTCAGGAGCACCATCCGCACGTCGGGCAGGCCGCTATCGTCCACCGTGGCCAGGGCCATGCCGGTGGGATCGTTGATCTCCTTCGCCGCCGCCGCCGCCAGCCACTGGCCGAACAGGGTGAAGGGATCCTCGCCGTCCAGATCGTCGCTCATGGCGCTTGATAGCCGATCCGTGAAGCCAGCCAAACCCTGTCATCCCGGAAAGCGCGTCAGCGCTTATCCGGGACCCAGAGCGGCGCCAAAGCGCTGGGTCCCGGCTCCCCCCGGATCAAGTCCGGGAGTCCGGCCGGGATGACAGCCAGAGAGGGCGCAAGAGCGAGAGATTTGTCCTCCCCCCTCCCCTCCGCTAGAACGCCGCCATGTCGCACAACAGCTTCGGCCACCTCTTCCGTGTCACCACCTGGGGCGAGAGCCATGGGCCGGCGCTGGGCTGCGTGGTCGACGGCTGCCCCCCGGGGCTGCACCTCACCGAGGCCGAGGTGCAGCACTGGCTGGATCGCCGCAAACCCGGCGGCTCGCGCTTCGTCACGCAGCGGCGCGAGGCCGACGCCGTGCGCATCCTTTCGGGCCTGTTCGAGGACGAGGACACGGCCGCGCGCTTCGGTCCCGGCCCGGTCACCACCGGCACGCCCCTCTCCATGCTGATCGAGAACACCGACCAGCGCTCCAAGGACTACGCCAAGATCGCCGCCGAATTCCGCCCCGGCCACGCCGACTTCACCTATGAAGCCAAATATGGCCTGCGCGACTATCGGGGCGGGGGTCGCTCCTCGGCGCGGGAGACGGCGGCGCGGGTGGCGGCGGGGGCGGTGGCCAGGAAGGTCCTGGGCGAAGGCGTCGTGGTCCGCGCCGCCCTGGTGCAGATCGGCGCGATCAAGATCGACCGCGCCCGCTGGGACTGGGCCGAGACCGAGAACAACCCCTTCTGGTGTCCGGACGCGCAGACCGCAGGCCGCTGGGAGACCTATCTGGATGAGGTGCGCAAGGCTGGCTCCTCAGTCGGGGCGGTGGTGGAGGTGACAGCCGAGGGCGTTCCCGCCGGCTGGGGCGCCCCCATCTATGGCAAGCTCGACGCCGAGATCGCCGGCGCCTTGATGTCGATCAACGCCGTCAAGGGGGTGGAGATCGGCGCGGGCTTCGAGGCCGCCGCCCTCACCGGCGAGGCCAACGCCGACGAGATTCGCAAGGGCAATGAAGGGCCTAGGTTCCTTTCCAATCATGCAGGCGGGGTGCTGGGCGGCATCTCCACCGGTCAGGCGGTGGTGGCGCGGATGGCGCTGAAGCCAACCTCCTCGATCCTCACCCCCCGCCGCTCGATCAACCGCGAGGGCGAGGAGGTGGACGTGCGCACCACCGGCCGCCACGACCCGTGCGTCGGCATCCGCGCCGCGCCTGTGGCCGAGGCCATGCTGGCCTGCATCCTGGCCGACGCGAAGCTGCGCCACCGGGCCCAGACCGGCCGCTGAGGTCCTCCGTCAGGACTGGAGGGCGCCGTTATCCGATGAGCTTGCGGCCAATTGCGCCAGCGCCGGGCCGCTGAGCTGGCGGGTGATCCACTCGCTCTTCGCCTGGGCGCCCAGGCGGTCGTAGAAGGCGATCGACGGCGCGTTCCAATCCAGCACCGCCCATTCCAGCCGCCCCAGCCCCTCGACCACGCAGCGCTGGGCGAGGTTGGCCAGGAGCGCCTTCCCGGCGCCCCGGCCGCGCGCCTCTGGCCGCACATAGAGGTCTTCCAGATAGATCCCGCTTCGGCCAAGGAAGGTGGAGAAGTTGTAGAACCAGAGGGCGAAGCCCACGGGGGCGCCGTCCGCCTCGGCGATGTCGCAAAATACCCGCGGCGCGGGCCCGAACAGGGCGGCGTCGATGTCCGCCACTGTGGCGGTCGCCTCGTGCGCCAGCCGCTCGTAGTCGGCCAGCTCCCCGATGAAACGGTGGATCAGGGCGGCGTCGGCGGGGCGGGCCGGCCGGATCGACAGAGGCATAGTCAAAGACTCCCGCAAAGCGCCTAAGCCGCCCGCCACCAGGTGACGCCGTCCTGGCCAGTCTCGTGCGTAGCCATGCCGCGACCGTGCAGGCAGTTGAGGTGGGCCAGACTCTCGCCGGTGGCCATGCCCAGCAAATCCCCGGTGATCGGCCGGGCGAAGAGGGCGCCGAAGACGTCGATGGCGCGCTTGGGCTCGGCGAGGCTGCGCACCAGCCGGGTCAGGCCCCGCTCGTGGCCCTTGATCAGGTGGTCGATGCGGGCGTGCAGCCCATGGAAGGGATCGTTGTGGGCCGGCAGCACCAGCACCTCGTCCGGGGTCTCGCCCTTCACCTTGGCCAGGGAGGTCAGCCAATCGTGCAAGGGATCCGCATTGGGCTCGGTGGGATAGACCGAGACGTTGGAGGAGATGCGCGGCAGCACCTGGTCGCCGGAAATGAACAGCTTCAACTCCGGCTGATAGAGGCAGGCGTGCTCGGGCGAGTGGCCGCACCCCACCACCACCCGCCAATCATTGTCGCCGATGCGGATGACCTCGCCATCGGAGATGCGGCGGTAGGAATCGGGCAAGGGATAGATCCCCTTGCCAAAGCCGCCGAAGCGGGCCGCGTAGCCCTCCAGCGCCGCCTCGTCCCAGCCGGCCGCCTTATAGAAGCGCGTCCCGTCGACAGGGGCCTCGCGCCCGGTGTCGGCGGTCATCAGCCGGCAGGTGAGATACTCCAGTCGCGTCATCCACAGGGGGGCTGCGAACTTGCGTCCGATCCAGCCGGCCATGCCCACATGATCGGGGTGCATGTGGGTGGCGATCACCCGTTTCACCGGACGACCGCCCAGGGCCCCTTTGAAGGCGGCGCGCCAGGCGGCGGCGGTGGGATCGGAGCGCATCCCGGTGTCGACCAAAGTCCAGCCATCCCCGTCCTCGATCGCCCAGACGTTGATGAAGCCAAGAGAGCCGTCCAGCGGCATCCGCAGCCATAGAACCCCCGGGGCCGCCTCCACCGCGTCGCCCGCCCCCGGCTCGGGCGCCAGCTCGAAGGGATAGACCAGGATGGGCCGCCGCTCATGCGGGCTCTCTTCGGTTCCGTCGCTCATCTGCAAGCCTCCCGCCGGGTATGGTCCCAGTCCGGGGGGTTTTAGCGCGCAAAAGCCGGGCAAGGTCAAAGTAAAGGTCGGGCACGGAGTCTCCACGCCCAAGCTTGACCCCTCCCGCGCCGCCGGCCTATGTCGCCGGTGCGTCCGCGCGCGGACTTCTAGCCCCTCCAGGAGAGTTCGACCCATGAAACCTATTGGGATCGCCATAGCGGCAACCCTGGCCGCCTTGACGTTCGCCGGCCCCTTGGCGGCTTTCGCGGCTGATAAGCCCGCCCCCTACAGCAAGGACCAGATCGCCCAGGGCAAGAAGGAGATCGCCCCCATCGTACAAGGCGCCGGCGTCCCCTGCACCGTCACCGACGCCGCCTTCATCGGCCAGTCCAGCTCCAAGGACGACAAGGGCAAGGAGATCAAACAATCGGTCTATGAAGTGGCCTGCCAGGAGGGCCTCGGCTACGACCTGCTCGCCCCGGTCAATCAGCCGGTGAAGGCCTATGATTGCATCGCCATGATCGGCAACGCCACCCTCGCCTGCAGATTGCCTGAGAACGCCGATCCGAAGAAGGGCCTGCAGCCCATCGTCGCCCAGACCGGCTCCCAGTGCGCTGTCTCCAATGCTCGCTATCTCGGCAACAAGCCCACCGGCGAGATCTTCTATGAGGTCGGCTGCGGCGCCGAACCGGGGTTCCTGTTGGAAACCGCCAAGGGCAAGCCGCCCACCACCATCGGCTGCGATCAGGTCTCCGGGACTATGGCCTGCACGTTCACCAGCCAAGCCATGCTGGACGCCGCCGCCAACGCCAAGGCGAGCGCCCTCTTGGCCAAATCGAGCGTGAGCTGCCAAATGACCGGCAGCCGCTCCATCGGCCAGCTGCAAAGCGGCGACTACGCCTATGAGGTCTCCTGCCAGGGCGACAAGGGCTACATCCTGGAAGCCAACGCCCAGGGCGCCTTCACCCACAGCATCAACTGCGCGAACGTCCGCGACAGCTGCAAGCTGACCGACTCCAGCAAGGCCGAGACCGCCGAGACCGGCACCTACACCAAGCTCGCCAAGGCCAGCGGCTTCCAATGCGACGTGGCCAAGTACCGCTTCATCGGCATGGACAAGAGCAACGCCGAGGTGGTGGAGCTGCAATGCGCCAACCGTCCGGACGGCGCTGTCGGCATGTTCCCCGCCGATAACAAGACGGCCAAGTTCATGGACTGCGTGCAGGTGGGCGCCATCCAGCAAGCCTGCAAGCTGACCGACCCCGCCGCCCTCTATCCCAAATACACGGCGGCCCTGGCCTCCAAGGGCAAGAAGACCTGCCAGGTGTCCGGCGCCCACGGCGTCGGCTCCACCGCCGACGGCACCACCTTTGTGGAGACCGCCTGTTCGGACGGCCTTCCGGGCTGGGTGATCGCCATGAGCCCGGCCGGCTCGGTCACTGACCTGCTCACCTGCGGTCAGGCCAAGGCGTCGGGCGCCGCCTGCACCCTGCCCGGCAACACGAAGTAATGCCTCCGATGGCGTAAAGACCAGGCCCGTCCGGAGCGATCCGGACGGGCGCATTCGTGGAGCGACAGGTCTTCAGGGGATGCAGACGATGCGCTTCCCATAGAGGCCGCCCATGCGCCCCCGATACCAGATCACCACGTCCAGCTGCGCCAAACGGGCGCGATAGAGGGTCGCGTCGCACTCAAAGACGATGGGCCGATTGTCGGGGGTGATCGATCCGCCGACTGAAAATCGCCACAGAAGAAAATCCTGCGCCTCGGTCAATCCGGAGGAGACGATCGACCGATTGGCGCCCTTGTAGTCATATTGAGCGGATGAGCCGCCGGTCAGCGCCAGCACATAGACCATCTGCTCTATTTCGGCGGCGCCTGTGCCTGTATTCAACAGCCGGACCGTCCAAAACCCCTTCTGCGCGCCGAACGACGCCTGGGGCTCCACCGACGCGGTGTAGTTGATGCTCGGCGCCAAGCCGTAGGCGACTTGGCGGATCACATAGACGGCGCCGATGGCCGCGGCCAGGATGGTGGCGATCCCATCGTTGCCGATGAATTCGTAGTCGAGCGCCTTGTGCAGCAGGGGCGGCGAGACGGCGTCGAATGCGTGCAGGTTCGCGGCGAAATTCTTCGCCAGCAAAAGACCGCTGATCATGAACAGCAGGACCAGGGTCCAGAGCGGCTGGGGCTGGCGGATCGTCGTGGCCCGCCCGGCGGGGACCCGAGCGGGATCGTAAGCTTGGCCAAACCCGTTCACGGACCCCTCCTTGTCAGGCGCTGGATCGAGTGTAGACTTCGCCCTATGGTTTAGCGAGGGGGGGGGCGGAACATGGAACCCGACTTCGAAACGGCGCGCACGGCGCCGGCGCCCGATCCCCTATTCACCCAGGCGTTCAGCGCCCTTTTGGCGCGGTTCGACTATGGCGACGTCTATGGCCTCGCTCTGCTGCACCGGCATTTCGACCTTGCGGAGGGGGAGGTGCTCTACGAGACCTCCGGCCCCGCCCGCGCCATTCAGGTCCGTCCCCTCCACCGAGACCGCCTGCCGGACGACGCCACGGCCACCCTGTGGCGGGTCGAGGGCGAGGGGCTGGCGGCGCTGCAACATTGCGGCGTGCATCAGCCGGACCAGCCCGAACCGCCTCCGCCGAGCGGCGCGCGCCGCCGCTGATCGCCGCCGGGGCGCGGTCAGCCCATCGCCGCTTCGATAAAGCTGGGCCCGGACCCGGCCAGAGCCCGGGCCAGGGCGGCGTCGAACTCCTCGGCCGTGACGGCGCACACGGCCGGAACACCGAAGCCCTGGGACAGGGCGACCCAATCCAGGCGCGGATCGCCAAGATCCAAAAGCCTCGCCGCCGCCGGACCCGCCTCGCCCCCCGTCGTTCGGCCGCCGGGGCTGGTGCGGGCCAGCTCCATCTCCAGGATGCGATAGGCGTGGTTGGCGAAGACCACGGTGGCGACGTTCAGTCCCTCCCGCGCCATGGTCCACAGGGCCTGCAGGGTATAGGCGCCCGCCCCGTCGCCGTTCAGGGACAGCACCTTGGCGCCCGGCCTGGCCGCCGCCGCCCCCACCGCCATCGGCATCCCTGCGCCGATGGCCCCGCCGGTGAGCATCAACCAGTCGTGGGGCTTGGCCGAACGGGTCTGCATGAAGATGGGCAGGCCGGAGGTGACCGCATCGTCGCAGACGACCGCACCTTCCGGCAGCCAGCGAGCCACCGAATCGGCGACGGCGTAGGGAGTCAGCTCGCCCCGAGGCTTGTCGGGCATCTGGTAGGATTGCAGGGGCGGGGGCCCGGATGCGCCCAAGGCCTCGGCCAGGGCTTCCAGCGCGTCGGCTGCGTCTTCGTGCAGGGCGCTGAGGGTCTGCACCTCGCAGCCTTTGGGCACGAACACGCTGGGCATGGCCGGATAGGCGAAGAAGGCCACAGGCGTCTTGGTCCCGGCCAGCAGCATGAGGTCGCAGCCCGCCAGATCGGCCAGGGCGTGCTCGCCGAAATAGGCCATCCGGTCGGGAGCGAAGCGCCCGGCCCCCCGCGGCAGGCGGGCGACGAAGGTGTCGGTCATCACCCGCACCCCGCGAGCGGCGAGGCGCCCGGCGGCGACCAGGGCCCGCTCGCTACAGGCCAGGCCGCCCAAGAACAGCACCGGCTTTCTAGCCGCGCGAACGGCCTTGGCCGCCGCCTCGACCTGGCGGGCGGGAGCGGGGATGGCGTAGCGGTGCAGCGGCAGGGCCACATCTTTGTGGTTCTCCTTGGTCTCCGACCAGGCGCAATCGGCGGGCAGGATCAGAGTGGCGACGCCGCCGGGCGGGCCGCAGCTGGCCGCCACCGCCTCGGCCGCCAGATGACAGGCGTCGTCCGCCGTCTTGGCCGACTTCACCCAGGTGGAGTGGGGCCGGGCCAGGCTTTCGATGTCCGACTGCAGGGGGGCGTCGTGCTTCTGGTGGTCGATGGCGTGATCGCCGACGATGTTGACCACCGGGCTATAGGCGCGCCGGGCGTTGTGCAGATTGGCCCCGCCGTTGCTGAGCCCCGCCCCCAGGTGCAGGAGGGTCGCCGCCGGCTTGCCGGCCATCCGCGCGTAGCCGTCCGCCGCCCCGGTCGCCACCCCCTCGAACAGACAGAGCACCGGGCGCACCCGCGGCTCCCGGTCGAAGGCCGAGACCATCTGCATCTCGCTGGTGCCGGGATTGGCGAAGCAGGCCTCGACCCCGCAGTCGGCGAGGGTCTTTAAGGTGGCGTCGGCGCCGTTCATTCGGGTCGCTCCTTATGGATTGCCCCGCCAACACGTCCCCCTATTGTGGCGGTCACATGATCTTGAAACGCGTAAACAGCATGAAGGATGTTGGCTGATCGCCATAGGCGGGCTTTAGCGTCGATGGCAACCCATAGACGGAAATCAGACCCCCGACATCGGCCGCCAATCCCCCACGAATGGCCAGGGTGTAGAAATATCCGAGGCTCAGCTTGGAAACATCGAATACCTGGCGATAGAGGGGACTGCTCTCATCGTCGTCGAACAGCTCGTCCTTCTGCGACCATTCAGCGCGGCCAAACAGGGTGTGCGGCCCGAACGAGGCGGCGGTTTCACCGAGATAGGCGTCCAGCGTGTGGCCGGGGCTGTTCTGGATACGGCCCCAGGCCAGGGTGCTCTGCCAGTCGCCGTGGCCGAGCGGCCGGTTGTAGGTGATCGAGGCGGTGGTGCGACGCTGGTCCACGTCCGGCTCCAGCTGCTCGGGGCTTTTCAAGAAGCCGTAGCTGACCTGCATGGAGAGATCGCGGGTGGGATTGAGGGTGGCGCGCGCCGACCAGCTGTCGAAGCGCGGATGGTCGAAATCCCAGCGGTGCTGATTGGGCTCGCGGCCGGTGAAATCCGACGCCTCAAGCTTCAAGGGCCCGAGCACATAGCCGGCGGTGACCACGCCAAAGGTGATGTGGGTGGAATCGAGCCAATGGTGGTCGATGGGCGCCTCCGGATTCGCCTCCCCGGAAAAGCGATGCATGAAGGTTGTGGGGCCGAGCGCCGGCTCCCCCGGCCAGCCCACATAGAGAAAGCCCGAGGACTTCGCGGTGATCGGGTGGCTGTAGACCCCCGCCAGCTCCATCACCGCGTCGTGGGGATGCTGGCGGTCGACGAGCGGGGTCTTGCCGTCCGCCGTCTCGCCGGTGGCGAGCAGCAGGGGATAGCCGCCCTTGCCCATGAATGGATCCAGCGATCCCATGCCGCGCAGGGTCAGGGTCCCGCCGCCGAGCGGCCGCTGGGCCATGCCCATCAGCATGGATTCCAAAAAGCCCTTGTCGCCGCCGCGTTTGCCGCCCTGGTCGTCGTAGACGAAGGTCGCATTGCCGTGGACCATGACGCTCCAGGGGCCGAGCTCAGTCATCAGCCCTTCCATGGGGGCCGAGTCCGGCTGCCAGGATGTGCCCGAAGCGTCGCGGGCGGCGGGATAGGCCCCGAGGTCGCCGGTCATGGCGCTCATGCCGCGCATGGCGGGGCCGCTGGTCATGTCCATACCGGCCATCGGGGCGGGCGTCGCAGCTGGCGGTGATGCGGCGGGCGGCATCGACATGCCCGGCATAGCCATACCTTGCATGGCCTGAGCGGCGGCTAGAGCTGGCGCGCCGAGAAACAGCATCGCCGCAAAAGCGCCCAACCACCCCCGCCTGTCATCCCGGCCGTAGCGCAGCGGAGAGCCGGGACCCAGCTGCTCCGTGCGTTCCGCTTGCTGGGTCCCGGATAAGCCCTGCGGGCTTTCCGGGATGACAGGAAGGGGTGAGTGCGAACGCATCCCTAAGCCAGCGTTTCCTGAAACCGCACGGGCTTGCCGCCGCCGGGAGCTGTGATCTCACCGTCGCGCATCACCACCTTGCCCCGGATGATGGTGGCCATGGGCCAGCCGGTCGCTTCGAAGCCGTCAAACGGGGTCCAGCCGGAGCGGGTGGCCATGGAGTCGTGGGTGATGGTGCGCCTGGCCTTCAGGTCGACGATGGTCAGGTCAGCGTCCCAGCCCTCGGCCATGCGGCCTTTGCCGGCGATGCCGAATACCCGCTGGGCCCCGTGGCTGGTCAGGTCCATCAAACGCTCAAGCGTCAGCCGCCCCGCCGCCACGTGGGTCAGCATCACCGGCAAGAGGGTCTGCACCCCCGGCATCCCCGAGGGCGAGGCCGGATAGGGCCGCGCCTTCTCCTCCTTCGTGTGGGGCGCGTGGTCGGAGCCGAGCACGTCCACCACCCCCTGCTCCAGCGCCGCCCAGAGACCGATCTGGTGGTTGGCGCCGCGGATGGGTGGGTTCATCTGGGCGTAGCCCTTGAGTCGCTCGTAGGCCTCGGGCGCTGTGAGTGTCAGGTGTTGCGGCGTCGCCTCCACCGTCGCCACATCCTTGTGGTGGGCGAGGAAGGCCATCTCCTCGGCCGTGGTCACGTGCAGCACATGGATGCGCTTGCCGAGTTCGCGGGCCAGCCTGACCAGACGATGGGTGGATTGCAGGGCGGTTTCAGCGTCCCTGACCTCCGGATGGCTGGTCCAGTCGCCGGTGCGGGCGAGCGGGCGGCGCTCGGCCAGCCGGTATTCGTCCTCCGAATGGAAGGTGCCCCGCCGGTTGATGTGGCGCAGCACATTGGCCACCCCCTCGTCGTCCTGCACCAGCAAGCTCCCCGTCGAAGCGCCCATGAACACCTTCACCCCGCAGCAGCCGGGCAGCCGCTCCAGCTCCCCCAGGAAGGGCGCGTTCTCATGGGTTCCGCCCACATAGAAGGCGTGGTCGCAGCTCATCCGACCGGCGGCGCGGAGCAGCTTGTCGGCCAGGGCTTCGGGGTTGGTGGTGGCCGGCTCGGTGTTGGGCATCTCGAAGACGGCGGTGACGCCGCCGAGCACCGCGCCATTGGCCCCGGTCTGCAGGTCTTCCTTCCACTCAAGCCCGGGCTCGCGGAAATGCACCTGGGTGTCGATCACGCCCGGCATGACGGTGAGGCCCGTGGCGTCGAACACCTCGCCAGCGGAGGCCTGACCCAGATCGCCGACAACCGCGATCTTGCCGTTGATGACGCCCACGTCGGCCAAGCCGCGACCGCCGTGGTTGATCACCTCGCCGCCCCGGACGATCAGGTCGAAGGTATTGCTCATGGCTCGGTCTCGGCGGTGGTTTCGATCGGTTGGGCTTCGGTCTCTGCGTAGAGGCGGCGCGCGGCGCGGCTGACCCAGTCGATGGGCAAATCCAGCATGTGGCAGACCTGGTTGGAAAGGGTCGGGTCCATCCTGACGAAGGCCTCGAACTCGCGCGGCCCCCGCACCGCGCGGGCGTTCGGTCCCCAGGGACCGTAGAGCCGGTCGTCGGAAGGGCCGAAGAGGCCCAGCGTCGGCGCGCCGGCGGCGGCGGCCAGGTGCATCAGGCCTGAGTCGTTGCCGACAAACAGGCGCGCGTGCTTCAGGCAGGCGTAGGCGGTGAGAAGGTCTATACGGCCCACAAGATCGATCATCCGGTCGCGGGGGATGGAGCGGCTGACCACCTCGCAGGTCCAGCGGTCGTCGGGGCCGCCGAGAATCATCAGCCGTCCGCCCGGCATGGGGCCCTTGGGGCCGAGGAGCTCTGCGGCCAAGACGGCGAAGCGCTCCGCCGGCCAGGTCTTGCCCACCCAGTTGGCGGCGGGGGCCACGGCCAGGATCGGCCGGCCGGGACCGATCAGGGCCAGGGCGTGGGCCTCGGTCTCGGGACTGGTGAACAAGAAGGGCGCGGCCACATCGTCCTCGATCTTCAGCACCCGCGCGGCCTCAACCACCTTGTGCATGGGGCCGAGCGAGGCCGGCGGGGATCGGCGCACCGCCCGCCGCCGGGCCCTGAGGAAGCGCGAAACCCCCGAGCCGCGCATGTCCAGGATCAGGCCCCAGCGACGCCCCCGCGCCTGGCGCCACAGCTTGAACCAGTGAAAACCGGACTTTTCCTTGGGCATCTCGATCAGCCGGTCCAGCCCCGGGGTGTCGCGAAACAAGGGGGCGGCCAGGGGTCCGGCGGCGATGGTGAAACGGGCGTGGGGGATCTCGTCGCGCAGCCGCTTGATCAGGCCCGAGGAGAGCACCGCATCGCCGATGCGGGTCGCCGTGATGAAGAGGATCGGAAAACGAGGTTCGGCCATCCGCGCCTTATAGCGGCATTTCAGGCTGGCGCACCGCCTTGTGGGAGACCATATCGACCCCATGACCGGATCGATCGCCCATCTCAGCTCTCGCGCCCTGATCGGCGTGTCTGGTCCCGACTGGAAGAGCTTCCTGCAGGGGCTGATCACCCAGGACGTGGAGAGCCTCGCCAGCGGGGAATTGCGCTACGGCGCCATGCTCACCCCGCAAGGGCGCCTGATCAACGACCTGTTCGTCTGGGGCGACGAGGCGGGCGGGGCGCTGGACGTGGCGGCGGAGGCGCGCGAGGGATTGATCGGCAAGCTGACCCTGTATCGCCTGCGAGCCAAGGTGCAGATCGCGCCCCTGGACGCTTCGGTGTTCGCCGCCTGGGGCGATGCGCCGGCGGAGATCGCCGGCGGCTGGCGCGCCGATCCCCGCCTGCCGCAACTGGGCCTGCGCGGCGCGGCGGACGCTGTCGCCGGCGTCTTGCCAGAGGCCGCCTACGACGCCCACCGCCTGGCGCTGGGCGTGCCCGACCCCGCCAAGGACGGCGCCGAGAGCGACTATCCCATCGAGGCCAACCTCGACATCCTGCACGGCATCGATTTCAAGAAGGGCTGCTTTGTCGGCCAGGAGACCACCTCGCGTATGCATCGGCGGGGCGTGGTGAAGACCCGCATGGCGCCCATCGCCTTTTACGGCCCGCCCCCGCCGGTTGGCGCGGAGATCCTGGCCGGAGAGCGCCGCGCCGGCGAAGTGCGCGGCGGCGTGGATGGCCGGGCCATGGCCTTGCTGCGCATCGACCGCGCTATCGGCGGGGGGCTGACCGCGGACGGCCGCTCCCTGACCCTGGACCTGCCGCCCTGGCTGGCGCCAATGTTTCAACCGATCGCCGAGGAACCGCCGCAATCTTAGCGCGTCATCGACGTCGCGCAAATCGAAGGAGAGACCCCCATGCGTCCGTTCCTGATCTTGACCGCCGCCGCCCTCGCTCTGGGCAGCGCTGCAGCGGCGGCCGCCCAGCCGCCGGCCATAGCCCCCGGCGCGGCGGTGACCGTGGCCATCGGTCCTGACCTGCAGAAGAAGGCCAAGGATTACGGCGAACGCGAGCTGACCGATCTTAGCGCGGACCTGCGCCGCCAGGTGCAGCAGGCCGCCGCCAGGACCAAGGGTCCGCCGCCGTTGCGCATCGATCTGGTGATCGAGGACGCCGTGCCCAATCGCCCCACCTTCGAGCAGCTCGGCCGCACCATCGGCCTGTCCATGCGCAGCGTCGGCGTGGGCGGTGCGCGGGTATCGGGGACGGTGACCTATGCCGATGGCGTGGAACGCCCGATCCGCGAGCAATATTATGAGACCGACCTTCGCCAGGAGCGGGGCGTGACCCCCTGGCACGACGCCGATCTGGCCTTCGACCGGGTGACCCGCGATATCGGCCGCGGCGCCCTGCCCGCCGCCTATGTGGGTCCGGGCCCCACCGGCGGCGGCCACTTCGGCTACCCCTTCAACGACCGATAGCGCCGCGAACCGCCGCCGTCTTTCGACGGCGCCTCCCCACGCGCCCTAACCGCCGCCGTCTTTCGACGGCGGCGGGCGGCGGGACATGCCCTCGCCATCTCGCGCCTGGAGCGCGAGGCTAAGGTGGACTTTGAAGAGGGGCGGTGCGCCGGCCTTCGCCGGAAATTGGGGTCGTTTCGGGTCTTAGGAGGCGAAGGGTCGGCGCTCCACGCGGCCGTCATGGCCGCTTCCCGCCGTCGTTTCAGCGCGAGGCCTCGCGCCCTCTTCATCGACGGGATGAGAAAGAGTGTACGCCTGTTTTTTCGGGGTCGGATAAGCTGGGGGATAAGTGCGTGACGGTAAGCCAGTCGCGCGCCTTCTTCTCCCCGAGGAGACCGGCCCAAACAAGGAGGCAGACGATGCGCGTGATGGTGTTTGTGAAGGCGACCGAGGACAGCGAAAAGGGTGTTCTCCCCACGCCCGAATTGCTGGAGGCTATGGGTAAATACAATGAGGAGCTGGTCGATGCCGGCATCCTCGTCGCCGCCGACGGCCTCAAACCCTCCTCAGAGGCCAAGCGCATTGGGTTCGACGGCGCCGGCCGCACCGTCATCGACGGGCCTTTCGCCGAGACCCGTGAGCTGGTCGCCGGCTTCTGGCTCTGGGAGGTCAAGGACATGGACGAAGCGGTGGCCTGGGTGAATCGCTGCCCCAATCCCATGCCAGGACCGAGCGAGATCGAAATCCGGCCACTCTTCGAGATGGCCGATTTTGCAGAAACCCTGACGCCGGAGGTCGCGGAACTCCATGACCGCACGCGCGAGAAGCTCAGCGGCGCCTGAGGAGCTGCACCCCGACGTTTTCAGCGGCGGGAACATTTGGTAGCATCACGACATGAGCGACGTCTCGACGAAGATGATCGTTGGCCTAAGCCGACTAAGCACCCCGGCCTCTTAGAGAGGCCGGCATTGCTGCGTCGGCAGCGCACCCAACACATTCGTCCAAAGTCGCGCCACCAGTCCCCTGCCGGCGCAAAATCAATCCCACGAAAATTGGATAGTGCTCATGTACGCCATATCCGACAATGAAGCTCCGGCCGCTTGGCCGATACTGCGTGACCGCACGGAAGCTCTTGGCTTCGGTATGCCCTCAGACGCCCGAACGGGGGCGCTATTGCGGATGCTCGCCGCCTCCAAACCCGGGGGACGCCTGCTTGAGATCGGGACCGGCACCGGGTTGGCGACCGCCTGGCTTCTGTCAGGCATGGACGCATCAGCACAACTCGTCAGCGTGGACAACGATCCGACCGTGCAAGCCGTAGCGCGAGATGTGCTCGGGGATGATCCACGGGTGGCGTTCGCCCTTGATGATGGCGTTGAGTTTCTTCGCGCCCAACGGGCTGGAACATTCGATCTTGTCTTTGCTGACGCATGGCCGGGAAAATATGAGGCTCTCAATGTAGCGCTCGCGCTCGTCAAGCCGGGCGGGTTCTTCATCGGCGACGACATGCTTCCGCAGCCGAACTGGCCGGAGGGGCACCAGTCGCGCGTTGACGGCCTACTGTCAGAATTCAGGGCCTTGCCGGACTGGGCCGTGGTCGCTCCCTCCTGGGGTAGCGGTTTTGTAATAGCCAGTCGCCGCCCGCAGTGCAGCGCGGAGCACAACAAGGGCTGGCTCCATCGCCGCGCCCCCTCTACCCTTCGCCCATGACCATCGATCTCGCCAAACCGCGCTGCAGCTGGCCGGGCCAGGACCCGCTCTATATCGCCTATCACGACACAGAATGGGGCGTGCCCGAGCGGGACGGCCAGGCGCTCTGGGCCAAGCTGGTGCTCGACGGGTTTCAGGCGGGGCTGGCCTGGATCACCATCCTTCGCAAACGCGAGGGCTTTCGCGCCGCCTTCCACGATTTCGACCCCCACATCGTCGCCCGCTACACCGAGGCGGATGTGGAGCGGCTGATGAACGATCCCGGCATCGTGCGGGCGCGGGCTAAGATATTGGCCACCATCGGCAACGCCAAAGCCTATCTGGAAATGGTGGATAAGGGTGAGGATTTCTCGACTTTTATCTGGAGCTTCGTCGACGGCGAACCGATCCAGAACCACTTCGAGCGTCCCGACGTGCCCACCCAGACCCCGGCCTCCGAAGCCCTCTCCAAGGCCCTGAAGGCGCGGGGGTTCAAGTTCGTCGGCCCGGTGATCGTCTATGCCTTCATGCAGGCCGTCGGCATGGTCAACGACCACAGTCCCCACTGCTTCCGCTACGCCGAGCTCCGGGGTATCCCTAAGGGGTGAGCCCGAGAATCGCCCAACCCGCTGCGAAGACCGCCGCCAAGGCTAGCAAGAAGAATCCGGCTGGGCCGAGCTTCGCCATGGAAAACAGCTATTCCGGTCCTGTCTGCGGGGTGGACGAGGCGGGGCGCGGCCCCTGGGCTGGCCCGGTCTGCGCCGCCGCCGTGATCCTCGATCCCCTGCGCATCCCCAAGGGGATCGACGATTCCAAGAAGCTTACCCCCGCCGCCCGCGAGCGCCTGGAAGGCGAGATCAAGGCCGCCGCCGTCGCCTGGGGCGTTGCCTTCGCCAGCGTGGAGGAGATCGAGGCGCTGAACATCCTGCACGCCACGGGCCTGGCCATGCGCCGGGCGGTGGAGGCCCTGCAGGTGGCGCCGATCGTCGCCCTGGTGGACGGCAATTACCGCTTCAAGCTGCCGTGCGAGGTGCGCACCGTGGTGCAGGGGGACGGCCATTGCCTCTCCATCGCCGCCGCCTCGATCCTGGCCAAGACGGCCCGAGACCGGCTGATGCTGGACCTGGACGTGGAATATCCCGGCTATCACTTCGCCGCCCACAAGGGCTATGGCGCGCCCAAGCATATCGAGGCGCTGAGGACCCTGGGGCCCTCTCCCGTCCATCGGGCGACCTGGGCGCCGATCAAGCTGGCCTTGGCGGGGCAATCGCCGCAAAGCCTCGCCGGCGCCATGGTCGACCCCATGGGCGATCCCCTCGCCGACATGGACGCGTGAACGCCGCCGACCCGGAACTCACGAAGCCGCGCCCCGGCGCAGGGCTGAGCCCCGGCCTGACCATCCGCCTGCCCAAGCCGCCGAAAGCCCAGGGCCTCTTCGGCCAATTTCGCGCCCTGGTCCGCTCCTCCGAAGTGCTCTTGGTGTTCATCGCCGCCCTGATCGGCTGCGCCGCCGGGGCGGCGGTGACGCTGATGAGCCAGACGGCCCAGCTCTCCCACATGTTCTTCTTCCGCATCGCCCTGGATCAGCACCTCAGCGCCGTCGATCACGTCACCCCCTGGATGGCCCTCTCCGCCCCCGTGATCGGCGGCCTCTGCATCGGCCTGATCGAGCTGTGGCGGCGCCATTCCAACGCCCGCGTCGCCGTCGACCCGGTGGAGGCCAATGCGCTGCGCGGCGGGCGCATGTCGCTGAGGGACAGCCTGGTGGTCAGCCTGCAGACCCTGATCTCCAACGGCTGCGGCGCCTCGGTGGGGCTGGAGGCCGGCTATACCCAGATCGGCTCGGGCCTGGCCTCGCGCCTGGGCATGATGCTGCGGCTGCGGCGCAACGACCTGCGCATCATGGTCGGCTGCGGCGCGGCCGGGGCCATAGCCGCCGCCTTCGGGGCCCCGCTGACCGGGGCCTTCTACGCCTTCGAGCTGATCATCGGCGTCTATTCGATCGCCAACGTCGCTTCGGTGACGGCGGCGGCGGTGACGGCGGTCTTGACCGCCACGGCGCTGGGCGGCGCCCCCTACGCCTTGAACGTCGCCCCGGTGCTGGCGGTCAAGCCCCTGCACTATCTGCCGCTGATGGGCATTGGCCTTGTGGCCGCGGCCATCGGCGTCGGGGTGATGCGGGCGACGGACCTGATGGACCGGGGCTTCAAGGCCACCCCCCTGCCCCTGTGGGCGCGCCCGGCGGTGGGCGGGTTGATGATCGGCGGCCTAGCCTTGATCACGCCCCAGGTGCTGGCCGCCGGCCACGGGGCGATGAAGCTGGATCTGACTCTGGACATGACCATGAAGGCCCTGGCTTTCCTGATCGCCATCAAGCTGCTCGCCGCCCTGATCTCGCTGGGCTCAGGCTTTCGCGGCGGGCTGTTCTTCGCCTCCCTATTCGTGGGCGCGCTTTTGGGCAAGCTCGGCGGCCAGATCTATCACCACGCGCTGACCAGCTGGAACATCGACCCCACCGCCTGCGTCTTGACCGGCATGGGCGTCTTCGCGGTGGCGGTGGTGGGCGGCCCCCTGACCATGTCCTTCCTGGTCTTGGAGACCACCGGGGATTTCGGCGTCACCGCCCCGGTTCTGGCCGCCTGCGTCATCACCAGCCTGGCCGTGCGCGAGACCTTTGGCTACTCCTTCTCCACCTGGCGGCTGCACCTGCGGGGCGAGACGATCAGGAGCGCCGCCGATATCGGCTGGATGCGCCAGCTGACCGTCGGCAAGCTGATGCGGCGCGATCCCCGCACCATTCCCGCCAGCGCCACCGTGGCCGAGTTCCGCAGGCGCTACCCCCTTGGCTCCACCCACATGGTGGTGGTGCTGGACGATCAGGAGCGTTACGCGGGCCTCCTCGCCACCGCCGAACTGTTCAGCACCGACCTCGACGACAAGGCCGATACGGCGGTCAGCGACCGCCTCCACCAGCGCGACATCGCCCTCCTGCCCGATTGGAACGTGAAGGAGGCCCTGGCCGCCTTCGACCGGGCGGAAGCGGAAACCCTGGCGGTGATCGAGAGCGAGGATACTGGGGCGGTGATCGGCCTCTTGACTGAAAAATTCGCCACCCGCCGCTATGCCGAGGAGCTGGACAAGGCCAACCGCGAGGCGATGGGGGGGGAATAGAGCGCGGGTGCTGCGGGCGGGCGATCCATCAACCATCTCGGTCATCCTAGGCACAAGGCCTAGGATGACCGAGATGGGCAGAAGGATCAGAGCCCCAGCTTGGCCTTCAGGATCGCGTTCACCGCCGCCGGGTTGGCCTTGCCGCCGGTCTCCTTCATCACCTGGCCCACGAACCAGCCGATGGCTTGCGGCTTGGACTTGGCAGCTTCCGCCTTATCCGGATTGGCGGCGATGATAGCGTCGATGGCCGTCTCGATGGCGCCGGTGTCGGTGACTTGGCGCAGACCGTGTTTCTCGACGATGGCGGCGGGGGCGCCTTCCCCAGCCCACATCAGCTCGAACACCTGTTTGGCGATCTTGGAGGAGATGACGTCGGTGGTGATCAGCTCGATCAGCCCGCCCAGGTCTTCGGCTGAGATCGGGCTCTGCTCGATCTCCAGGTTGTTCTTGGCAAGGTTGGAGGTCAGCTCATTGGTGGTGAAGTTGGCCACCAGCTTAGCGTCCCGCCCTTTGGCCGCCGCCTCGTAATAGTCGGCCTTGGCCGCGTCGGACGCCAAGACGCCCGCATCATAGGCGGAGAGCCCGTACTGGGTTTGCAGACGCGCCCGCTTGGCGTCCGGCAGCTCCGGCAGGGATGCCTCGATCGCCTTGATCCACGCCG
>JAMFTA010000063.1 GCA_026225565.1 Caulobacter sp. | reverse complement strand
CTCGTTGACCTCGACCGCCGCGCCGAAATCGTCGGCTGTGACGACCAGACGCTTCAAGCGGCCGTCACGTCTTTGCGGTCGTGCAGGAAGGCCGCGAACTCGACGCCTTCGCGAAGGCGCCGCTTCATCATGGAAAAATCGGTCACCATCTCCTTGACGATCGCGGCGATCTTCCTGGGGCGGAAGTAGAACGTCTTGTAGAAGTCTTCCACCGAGTGGAACATCTCGTCGTGGCTGAGATGCGGATAGTGCAAGGGCGCGATCTGCACGCCCTTGTCGTTGATCAGCTCGGCGTTGGTGATGTCGAGCCAGCCGTTCTCCACCGCCTGATCGTAGAGGAAGGTGCCAGGATAGGGCGCCGCCAGCGACACCTGGATGGTGTGCGGGTTGATCTTGCGGGCCCAGGCCTTGGTGGCTTCCAGGGTTTCCTTGGTCTCGCCGGGAAGACCGACGATGAAGGTGCCGTGGATCTGGATGCCCAGGTCATGACAATCCTGGGTGAACTTCTCAGCCACCTCGATGCGCATACCCTTCTTGATGTTGTAGAGGATCTGCTGGTCGCCGGACTCATAGCCCACGAGCAGCAGGCGCAGGCCGCCGGCCTTCAGCTTCTCCAGCGTGGAGCGGGGCACATTGGCCTTGGCGTTGCAGGACCAGGTGACGCCAAGGCACCCCAGCCCTTCGGCGATGGCTTCGGCGCGAGGCAGGTCATCGGTGAAGGTGTCATCGTCGAAGAAGAATTCCTTCACCTGGGGGAAGGCGATCATTGCCGCTTCGATCTCGGCCACCACATTCTCGACCGAGCGGGTGCGATAGCGGTGCCCGCCCACGGTCTGCGGCCACAGGCAGAAGGTGCAGCGGCTCTTGCAGCCCCGGCCGGTGTAGACCGAAACATAGGGGTGCTTCAGATAGCCGATGAAATAGTCTTCGATGTTCAGGTCACGCTGATAGACGTCGATCACCGAGGGCAGGCTGTCCATATCCTCCAGGATCGGGCGATCCGGGTTGTGGACGATATTGTCTTCCTCATTGCGGTAGCTGAGCCCGAGGATGGTCGACCAGGGCTTGCCATCGGCCACGTCCTTGATGGTGAAGTCGAATTCGTTGCGGGCGACGAAATCGACGGCAGGCGCGTCCTTCAGGCTCTCGTCGGACTTCACCGCCACCTTGGCGCCGATCATGCCGACCTTCAGCGCCGGATTGGCGGCCTTCATGGCCTCCACGCATTTCACATCCGAATCGAACGAGGGGACCGAGGTGTGGACGATCAGCAGGTCGAAATCATTGGCCTGGGCCACCACCTCGGCCAGCTTGATGCCGGCGGGGGGAGCGTCGATCAGCTTGGAGTTCTCCACCAGGGCGGCGGGCTGGGCCAGCCAGGTAGGGAACCAGAAGGACTTGATCTCGCGCTTGGCCTGGTAGCGCGAACCGGCGCCGCCATCGAACCCATCGAACGAGGGCGCTTGCAGAAAGAGGGTCCGAAGCATGTTGTTATCCTACTGGGGCTTTAGATCGCCGTCGCCCGTCACATGGAACTTGGCGCCCCGCCATTCAACGGAGCGGACGAAGAATGAGCCCGCGAACACCAAGAGGCTGACTATATCGCGCATCGGGGTCAGCCACCAAGAGCCTAACGGCCGACCGACCGCCTGATCAACGGTGCTCATCAGCCACACTCGGGCCAAAAACGATGCGGCGAGCAGCCAAAGCGAGGCGGGCGAGGCTCTGAGCAGCGCCACGCTCAGCAAAGCGAGCGGCAGGGCGTGGGTGAAAATGCTGCCTAGATGCCCGATCGGATCGACGCCCCTGACGGTTTTCGCCCAGCGCAATTCGTGGGCGAACATGTTTTGGAAACTCGTATCGGCGCAGCCATGGGAGACCAGCACCGGCGCCACCACTGAACTGAGCCCCAGCGCCCTCACCGCCGCGCCGATGGCGTAGTCGTCAGCCAGGGTGTCGCGGAAGGCCTCAAAGCCGCCGATTCGCTCCAGGGTCTCGCGGGTAAGGGCGATGGTCGATCCCATGCAGGGCTTGGCCGCCCCCAGCGACACCCCGGCGATGACGTTGGGCAGGAACTGGTAGCTGAGCCCCATGGCGGCCATCTCAGACCAAAACCCCGCCTGTGCATCCCCGTAGTAGGGGCAGGTGACCACGCCCACCCCCGGCGTCGCCAAGGCCGCCCGCACCCGGCGCAAATAGTCGGGACGAACGCCGATGTCGCTGTCGCTGATGATGATCACCGGGTGGCGCGCCGCCATCATACCATTGATTAGATTGGATATTTTTCGGTTTTCGCCGTGCAGGGTGGCGGATGCGACAAAGGCCGTCTCCACCTCCGGGCGGCGCCGGGCGATCTCGCGGGCGAGGGCCAGGGCAGGGTCGTCGGAGACGCGGGCGGCGAAAACGATCTGCAGCGGCGCGACCTGATCCTGGTCGAAGTAGCCTTCCAGATGCTCGTACAAACCCGGCTCAGCGCCGTGCAGCGGCTTCAGAATCGAAGCCCCCGCCTCGCTATCTCCACTAGAAGCGGAGCGGCGAACTGCGCTGAAAAATCGCTGCAGGAACAGTCCGGCGATCAAGGTGTAGGCGACCGCCATGACTGCAAGGGCGAAGGTGATCCAGCCGAGCATTGTCGCCAAAGCGCTCATAGGTTTATTCCGTACCCTGAGACAGGGAGCGATCCGCCGCCGCCCGCGTTCATGGCTAAGATTGATCGGTGTCGCGCGCGGGAAAGTTTTCGCGGACGAGCGCATCGCGCGACGCTATACGGGCTAAGATGAAACATCCGATTTTCCTTCCCCGCAACCGCCAACGCACGACGATCCTCTTGATCGCCTCAACCATGGCATCCGTAGGGCTTTGGACGAACGCGGCGGGCGCGGCGCCACTCCAACGAGAAGGTGTGGCTTCCGATCCCTTCGAGCGGGTCAATCGCGCCATGTTCTACATAAACGGGGCGTTCGACTTCCTGCTTCTGCGTCCTGCCGCCATGACCTACAAGCGCGTCATGCCGCGGCCCATCCGCACCGTGCTGCGCAACGCCATCTCCAATATTGGCGAGCCGGTAGTGGCGATCAATGACATCCTGCAAGGCCACGGCAAGGCGGCAAGGCACACGGTGACGCGCTTCCTAACCAACAGCACCATCGGCCTGGTGGGCGTGCTGGATGTGGCCACACCCGCCGGTATGCGTCATCACGATAACGATTTCGGCATCACTCTGGCCCGCTATGGGGTGAAGTCAGGGCCCTACCTATTCCTGCCCATCCTGGGTCCGGGCACGGTGCGCGACGGTGCGGGGCATCTGGTGGATATCGGCCTTGATCCCATGACCTGGACCCGCTTCACCGGCTCGCCCGAGCTGGGGATCACCCGCGTGGTGGCCGGGGGCCTGGACCAGCGCGCCGCCGCCGACAAGCAGATCAAGCAGCTGATGGCCACCGCCACCGACATGTATGCCTCGATCCGCTCCTATTATCTGCAGAACCGCGAAGCGCAGATCACCGGCGGCAAGATCGACCTCGACACCCTGCCTTCGTTCGGCGACGAGCCCACTGCGGCCGGCCCCACCGGACCGGCTGCGCGCCCCCCCCAGCCTGACGCCAAAACGACAGCGGCGCCAGAGTCCGCGCCAGCGCCGTCAGAACTGATCGCCCCCGCCCATCCATGAGCGATGACGACGGCCTGATCCTGGTCACCGGCGCCAGCGGCTTCGTCGGCTCGGCGGTGGCGCGCGCCCTCTTGGCCGAGGGGCGCAGCGTTCGGGTGCTGGTGCGCTCTACCAGCCCCAAAGGCAATCTGCGGGGCCTCGACGTACAGGTCGCCATCGGCGACCTGTACGAGCCCGCCAGCCTGGCGACAGCCATGCGCGGGGTGCGCCGCCTCTTCCACGTCGCCGCCGACTATCGCCTGTGGGCCAAGGATCCCGAAGAGATCGTCCGCAACAACCAGAGCGGCACGCGCCTGGTGATGGAGGCGGCATTGATGGCGGGGGTCGAGCGGATCGTCTACACCTCCAGCGTCGCCACCCTGGGTTTCCGCGGTGACGGCGCGCCGAGCGACGAGACCCTACCGCTGAAGGCCCACGAGGCCATCGGCGCCTACAAGCGCAGCAAGGTGGTGGCCGAGCGACTGGTGGAGACCATGGCCGAGGCGGGCCTGCCGGCGGTGATCGTCAACCCCTCCACCCCCATCGGACCGCGCGACATCAAGCCGACCCCCACCGGCCGCATCATCGTCGAGGCGGCCGGCGGCAAGATCCCCGCCTTCGTCGAGACCGGCCTCAATCTGGTGCATGTGGACGACGTGGCCCGCGGGCACCTGTTGGCCATGGAACATGGCGAGATCGGCGAGCGCTATATCCTGGGCGGCGAGGACGTGACCCTGCGCCAGATGCTTAGCGACATCGCCGAGTTGGTCGGCCGCAAGGCCCCCACCGTGGCCCTGCCCCGCGCGCCGCTCTATCCCCTGGCGGTGCTGGCCGAGGCCTTTGGCCAGATCACCGGCAAAGAACCCTTCCTGACTCGCGACGCCCTGAAGATGGCTTCCCACCACATGTTCTTCTCCTCCGCCCGGGCCAAGGCCGAGCTCGGCTACCGGGCGCGGCCCTATCGCGAGGGCCTCAAAGACGCCCTCGATTGGTTCAGCGCCGAGGGCTACGTCGGGTGATCGCTTCGGGCGCGGCGGCGCTGTCCTTCTTCATCTGGGTCTATCTGGTGTGGGGGCGAGGCCTGTTCTGGCTGGCGCGCGAGCGCGACGACGCCGACCAGCCGCCCGCCCCCGCCACATGGCCCGTCGTCTGCGCCGTGGTTCCGGCGCGCGATGAGGCGGACGTGATCGCCCGCTCGATCGGCAGCCTGCTCGCCCAGGACTATCCAGGCGATTTCCGGGTGATCCTGGTGGACGACGACAGCTCGGACGGCACCGCCGAGGTCGCCCGCGCCGCCGCCCGGAGCCTGGGCGTCGAGGATCGGCTGACGATCCTCAAGGGCGCGCCGCTGCCCCCTGGCTGGACCGGCAAGCTCTGGGCCATGTCCCAAGGGATCGACCACGCCGCGGCCTTGCCCGTCCCGCCCGAACACCTCCTGCTCACCGACGCCGATATCGCCCACACGCCGGACAATGTTCGCCAGCTCGTGGCGCGCTCGGAGGCTGGCGACCTCGTGCTGGTCTCCTTGATGGCCAAGCTGCATTGCCAGACCTTAGCCGAGCGCACCCTGATCCCGGCCTTCGTCTTCTTCTTCGACATGCTCTATCCGTTCGGAAAGGTGAACGATCCGAGGAGCCCCATCGCGGCCGCCGCCGGAGGTGTGATGCTGGTGCGCCGCGAAGTGCTCGCCGCCCAGGGCGGGATCGCCGCCATCCGCACCGCCATCATCGACGACTGCACTCTGGGCGCGCTCTTGAAGCAGCGCGGCCCCATCTGGCTCGGCCTCACCGAGCGGGCGGCCAGCCTTCGCCCCTACGTCACTTATCCCGAAATCGGGCGGATGATTTCTCGCTCGGCCTACGCACAGCTGCGCTATTCGCCTTGGCTTTTGGCCGGTACAATGCTGGGCATGATGTTGACCTATCTCGCGCCGCCGGCCTTCGCCCTGTTCGGCCACGGCGTGGCGCGGTTTGCGGGCCTGGGCGCCTGGGTGCTGATGACCCTGAGCTTCCAGCCCATGCTACGCTTCTATCGCGGCTCGCCGCTCTGGGGCGTGGCTTTGCCGGTGATCGGGGCCCTCTACACCGCCTTCACCATCCAGTCGGCCATCGACGTCTGGAGCGGCCGCGGCGGCTTCTGGAAGGGGCGCGCGCAGGCCCAGGCGGGCAAGGCTCAGCCGGGCCAGGCCGCATGAGCACGCCGGACCTGGCCTCGGGCAAGGGGCACAAGGACGAGAACTTCCCCGTCGCCTCCTTCATCATCAAGCCGCGCCACCGGGCGGCGGTGATGGGCTTCTACGGCTTCGCCCGCAAAGCCGACGACATCGCCGACCACCCCACCGAATCGGGCGCCGCCAAGCTCGCTTTGCTGGAGGCCATGCGCGCCACCCTTGCTGGCGAGAGCGACGCGGACGCTGAGGCCCTCGCTTTGCGCCGCGCCGCAGATGCGCGCGGCCTGGGTCCCGAACATGGCCTGGATCTCTTGGAAGCCTTCCGCCGCGACGTGACGAAGGCCCGCTACGCCACCTGGGCCGAGCTGATCGACTATTGCCGCTATTCCGCTATGCCGGTCGGGCGCTTCGTGCTCGACGTACACGGGGAGTCCCGCGAAACTTGGCCGATGAACGACGCCCTCTGCGCCGCCTTGCAGGTCATCAACCACCTGCAGGATTGCGGCAAGGATTATGCGGCGCTGGATCGTGTCTATATCCCCCAGGACGCCCTGGCCGCCGTCGGCCTGGACGTCACCGCCCTGGCCGCGCCCAAAGCCTCGCCGGCTCTGCGCGGGGTGATCGTCAATCTAGCCCGCCAGACCATGGCCCTCCTGGACATCTCCCGCCCCTTCGCCGGCGCCGTCAAGGACGGTCGCCTGGCCTTTGAGGTGGCGGCCATCCAGCGCCTGGCCGAGGACCTGACCCTGACCCTAGTGCGCCGCGACCCCCTCTCGGAACGGGTGCACCACAGGCCGGTCGAGGCCCTGGGCCAGCTGGCCCTGGCCGCCAAGGACCGTTTGCTTGGGCGCAGATCGCCCCCCGCCTTCGCCCTGGCGAGCGCCGCGGAATGAGCGAGATCGCCGCCGCCGAGACGCAAGCCTCGGGAAGCTCCTTCTACGCCGGCATGAAGGTGCTGCCCAAGGCCGAGCGCGAGGCCATGTTCGCCGTCTACGCCTTCTGCCGCAAGGTGGATGACATCGCAGACGAGCAGGGCGCCGCCCTCGCCCAGCGCCGCGCCGATCTGGACGTCTGGCGGCGCGACATCGCCGCCCTCTACGCCGACCAGCCCGCCGGCCAGGCGGCCTTCCTCACCGAGCCTGTGCGCCGTTTCAACCTGCGCCGCGAGGACTTCCTGGCGGTGATCGACGGTATGGAGATGGACGTGGACGCCGACATCCGCGCGCCGGACTTCGCCACGCTGGACCTCTATTGCGACCGGGTGGCCAGCGCCGTCGGCCGCCTATCCACCCGCATTTTCGGCATGGAGGACGGGCCGGGAATCGCATTGGCCCACCACCTCGGGCGCGCTCTGCAGCTGACCAATATCCTGCGCGACATCGATGAAGACGCCGCCATCGGCCGCCTGTATCTCGCCAAGGAATGGCTGATCGCCGTGGGCATCGACAGCGACGATCCGATGGCTGTAGCCGCCGACCCGCGCCTGGACGCGGCGGTGCGCCCCGGCGTCACCCTGGCCCACCAGCACTACGCCGCCGCTGACGCCATCCTGAAGAAGCGACCCAAGGGCCGGCTGATGGCGCCGCGCCTGATGAGCGCGGTCTATGGCGCCACCCTCAACCGTACCGAGGCCGCCGGCTGGGCCCCTCCCCGCCGCCGGGTGAAGCTCTCCAAGTCCGACCTCGTCTGGATCCTCCTCACCCGCGGTTTCCTGGGCCTATGACCGTCGCCCCATCATGACCTTGGCTAAAGCGCATGTGATCGGCGCCGGCGTGGCGGGTCTGTCGGCGGCGGTCGCCCTGGCCAAGGCGGGGGTGGCCGTTTCGGTCTCCGACTCGGCGGCGCAGGTGGGCGGGCGCTGCCGCTCCTACTTCGATCCGCAGCTGAGCATGATGCTGGACAACGGCAATCACCTGGTGATGTCGGGCAACCGCGCGGTGAGCGACTATCTGGCCATCATCGGCGCCTCCGACCGCTTGGTCGGCCCTGACGAGGCGGCGTTCGACTTCTGCGATCTTGAGACAGACGAGCGCTGGACCATCCGCCCCAATCCCAGCTCCCTGGCCTGGTGGGTGCTGTCCCCCAGCCGCCGCGTGCCCGACACCATGGCGCGCGAGTACCTCGGCCTCATCGGTCTGCTGGGGCCCAAGGCAGGTCTGCGGGTCGATCAGGCGATCGCCTGCAAGGGGCCGGTGTGGCGCCGGCTCATGGAGCCCTTCCTGCTGGCGGCCCTGAACACCAAGCCGGAGGATGGTTCCGCCGCCCTGGCCGCCGCCATCGTGCGCGAGACCTTGGCCAAGGGCGGCAGCGCCTACCGCCCCCGCATCGCCGAGCCGACCCTGGCCTCAGCCTTCGTCGATCCGGCCGTGGCCTATATCGAGGCGCACGGCGGCGTGGTGCAGACCGGCCGGCGCCTGCGCAGCATGGAATTCGACGGATCGCGGGTCACCAAGCTGGTCTTTTCCGATGGCGAGGAAACGGTCTCCACCGACGTCGCTGTGATCCTGGCCACCCCCCCCTGGACCGCCCAGGACCTGATCCCCGGCCTTTCCGCGCCCGACGAGTTCCGCGCCATCGTCAACGGTCACTTCAAGCTGGCTCCGCCTCACGCCATGCCGGCGATGGTGGGGGTGATCGGCGGTGTGGTGGAGTGGATCTTCGCCTTTCCCGACCGCATCTCCGTCACGGTCAGCGCCGCCGACGCCATCGTCGACCTCGACCGCGAAGAACTGGCCCGACGCCTCTGGGCCGATGTGGCGGCGGTGCACGACCTGCCGCCCGAGCTCCCAGAATGGCAGATCGTCAAGGAGAAGCGCGCCACCTTCGCTGCTACGGTGGAGCAGGACGAAAAGCGCCCTGAGGCAAAGACCGCCTGGGACAACCTGATCCTCGCCGGCGATTGGACGCAGACGGGCCTCCCAGCCACCATCGAAGGCGCGCTGCGCTCGGGCTTCAAGGCGGCGGATTTGGCGCGGGGCATGGCTCTGGTGTAAAAGCTAGGCCATGTACGATGTGGCCCAAGCCCCCCCCTCGCCCGATGCGACCACGGCCCTCGACGCTATGGTCGACCGCGCCGCCGCGGCGGTGATCAAGACCCAGCGCCCGGACGGCCACTGGGTGTTCGAGCTGGAGGCCGACGCCACCATTCCCGCCGAATACATCCTGCTCCGCCACTATCTCGGCGAGCCCGCAGACCTCGACCTGGAAGCCAGCATCGGCAGGTATCTGCGCCGAATCCAGGGGGACCATGGCGGTTGGCCCCTTTTTCACGCCGGCGCCTTCGACATCTCCGCCACCGTCAAGGCCTACTTCGCCCTGAAGATGATCGGCGACGACACAGGCGCCCCGCACATGGCCCGCGCAAGGGCGGCGGTCTTGGCCCACGGGGGCGCGGCGGCGGCCAATGTGTTCACACGCTTCCAATTGGCCCTCTATGGCGCGGGGCCGTGGAGCGCCCTGCCGACCATGCCAGTGGAGCTGATCCTGCTCCCCCGCTGGTTTCCCATCCACCTGTCGAAGATGAGCTATTGGGCGCGCACGGTGATCGTGCCGCTCTTGGTGTTGCAGGTGAAAAAGCCTATCGCCAAAAATGCCCGGCGGGTCTTGGTGGACGAGCTCTACCTGCCCAAGACCACCGTCAAACCCACCTCCAAGGCCGCCGACACCAAGCTGATTTGGACCGTCGGCTTCAACGCCCTGGACGTGATTTTGAAGGCCGTCGATCCCTTCTGGCCCAAGGGTCTGCGGCAAAAAGCCATCGACCGATGCGTGGCCTTCACCGTGGAGCGGTTGAACGGCGAGGATGGCCTGGGAGCCATCTACCCCGCCATCGCCAACAGCGTGATGATGTTCGCCGCCCTCGGCTATCCCGAGGATCACCCCCACCGCGCCATCGCCAGGAAGGCGGTGGAGAATTTGCTGGTCTATCGCGAGGACGGGGAGGTCTATTGCCAGCCCTGCGTTTCGCCCGTGTGGGACACGGCCCTGACCGTCCACGCCCTCTTGGAAGTTGGCGGCGAAGAGGCCGAAGCCCGCGCGCTTGAGGGCCTGGAGTGGCTTGAGCCCCGTCAGGTGCTAAACGTGAAGGGCGACTGGGCCGAGGAGAAGCCCGACGTGCGCCCCGGCGGCTGGGCCTTTCAATACAACAACGACCACTACCCGGATCTGGACGACACCGCCGTGGTGGTGATGGCGCTGGATCGCGCGCGCCGGCGCCTGGGCGTCCTAGGTTATGACGAAGCCATCGCCCGCGGCGAGGAATGGACCGTCGGCCTGCAGAGCAAGGACGGCGGCTGGGGCGCCTTCGACGCCGACAACAGCTATCACTACCTGAACAATATCCCGTTTGCGGACCACGGCGCCCTGCTCGACCCACCGACGGAGGATGTGTCCGGCCGAGTGGTCTCCATGTTGGGGCAGCTGGGCGAGGCCAAGGACAGCCCGCGCATGACAGCCGCCCTGGCATACATCGAGAAGACTCAGCTGGCCGACGGCAGCTGGTTCGGCCGCTGGGGGGTGAACTATGTTTATGGGACTTGGTCGGTGCTGTGCGCCTTGAATGCGGCGGGCGTTCCGCACAACGCGCCAACTATTCGCAAGGCGGTGGACTGGCTGGTGACCATCCAGAACCCGGACGGCGGCTGGGGCGAGGACTGCGACAGCTACGACCTCGCTTACAAGGGCTATAGACCCGCCCCCTCCACCGCCTCGCAAACCGCCTGGGCCTTGCTGGCGCTGATGGCGGTGGGCAAAGTGGACAGCGACGCGGCGGCGCGCGGCATGGGCTGGCTACAGGCCAACCAGCAGCCCGACGGCCTCTGGGGCCAGGAACTCTACACGGGCGGCGGCTTTCCGCGTGTCTTCTACCTGCGCTACCACGGCTATCCGAAGTTCTTCCCCCTGTGGGCCGCCGCCCGCTACCGCAACTTGAAGCGCAGCAATACCCGCGAGGTGGCGTGGGGGATGTGACGGTCCTTGCCGTCACCGGCCTGAACCGGGAGGCGGGGATCGTGGCGGGGCCGGGGGTGATCACCCTGGCCAGCGGCGGCGACATCGCCTCGCTCGGACGGCGGATCGAGGCGGCGCTGACGCCCGATATCGACGCCATCGTCAGCATCGGCATCGCCGGCGCCCTGGAGCCTTCGCTGAAGGTCGGCGACGCGGTGATCGCCGCGCGCATCTCCCTTCCTCATCAAGGAAAAGGGGTATTGCTTTGCCATGAGGCGTGGAGTGCGAGGTTGGCCGACGCCCTGCCCCAGGCCCACCGCGGCGTCATCGTCGGCTCCAGCCGGATGGTCGTCGACGCCGCCGGCAAGGCGGAGCTCTACCGGCAAACCGACGCCCTCTGCGTGGATATGGAAAGCCACATCGTTGCTGAGGTCGCGGCGGCCCACGGCCTGCCGTTCGCGGCCCTGCGCTTTATCTCCGACGGGGCGGACCGCGCCCTGCCCAAGGCGGCGCAAGCGGGGATGAAGCCTGACGGCGGCATGGACATCCTCGCGGTGCTGCGATCCCTGGCTGCCGATCCCCGCCAGCTGCCGGCGCTGATCCGCACCGGGCGGGAGGCGGAGGCGGCGTTCACGGCCCTGGCGACAGCCCGCGCCCGTCTCGGTCCAGCCCTAGGCTTCTCCACCTAACGGGCGATCGCCTTAGCCAGGGCGGTGATGGGCGACGACAGGCCGAGGGGTCCGGTGATCAGTTGGCTCAGCACCACCACGCCGACGCCCCAGTAGTAGGCCGGATGCACGCGGCGGCGCATCGCCAGATCGGCGGCCGGACCGGCCAGCAGGATCAGGTCCTGCACCCCGAACATCACCAGGGGCGCGACGGCGCCGAACGATTGCATGGGCAAAAGCCGCCCCAGCCCGGGCCCTAGCAAGATGATAGTGGCGCAAAGCATCAACCGCTTGTGCCACTCCGCCTCTCGCCGCATCAAGACGCCCGCCGCCACCAGGCCGCCGAAGAAGGCGACGCCGATGAAGTTCATCGCCAGGAAGATGCCGGGCGGGAAAAACGACGGCACGATGTGGGTGTGGATTGCGAAGAGGGTCACCGCAGCGCCCATGATCACCATCAGGGCGGCCAACACGGCGCCGACCCAGCCAAGCTTCCTATGCAGCGCCAGCGATCCCCTAACCGCCAAAGCCGGCTGGACCACGAACAGCACGAGCCAGGACAGGAACACCGCGCCATGGATGTGCAAGAGCAGCGGCAGGCCGGGCGAGGTGGTGAGCGCATGGGGCACGGTGCGCGAGAAGCCGGCGACGATCACCGCCCCGATCACAATCGCCATGATAAGGTAGAAACGCCGCCCGACCCAGCCCGTACTGAAAGGCCGCCCCGTCAATCCAATCGCCGTCATCGCCAAACCCCCGCCCCGCGAAGCCAGATGGTGTCGCGAGAACGGCGGAAATGCAAGCGGACGTGGGCGTGTTCTATTCGGCGGCGGTGACGGGCTGGGCGCGGCGCTTGGATTTGCGGATGTCCAGGGTGTTCATCTTGCCGGTGCGGATTTCCTCCAGCTTCTCTTCCACGTGGGCGGAGAAGACGAATTCGGCCGGACGCTGATTGGAAAGGGAGATTTCCGGGGCGAAGGCGCCCTTGGTCTTGATGCCGAACAAGGAGACCTTGGCGGCGTGGATCGGATCGGCGAAGGTCGCCTGCACCGAAGTGCCTTCAAAGCCGCAGTGGACCATGCAGTCAGCGCACTTCTCGTAGTTGCCGACGCCGTAGTCGTCCCACTTGGTGTCGTCCATCAGCTCCTTGAACGACTGCACATAGCCTTCGCCCAAGAGGTAGCAGGGCTTTTGCCAACCGAACACCGTGCGGGCCGGCATGGACCAGGGGGTGCAGGCGAAGGTCTCGTTGCCGGCCAGGAAGTTCAGAAACAGGGTCGACTGGGTGAACTCCCACTTCTTGCCCTTGCCGAGCTCGAACATGTCGCGAAAGAAGCTCTTGGTCTTCTGGCGATTGAGGAAGTGGGCCTGATCGGGCGCCCGCTCATAGGCGTAGCCGGGGGACAGGGTGACGCCGACGCCAAGCACCTTCATATGGTCCATGAAGGCGGCCATGCGCTGGGGATCGGCGCCCTCGAACAGGGTGCAGTTGATCTGCACCCGGAACCCCTTGGCCTTGGCGAGATTGATCGCCTCGATGGCCTTGTCGAACACCCCGTCCTGACAGACCGCCTTGTCGTGCATGGCTTGGTCGCCATCCAGGTGGATCGACCAGGAGAAGAAGCGGGAAGGCTTGAACTTGTCGATATGCTTCATCAGGAGGAGCGCATTGGTGCAGACGATGGTGACCTTCTTACGGTCGATGGCGCCCTGGACGATTTTCGGCAGATCATGGTGCAGCAGGGGCTCCCCGCCGGCGATCACCACGCCCGGCGCACCGCATTCGTCGATCGATTCCATGCACTGCTCGTAGGTGAGGCGCTGGTTCAGGATATCGTCCGGATAGTCGATCTTGCCGCAACCGGCGCAGGCTAGGTTGCAGCGGAACAGCGGCTCCAGCATCAGGACCAGCGGATAGCGTTTTGCGCCCGTCAAATGCTTCTTCACCACATAGGCGCCGACGTGGACCGTCTGGGTCAGGGAGATGCTCATGGGAACTCCTAGCGCGCCAGAACGGCGGCGGCGCGCTTTGAAATGGTGAATTTTGGTGCGGAGGATTTCGCCTCCGCCGACGTGACGGCGGTGGCGCTTGCCGACGCTGTCACGGCCGCCTTCGCTCCACGCCGAAGCGCGGCGGGCAGGCGAAATTCGATATTTTCCTCGATGCCGTTCATCTGGGTGACCACCACGTCATCGTCGATCTTGCGCAGAGCCTCGATCACGGTCAACACCAACTCCTCTGGCGCCGAGGCCCCGGCGGTGAGGCCTACCACCGAAACCCCGGCCATCCAGGCCGGATCGATCTCGCTGCCGTCGGCGACCAGGTAGCTCGGGATGCCCATCTCCTGGCCGATCTCGCACAGGCGTTTGGAGTTGGAGCTGTAGTTGGCGCCCACCACGATCAGGGCTTGCACCACTTCGCAAAGGTCGCGCACCGAGGTCTGGCGGTTTTGGGTGGCGTAGCAGATGTCGGCCGTGTCCGGCCCCGACACGTCGCTGAAGCGGGCCTTCAGGGCGATGATCACGTCCTTGGTGTCGTCGACGCTGAGGGTGGTCTGGGTGACGTAGGCCAAAGGGGTGTCCAGCGGCAGATCCAGGGCGAACACGTCCGCCTCGTGGGAGACCAGATGCACCGGACCGTCGATCTGGCCCATAGTGCCCTCCACCTCCGGATGGCCGGCGTGGCCGATGAGGATCAGGGTGCGGCCCTTGGCGACGTAATGCTTGCCCTGATGATGCACCTTGGAGACCAGGGGGCAGGTGGCGTCCAGCACCGGCAGGGCGCGGGCCTTGGCCTCGGCGAACACCGAGCGCGCCACCCCGTGGGCGCTGAACACGGTCACGGCGCCGTCGGGCACCTCGTTCAACTCCTCGACGAAGATGGCGCCCTTGCTCTTCAGATTGTCGACCACGTGGCGGTTGTGGACGATCTCATGGCGCACATAGACCGGCGCCCCGTACTGGGTCAGGGCCTGATCCACGATGTCGATGGCGCGCACAACGCCGGCGCAGAATCCGCGCGGCTGCGCCAGTACCACTTTGATCATCGTCCACCGTGTTCAACGCGAACTTCAAACGATCCGCCCAGCCCCTAAGGTAGAGGCTGCGCCTCCGATCCGGAAGACACAGTCGGCCAGGAAATTGACCGCCGCCCCTGTCAATTTCAAAGAAAGCTGCGGGCTGCGACTTTCTAACGTCGCTTTCTGCGCCTATTTTGACCCCATGAACCTCGATCCTTCACACCATCGTCCCTGGCGGCGCATCGATCGCCGGGTGTCCCGCAAGATTCGAGTCGGCAATGTAGAGGTCGGCGGCGACGCGCCGATCACCGTGCAGTCGATGACCAACACCCTGACGGCGGACGCTGAGGCCACCATCGGCCAGATCCGCCAGTTGGTAGAGGCCGGCGCGGATATCGTGCGCGTCTCCTGCCCCGACGTGGAATCCACCGCTGCGTTCTCGACCATCGTCAAGGCCTCGAAGGTCCCGCTCGTGGCCGACATCCATTTCCACTACAAGCGCGGCATCGAGGCCGCCGAGGCGGGCGCGGCCTGCCTGCGCATCAATCCCGGCAACATCGGCAACGCCCAGCGGGTGAAGGACGTGGTGCAGGCGGCGCGGGACAATGGCTGCTCCATGCGTATCGGCGTCAACGCCGGGTCGCTGGAGCGGGATTTGCTGGAGAAATACGGCGAGCCCTGCCCCGACGCCATGGTGGAGAGCGCGCTCTTCCACGCCCGCATCCTGCAGGACCTGGACTTCCACGAATTCAAGATCAGCGTGAAGGCTTCGGACGTCTTCATGACCGTGGCCGCCTATCAGCAGCTCTCTGAAGTGATCGACTGCCCGATCCATCTGGGCGTCACCGAGGCCGGGTCGCTGCGCACCGGCGCCATCAAGTCGGCCATCGGCATCGGCAACCTTCTGTGGGCCGGCATCGGCGACACCATCCGCATCTCCCTCGCCGCCGATCCGGTGGAGGAGATCAAGGCCGGCTTCGATATCCTCAAATCCATGGGTCTGCGCCATCGCGGCGTGAACATCATCGCCTGTCCGTCCTGCGCGCGTCAGGGCTATAACGTGATCAAGACGGTGGAGGCATTGGAAGAGCGGCTGGCCCACATCTCCACCCCCCTCTCCCTGTCGATCATCGGCTGTGTGGTGAACGGCCCCGGGGAAGCTCTGATGACCGACATCGGCTTCACCGGCGGCGGCGCGGGTTCGGGCATGGTCTATATCGACGGCAAGCCCGACCATAAGATGAACAACGAACATATGCTGGAGCACATCGTCGAGCTGGTGGAAGCCAAGGCCAAGTCCATAGACGCCAATCAAAGCGTCTCCGCCCTGCCCCAAAGCGGCTCGGCCCAGCGTGGTCCCGCCATCGCCGCCGAAGCCTCCCTCGCTCACGTCGCGGCGGAGTAATGGCTGAGCCACAGCTTCGGGTCGTCGCTGCGGCGGGCCCTTCGGTCGCCGACGGCATGACCCGCGCGGCCGCCGCCGTGGAGCAGACGCTGGAACACCTCCTGCCCGTGCCGACCGGCGCCCACGGACGGGTGCTGGAGGCCATGCGCTACGCCACCTTCGCCGGCGGAAAACGGTTGCGGCCCTACCTGACCCTGGCCGGCGCCAAGTTGTTCGAGGTGCCGGAGGCTCACGCCCTGCGCGCTGCCGCCGCCATCGAGGTGCTGCACACCTACTCCCTAGTCCACGACGACCTGCCGGCCATGGACGACGACGATCTGCGTCGCGGGCGCCCCACCACCCACAGGCAGTTCGACGAAGCCACCGCGATCCTGGCCGGCGACGGCCTCCTGACCATCGCCTTCGAAATCCTGGCGGAGCCGCAAACCCATCCGTCCGGCGAGGTGCGCGCGCGCCTGGTCAGTCGCCTGGCACGCGCGGCCGGCGGCGAGGGCATGATCGGCGGCCAGATGATGGATATGCAGAGCATCCATCACAAATACGACGGCGACGCGGTGATCCTCTTGCAGCGGATGAAGACCGGCGCCCTGTTCGAATTCGCCGCCGAGGCCGGACCGATTTTGGCCGAGGCTGGGCCCGACGATCACCGACGCCTGCGCGACTTCGCCAAGGACTTAGGGTTGGCCTTCCAGATCGCCGACGATCTGATCGACGCCACCGGCGCCGCCGAGACCGCCGGTAAGGCGGTGGGCAAGGACGCCGCCCAGGGCAAGATCACCCTCGTCTCCATCCTCGGCGTCGAGGGCGCCAAGCGCGAGGCGAAACTATTGGCCGAGCGGGCGAGCGACACCCTGGCCCACTACGGCCCCGCCGCCGACGAGCTGCGCGGCCTGCCGCTCTATCTGCTCGACCGCGCGACCTGAGGCTTCAGCCGCAGTTCATCGGCCCTGTGAACATTGGGCCTCGCGGCGCGTTCCCGCAAACACCCTTCTGAGGCGCCCATCATGACCGTCAAGCTCTCCAGCCTCGCCCTCGTCGCCCTGATCGCCGGAGCGCCGGCCGTCTCGATGGCGGACGCCGCCGATCCGGCCCTAGCGCCCATCGACGCCTTCGACAGCGCCCTGATCGAGGTGATGAAGCAGGGCAAGGCCCTCGGCGCCGAAGGCCGCTACAAGAAACTGATGCCGGCGGTGGAGGAGACCTTCGACCTGTCGACCATGACCCGTTTTGCGGCGGGCTCCAGCTGGGCCGCGGCCTCAGCGTCCGACCAGGCGGCCCTGATCAAGGCCTTCACCCGTCTGACGGCGGCCAACTTCGCCCATAACTTCGACGGCTACGGCGGCGAACAGTTCAAGAGCAACCCCATTGTGCAGACCCGGGGCCTCGACAAGCTGGTCCGCACCCAGATCGTCGCTAAGAGCGGCGCGCCCACCGACCTGAACTACCGGATGCGCCAGTCGGGCGGCCGATGGAAGGTGATCGACGTCTACTTCGGCGCCATCAGCCAGCTGACCGCCCAGCGGTCGGACTTCGCCGCCACCGCCAGTTCCGGCGGCGCCCCGGCCTTGGTAGCGAAGATGAACGCCAAGGCCGACAGCCTTTTGAAGAGCTAAACGCCCAAGACGATCAAACCTGCGGCAGCGCCCGGTAGGCGGCCAAGGACATCACCTCGCGCGCGCCGCCGATGCTGACCAGCACCTGATCCCCATCGATGCGCACCACCGTCACATGGCGGCCGTTCAGAACGCGTAACCAGGACAGATTGCTCATCGCGTCATCTCCCGACTCATTGGGCGACTCAGATAGCAGATGTTCTTATTATGTTCCAACCTTCGGGCTGGGCCGCTAGGCTTTTTCTTCCGGCGGGCCAAGCAGGGCCGGCTCGAACAGCAATGCGCAAATCAGCGTCCAGAACAGCGAGATCATCAATATCTTGCCCATGCTGGCGGTGCCGGGATGGCTGGAGAGCATCAGGCTGCCAAAGGCCGCCCCGGTGGTCAGGGCGCTGAAGAACACCGCCCGCGCCAGGCTCGACTGCAGCAAATCGTGCGCCCCATCCCGCCAGGCCATGACGAAATAGATGTGGAAAGCCACCCCCACCCCGAACAGCAGGGGGAAGGCGATGATGTTGGCGAAGTTGATCGGCTGGCCGATCAGGACACAGGTTCCCAGGGTCAGGAACACCGACAGCACCACAGGGGCCAGGGTGAAGGCCACCTCGCGCACGCTCCGCAGCACCGCCAGCAACAACAGGCTGATGACGATCAAGGAGAGGATGCCCGCCTCGATGAAGGCCCAGGCGATGGTCTTGCCCGCTTCCTGGATGGAGATCGGCCCGCCCGACGCGTTGGTGGCTATGGCGCGCACGGCCTTGGAGAACTTCACCAAGGTGGGGTTGTCGTTGCCGCCCTTGGGGAAGACCAGGATCCGGGCGTGGCCGTCCTTGGCCACCCAATCGGCGGTCAGGTCAGGCGGCAAGGTTTGCAGGGTCACGGGCTCGGCCTGCAGGATGGCGCGGATCTGGTTCAGGGTGACGACGAGCGGCGGGATCAGCACCCCTGTCGCCTGAGCGCGCAGGGCGGGCGGTCCGGCGCCCAGGGCGCTCAGCGCCGCCGCCAACCGCCTGGCGTCCGCCGCGCCTGCGTTATTCGCTCTCGCCGCCGCCTTGGATAGCGCCGCCGACGCCTGCTTAATGCTGGCCGCCAGCTCGGCGTCCGTGGGCGAGGGCTGCACGTCGAAGGGGTTGAGGGTGGTGTCCAAAAGCGTGTTGGCGTCGCCGATCAAGGCCAGCTTGGCCGGCTGGTCGCTGGGCACATAGCTGTCGAGGGTGACGGCCTGGGCCACCTGGGGCAGGGCCGACAGCCGCTTGGCCATGGCGTTGGCGGCGGCCAGCGAAGGGCTCAGCACGTCGATGGTGTTGGGCGACTGATCGGGGTCGCGCATCAGGTCGTTGAGCGTGGCCATGGCCTCACCCTTCGGGTTCTTCAGGTGCAGCGGGTTGAAGTCGAAGCGCACCAAGGGGAGGAGCGCGATGCTGCCGATCAGGGAAATGGCGAACAGCCAGAGCACCAACTTCCTCCGCTCCACCAGGAAGCGATCCAGGGGCTCTAGCTTGCGATTGCCCACCTCCTGGGTCTGCAGGGGCGTCCGCAGCAAGATGAGCAGCGCCGGAAGCAGGGTCACCGCCAGAAAGAGGGCGATCACCATGCCGAGGCCCGCTATGACGCCCAGCTCGGACACGCCGATATATTTGGTCGGCAGGAAGCCGAAGAAGCCCAGGGCGATAGCCGTCGCCGCCAGGGCCAGGGCTCCGCCGATCCCGCTGCCCGCCGCCGCCAGGGCCTCGCGGATGTTGGGCTGAACCAATCGCTCGGCGCGAAAACGCACACTGAGCTGGATGCCGAAATCCACCCCCAGCCCGACGAACAGCGGGATGAAGGCCACCGAGATTAGATTGAATCGATGCACGGCCATCAGCCCCACAGCCGCCGTCAGCACCAATCCGGCGATGGTGGTGACCAGGATGGCGACCATGATCCGCACCGAACGCACCGCCAGCCACAGCATCAGCAGCATGGTTGTGAGCATGGTTCCCACCACCAGCCAGACCTTGTCCGATAGGGAGGCGAATTCCTCATCCGACAGGGGCGTGGGGCCGGTCAGCCGGACGGTGGTTCCCGTGGCGGGGGTGAGGCCGAGCTTTAAGGCCGCGGCGCGGATGGCCTTAGCGCCGTCGGCGCCGGGGGTCAGGGCGCCGTAGTCGAGCTTGGGCTGCACCACCACAAAGCGGCGGCGCGGCGCGCTCAGCCCCGATCCGCCGCTGATCATCGCCTGCCAGGAGAAGTAGGTGGGGCGATGGGCGTTCACGCCCTCCACCGCGTCGGCGAAGGTCTTCAGCGGCTTATCGATGGCGAGAAGAGTGGTCTGCTTTTGCTGCACCCCGGTGGAGAGGGTAGTCAGACTGGCCATCACGCCGCGCAGGCTCGGATCGGCGGCCAGCGGCCCGAGAAAGGCCTGGGCGGCGATCAGCTGGTCGGTGGTCGCCTTCACCTCGGCGGGGGATTTGAACAAGAGCCCCTCCTTAGCAAGGAATGGGCCGCCGTCAGGGCGAGTGACGCGGTTGAAGAGGTTGCTGCGGCTGGAGAGGGCGTCGGTCAGCCGCGCCGCGCCCGCCTCGGCCAGCTCGGGCGTCGCCCCGTCGATAACGACGTCTATAGTGTTGATGTTCTGGGGGAAGGCGGCGTCCAGCGCCGCGGAATTGCGCCGCCACTCCACCGTCGGCGAGATCAGCGCCGCCGTATCGGTGCTCATGGCGAAGTTCTTGCCGGCGTAGAGCATCGCCAGGGCGCACAGGGCCAGACTCGCTAGGGCCACCGTCACCGGGTGGCGGCAGCTGAGCACCACCAACTTGGCGATGGGCGAGCGCTTCACTGGATCAGCCGTCTTCAACACGCGTATCCCCCGAGCCGCCACAGCGTCTATCTGCTTTATGCTGGGTGCGCGGCTTCGGCGCTAGTGCTGGCTTTCCGGCGTGGTGACCTTCAGGCCGTCCAGGGCGTCGGTCACCTTGATCTGGCAGGAGAGACGTGAGTTCGGCTGCACCCCCTCGGCGAAGTCGAGCATGGATTCCTCCATCGCAGAAGCTGAGCCCACCTTGTCCATCCAGTCGGGGTCCACATAGACGTGGCAGGTGGCGCAGGCGCAGGCGCCGCCGCAGTCCGCGTCGATGCCCGGCACATTGTGCTTGATCGCGCCTTCCATCACGGTCAGCCCAGTCTTCACCTCGATCGGGCGTTCAGTTCCGGCGTGGTCGATATAGATGATCTTAGCCATGGGTGCTTTTCTCTCGCCGCGGTCAGGCCGCGACCTCCTTCATAGAAACGGACATATCGCGAAGTTTGTCCGGCGCAACGGGTTTCCTCGAAGTGATCAACTGACGCCCGGCCATAAACTCGGGCGCGGCGTTGATCGCCTCCACCGCCTGCACGCGATTGTCGGCGGTGAGGTGGAAGACGGCGAAGCGGGCTGCGCCCTGCACGGCCGTCGGCTCGCCCCGAATCAGGATCTGGGTGGCGTCGTGGGGCAGGCCCGCGATTTGCAGCTTCAGATCGTACTGATCCGACCAGAACCACGGCACCTCGTGGGGCGGCGGGGCGCGGCCGGTGATGTGGGCGGCGGCCTGCTTGGCCTGCTCCAGGGCGTTGGGCACGCTCTCCAGATGGCCGATCCGCTCATAGTGGGGCAGAGGCCGGCGACTGCAGTCGCCGATGGCGTAGATGGCCGGGTCGGCGGTCTGGGCGGCGAGATCGACGAGAATGCCGTTGTCGCATTCCAGGCCCGCGTCCTTGGCGAGCTCATCATTGGCCACGGCGCCGACCCCCACCAGCACGGCGTCAGCCTCGATCAGCCGTCCGCCCGTCAGGCGCACGCCGACCGCTTGGCCGTTTTCGCCCTCGATGGCCTCGACCCCGGCGCCGAGCTCGAAGATCACCCCGTGCTGGCGGTGATAGTCCTGGAAGAAGGTGGAGAGGGCCTCGCAGGCGACACGCGCCAGCACGCGCGGCTCCTTTTCGATCACCACCGCCTCAGCGCCCAAGGCCCGGGCGGACGCCGCCGCCTCCAACCCGATGTAGCCGCCGCCGATCACCGCCAGCCGCTTGCCAGGCCCCGATTGGGGCCGCGACAGCGCCGCCTTCAGCCGGTCAGCATCGGCGGCGGTGCGCAGTTCCAAGACGCCGTTCAGGTCGATCCCCGGCAGGGGAATGCGCCGCGCGCGCCGGCCGGTGGCCAGGATCAGGATGTCGTAGGAGATCGCTTCGCCGCCGTGCAGCACCACCGTCTTGGCCCCACGGTCCAGCCGCTCGACCCGCGTATCCAGCCGCAAGGCGATAGCGTTCTCGGCATAGAAGCTGTCTGGACGCAGCATCAGGGATTCGGCGTCGGCCTCGCCCTTCAGCCAGGCCTTGGACAGGGGCGGGCGTTGATAGGGAGGGATGGGCTCTTCGCCGATCAGGGTGATCGGACCGGCAAAGCCGTACTGGCGCAGAAAGGCGGCGACCGCCCCCCCCGCATGACCGGCGCCGACGATGACGATGTGTACTAAAGTCGGGTCGCTCACCCGCATCTCCCTCTTTGCGGCCTTCAAGACGTCGGCGTCATTGACGTGCAAGCCGTGCTCCCACCGCCCCCGCTTGCTGTCGCGCTTAGCCCATGGGACACGCTCTGACCATGACCTTTGAACGGTGGTTCGATACGGCCGAGGCCCTGGCCGCGTTCGGCGGGGCGATCGGCGCCCGCCTTGCCCGGGGGGAGGCGATCTGTCTCTACGGCCCGCTGGGCGCTGGCAAGTCCACCCTGGCGCGGGGGCTGATTCGCGCCCTGACGTCGCTGGACGAAGAGGTTCCCAGCCCTACCTTCACCCTGGTTCAACTCTACGCTGGCCACGACTTCCCCCTCGCCCACTTCGACCTCTACCGGCTGAAGGCGGCGGAGGAGGTCTATGAGCTCGGCCTGGACGAGGTGCTCAACGAGGGCGTGGCGGTGATCGAGTGGCCGGAGCGCCTGGGGGATGCGCTGCCCGCCGACCGACTCGCTATAGAGATCGCCCTGCCTGCGGATGGCGAGCCGGACGGCCGGCGGATGCGTCTGACCGGCCACGGCAGACTGCGAGATTTTGGCAAAGGACCCGACCCGTTTGAGTGACCCCGCGCGCGAGACCCTGAAACGCCAGTTCCTGAAGGGCGCCGGCCTGGCCGATGCGCGCCGCGAAACCATGGCCGGCGACGCCTCTACCCGCCTCTATGAGCGGCTGCATCTCGCGGACGGCTCAACGGTGGTGCTCATGGATCAGCCGCCGGCCACTGAGAGCGAACCCGCAGCGCCGGACGCCTCGCCTGAAGAGCGGGCGGCTAAGGGCTATAACGCCCTGGCGCGATTGGCTGGCGGCCGGGTGGACGCCTTCGTGGCGGTGGCCGCCTATCTGAAGGGCCGAGGGTTCTCAGCCCCGCAAATCCTGACGTTCGACGTCGAGAACGGCCTGGCTGTGCTGGAAGACCTGGGCGACGATCTCTACGCCAACCTGATCGCGGGCGGGACCGATCCCCTGCCCCTCTACGAGGCCGCCGTCGATCTGCAGGTCGCCCTGCATTCAGAGCCGCCGCCGACGGTGCTGGACGCCCCGGGCGCCCATTGGGCCCTCTCCACCTACGACGATCTGGCCTTGAAGACCTATACCGAGCTGTTCCTGGAATGGTGGCCCAAGTACGCCGATCTGCCGCCCTTTCCGGACGCGGCGCGGGTGGATTGGGAGACCTTGTGCGCCCCGATCCGCGCGGCGGGCGAACGGGGGGCCACTGTCTTCGCCCATCGGGACTTCCATGCGGAGAATCTGATCTGGCTGCCCGAGCGGCAGGGTCTGGCGCGGGTCGGCCTGCTGGACTTCCAGGATGCGGTGAAGGCCCACCCGGCCTGGGACCTGCTCCACCTGCTGCAGGACGCCCGCCGGGATGTGCCGCCAGAGCTGGAGGCCGCCATGCTGGACCGCTATCTCGCGGCGAGGCCGCAACTCGACCGCGAGGGCTTCCTCAGCGACTACCGCGCCCTCGCGGCGCTGAACGCCGCCCGCATCCTCGGCCCGATCTTCGCACGCCAGGTGGTCTTTTTCGGCCGCCCCAAATACATCGCCTTCATGCCACGCACCTGGCGCTATCTGGAGCGCAATCTCGCCCACCCCGATTTGGCGGGCCTGCGCGCCTGGTTCGACCGCTGGATACCGGTGGAAAGCCGCCCGAGGGAGCCCCTCGCATGAGCGTCCCCCAGACCGCGATGGTGCTGGCGGCGGGGATGGGCACGCGGATGCGCCCGCTCACCGACGACCGGCCTAAAGCTCTGGTGGACGTGGGCGGCAAGGCCTTGATCGACCACATGCTGGATCGTCTGGCGGACGCGGGGGTGGAGCGCGCCGTCGTCAACATCCACGCCTTTGGCGACGCCCTGATCGCCCACCTGGCTCGCCGCTCCGGCGGCCCCTACATCGTCATCTCCGACGAGCGCGCTCACTTCTCGCCGCTGGAGACCGGCGGCGGCATCAAATTCGCCCGGCCGCTCTTGGCCGAGGCGCCGATCCTGGTCGTCAACATCGACAGCGTTTGGATCGAAGACGGCGCTTCTTTCGCTCGGCCCGCATCCGGTGCAATCCAGGCCCTCTGCCAGGGCTTCGACCCTGAGCGCATGGCCGCCCGCCTGTTGTTGGCGCGCATGGAGCACACCAGCGGTTTTGACGGCGCGGGCGACTTCGCCATGGACGCCGAGGGGCGCCTGGCCCCCCGCCGCATCACCGGCGCCGCGACCGCGCCGCTCAACTACATGGGCGTACACATCGTCGATCCCCGCCCCATCTACGCCGCGCCCAAGACCGAGTTCGGCCTGTTTCCCTTCTGGGCCGATTGGGCGGCGGCGGGGCGGCTCTATGGCGCGGTTATGGAGGGCGATTGGATGCACGTCGGCGATCCCGCCGCCCGTGACGCAGCCGAGGCGCGGCTGGCCGCGTCCACATCCCCGTGATCTTCGCCGGCCCAATCTTCTCAAATCCAAGCCCTCGCTGGTTCACCATCCCGGCCCACCGGCCGTTCCTGGAGGATTTGGCTGGGGCCCTCTACGCCGTCCTCTCCGCCGAAGGACCGGAATCCCTTGCCGACGCGGTGGTGCTGACCCCCACCCGGCGGGGCGCGCGCTCGCTTGGAGAGGCTTTCCTGAAGGCCACCGGCGGCAAGGCGCTGTTGCTGCCGCAGATCCTGGCCCTGGGCGACCTCGACGAAGGCGAACCGCCGTTCGAGCCGGGCGATCTGACACTTGATTTACCCCCCGCCATCACCCCCAGCCAGCGCCGCTTTGAGTTGGCCCGGCTAGTCGCCGACCACGCCCCCCTGTTCCAGCGCAGCCTGGACGCCGCCTCAGCCCTGGAGCTTGGCGATGCGCTCGGCGCCCTCCTGGATTCGGTGCAGATCGAGGAGCTGGAGCCCTCAGGCAAGCTGGGTACACTGGTCGATGACGACATGGCCGCCCACTGGAAGACCTCGGCCGACGTGCTGCGGCTGGCGACCGACCTCTGGCCCGCCCGCCTGCGCGAACTCGGCCTGCTGGACGTCAATGAACGCCGCACCGCCTTGCTGCGCGGCCTCGCGACCCAGTGGTCGGCCGGCCCACCCAGCCGCCCCCTGATCGCCGCCGGCTCCACGGGAACCGACCCCGCCACCGCCGACCTCCTGGCCGTGATCGCCTCAGCGCCCAAGGGCTGCGTAGTGCTGCCGGGGCTAGATCTCGATTTGGCCGACGACGCCTGGGACCAGGTGGAGGAAGCCCATCCCCAGGGCGCGATGAAGCGCCTGCTCGACCGCACCGGCGTTCCCCGCGCCGCTATCCAGCGCTGGCCCACCGATGAAGCCGCCAGCGCCGGCCGCGCCCGCCGCCGGGTGGTGAACGAGGCCCTGCGCCCGCCCGACGCCACCGCCGACTGGCTACGCATCATCGAGACCCTCCGCACCCAAGGCGGCGGCGAAGCCGACCCGATCGCGGAAGGCCTCGCCGGCCTCTCCCTCGCCGCCGCCCGCAATGAGGAGGAGGCCGCCGCCCTGGCCGCCCTGCTGCTGCGCGAAACCCTGGAGCGGCCGGGCGAAACCGCCGCCCTGATCACCCCCGACCAGGCCATGGCCCGGCGCGTATCGGCGCGGCTGGCCCGCTGGGGCGTGGAGGTGGACAGCTCCGCCGGACGCCCCCTGACCGACTATCCCGCCGGGGTGCTGATCGCCCTGGTTTCCCGCGCCGCCACAGGCGCGCTCGATCCGGCCACCGTGCTCACCATCCTCAAGCACCCGCTGGTGCGGCTGGGCGTAGACGCCGCCACCCTCGTCGCCGGGCGCAAAAGCCTGGAGCGCTACGGCCTGCGCGGCCCCCGCCCCCGCGATTGGTCGGGCGTGCGAAAGCGCTTGATCGACGCCCGCGACCGCCCACCCCGCGATGGCGACGCCCAGAGCCCTGAGCGCGCCGCCGGTTTCGACGCCGGCCTGGCCCTGGCCCGCGCGCTGGAGCAGGCGCTGACCCTCGCCGCCGTCCCGCTGCTCCCCGGCGACGCCACCCTTTCCGACGCCGCCCGCGCGCTCGGCGGCGCCCTGGAGGCGCTGGCCCGCGACGAGACCGATACGTTGGGCGCTCTCTGGTCCGGCGCAGGCGGCGAGGCGGCGGCCAGCTTCATCGCCGCTCTCATTGAGGATGGCGCGCCGATGGGGGGGCTCGATCCCATCGGCGCGGCGACGGTGATCGAGGCGCTGCTGGCCCAGGCGCACGTGCGCACTGGCGGCGCCAACCATCCACGCCTGCGCATCCTCGGCGCCCTGGAAGCCCGCCTGGTGCGCGCCGACCGGCTGATCCTGGCCGGACTGGAAGAGGGGGTCTGGCCGCAAAGCCCCCCCGTCGATCCCTTCCTGTCGCGGCCCATGCGGGCCAAGCTCGGCCTTCCCCCGCCCGAGCGCCGCATCGGCCTCTCCGCCCACGACTTCGCCCAGGCCGCCTGCGCCCCCGAAGTGATCCTGATCTCCACCGAGCGCCGGGGCGGCCAGCCGGCGGTGAAGTCGCGCTGGCTGTGGCGGCTGGAGACCCTGGCCAAGGGCGCCGGCCTGGTCCTGCCCCGCCGCCGCGACGTGGAGGCCTGGGCCGACGCCCTGGACGCCCCCATCGATCCGCGCCCCGAAACCCTGCGCCCTGCTGAACGCCCCGCGCCGAGTCCGCCGGTGGAAGCCCGCCCCCGCAAGATGCCGGTCACCCGCGTCGAGACCTGGGTGCGCGACCCCTACGCCGTCTACGCCCGCGACATCCTGGGGCTGCGCCTGCTCGACCGGCCGGATGCAGAGATGGCCGCCTCGCGCCGGGGCACCGCTATCCACAAAGCCTTCCAGCTATTCGCCGAGGCCCATACGGACGGGACGCCCGGGGACGCCGGCTCCCTGTTCGCCCGGCTGGTGATCGAGGCGCTGGAGGACGAGGGCTTCCCGCAAGCCGCCTTGACCCGCGAACGCACCTTGGCGCAGCGGTTAGGCGGCTGGGCGGCGGCGTTCGAACTGGATCGGCGCGCCAATCTGCAAACCCTGGCGGTGGAGCGCGAAGGCGCCCTGAGCTTCACCGTCGAGGGCCGCCCCTTCACCCTAACCGCTAAGGCCGACCGCATCGAGCTGGCGGCCGGGGAGTTCGGGCCCTTGGTCCACGTGCTCGACTTCAAGACCGGTGCGGCGCCCACGCCCGAGCAGGTGAAGGCCGGCTTCTACCCCCAGCTGACCCTGACCGCCGCGATCCTCATGCGTGGTGGGTTCGCGGACCTGGGCCTGCCTGCACCGGGCGAGTTGCTTTACGTGCGCGCCATCGGCCGCCGCGTCGCCGGCGAGGTGAAGTCCGGCGTCAAGAAGGGCCATACCGCGCTGGAGCTGGCCGAAGCGGCGATGGAAGGCTTGGTGCGCCGCATCGCCCGCTTCGATGATCCTGAAACGCCGTACCTCGCCTGGACCGCGCCCCAGTTCCTGGCCCAGCGCGGCGGCGATTTCGACCACCTGTCGCGCCTCTACGAGTGGCACGTGATGGGCGAAGCCGGCGACGGGGAGGCGGGGGAATGACGGCTTCGCTACCGTTGCAAGATGTGGCGCTGGCTCCCTTCTCCCTCGATGGGGGAAGGGATGGGGATGACACCGTTTCCGGATATGGCGCTGACTCGCCAGCTTCCGCCGCCGGTGCAACCCAACCGGCCAGACCCGCCCTTAAGTCCATGGAGGCAAATTGTCGGCGATCGTCTGAGGCTGTCAAGGACGCGCGAAGCGCGCCGCTCCGCGGCGGCCCCTTCGGGGCCGTCCGTGACAGTTTCAGACGACCTCGCCGTAACCTTCCACCATGGGTCTTAAGGGCTCTTGGAACTGCGACTTCCAACCCTGCCCCTCCCCCACTGCGCGGCGGAGAAGTCTTATGACCATCCACCCGCAACTGCGCGCCGCCAACCCACGCATCTCGGCCTTCGTCGCCGCCAATGCCGGGTCGGGCAAGACCAAGACCCTGGTGGAGCGGGTGGCGCGGCTGCTGCTGCACCGGGCGCGGCCCGAAGCCATCCTCTGCGTCACCTACACCAAGGCGGCGGCGGCAGAGATGCAGCGCCGACTGTACGAGACGCTCGGCGGCTGGTCGGTGATGGGGAACGAGACCCTGGCCCAGAAGCTGGTCGATCTGGGCGAGGCGGCGGACGACCTCGCCGCCGCTCGCCGCTTGTTCGCCCGCGCCCTGGAGACCCCCGGCGGGCTGAAGATTCAGACCCTGCACGCCTTTTGCGAAAAGCTGCTGCGCCGTTTCCCGCTGGAGGCCGGGGTCTCGCCCAGCTTCCGGGTGATGGAGGACGCGGCGGCGGCCGAGGTCTCCGCCGGCGCCCGCGACGCCCTCGCTTTGTTCGCCTCCGCTCACCCCGATGGCGCCATCGCCGCCGCCTACGCCCACTTCGCCATCGAGCTGGACATCGGCGCCTTCGAGGGCCTCTTGAAGACCTTCGAGACCGAGCGGGCGGCGATCGGGGCCTATCTAGACGCCCACGGCGGCCTGGAAGGCGCGGCCGCCAACGTCTGGCGGGTGTGCGACTTCGACGACGAACCCGTCGATCCCGAGGCGTTGGAGGAGGCCGCCGTCGCCGCCTGCGACTGGGCGCAGTGGCGGGGCGCGGTCGGGCATTTGCTGGCCAGCAGCAAGTCCACCGACCTGACCCTCGGCCAAGCCATGGCCGCCCTGGCGGAGGCGGAGGGCGGGGCCTTCGCCGACATCTGGCGGCTCTTCTCCACCGAAAAGGGCGAGCCTCGCGCCAAGATGGGCACGGCGGGGCTCCCGGGCGCCGTGCTGGGCTTCCTGAAGGACGAGCAGACCCGCCTGCATGACGTCTGCAAGCGGGCCAAGGCCGCCCACGTGGCCCGCGACACCGTGCGCGCCCTCACTCTCGCCCACGCCTACGCCACCCTATACGAGGCGGAGAAGGCGAGGCGCGGGGTGTTGGACTTCCCCGACCTGATTGCTCGCACCAAGCAGCTCTTGACCGAGCGGGCTGACGCCGCCTGGGTGCTCTACAAGCTCGACGGCGGCATCGACCACGTGCTGCTCGACGAAGCCCAGGACACCAGCCCGCAGCAGTGGGAAATCCTGGAGGCCCTTACAGGCGAGTTCTTCGTCGGCGAGGGCGGACGGCAAATGACTGCCCAAACGCACTTTGTGCGAACATTGTTCGCCGTTGGGGACGCCAAGCAGTCGATCTATTCCTTTCAAGGCGCCGACCCTGGGCAGCTACTTCTGCAGACACAGGCTTATAGCGCTCGCGCCTGCGAGGCTGGGCGGGATTTCGAGGTCCCGCTGCTCACGGAAAGTTGGCGCTCGACCCCTGAAGTTTTGAAGTTTGTGGACGAGGTTTTCGCCGACTCCGCAACTCACAACGCTGTGCGTCCACCTGTTGGGGAAGACGTCATCGAGCACCTCGCCGTGCGCGGCCCAGGCTACGGATCGGTGGACCTCTGGCCGATCTTTCAGGACGAGCCCCATGAGCCGCCGGAAGCCTGGGACGCGCCGCTGGACGCCACGCCGCCGGAAACCGCCAGGAAACGCCTGGCCCGTCGCATCGCCGAGGAGGTGCGCGCCATCACCTCGGGCCAGACCGTGGTGGCCAAAGGCGATCCCGGCGCCCCGACCCTCCGCCCCGCCACCGCCGGCGACGTCTTGATCCTGGTGCGCCGGCGCGACGCCTTGTTCGAGGAAATCATCCGCGCCCTGAAGAAGGCCGGCCTGCCGGTGGCGGGCGCCGACCGGCTGAAGCTGTCGGACCATGTGGTGTTCCAGGATATCCTGTCGCTCTGTCGCTTCTGCCTGTTTCCCGCCGACGACCTGACGGTGGCCGAACTGCTCCGCAGCCCCTTTTGCGACGTGGATGAACAAGGGCTCTACGACCTCGCCTACGGGCGGCAGGGGTCGCTGTGGGCCGCGCTGGGCCGGCGGGCGCAGGAGCGGGCGGGTTGGCGCGAGGCTCACGCCTTCCTCGATTGGGCGCGGCGCGAGGCCGTGCGCAGGACGCCGTTCGACTTCCTCGGCCGGGTAATGTCGCAGCTCGATCCCGCCGGCCGTTCCATGCGCCAGCGCATCCTCACCCGCCTCGGCCGCGAAGCCGAGGACGCCCTGGACGAGGTGATGGCCCAAACCCTGGCCGCCGAGGGACGCGGGATCCACGATCTGGAGCGCCTCACCGCCGCCCTGGAGCACGCGGACATCCAGGTGAAAGGGGAGCTGGACACCGACTCTGAATGTGTAGGGGGCGGCGACGTCCGGGTGATGACCGTGCACGGGGCCAAGGGGCTGGAGGCGCCCATCGTCATCCTGCCCGACACCACCGCCAAGCCGCCGCCCAACCGCGGCGCCTTTTTGAAGACCGAGGCAGGCGGCTTCCTGTTCGCCCCGCGCAAGGCCGACGACTGCGAGGCCTCGGCCGAGGCGCGCCTTAGCATCGAGGAACGCACGGCGGAGGAGCAGCTGCGCCTCCTCTACGTGGCGCTGACCCGCGCGCGGGACCGGGTGATTGTCACCGGCCGCCTTTCGGCGCGCGACAAGACGCCGCCGCCCGCCTCCTGGTACGCCCGCATCGAGACCGCCTTCGCCCGACCGCGGATCGCCGAGGCCACGCGCGAGTTGGAGGCCGAGGGGCTGGCGCTTCGTCGCTTCGGCGCCGATCCAAGCCGCGCGCCGTTGCAGGAAGCCGCCGGGGTCGAGGGCGTTCCGTCACCCCCGAGTTGGCTAAGCACCTTTGCGGCGGTCGAAACGGTGCAGCGCTACGCCTCCCCCTCCACCTACGCCGACGTTCAGCGGGGCGAGGCTCCCTCGCCACTGGCCCAGAGCGCCGGCCTTGGCCGCTTTCGGCGGGGCGACATCGTCCACCGGCTGCTGCAGATCCTGCCGGATCTGCCGCCCCACGCCCGCGCGATCGGCGCCGGGCGCCTTTTGGCCAAGGAACGGGATCTGACCGACGACCAGCGGGCGGAGATGGCCGAGGCGGCGCTGGGAGTGCTGAACGATCCCCGCTTCGCCGAGGTGTTCGGCGAGGGCTCGCGCGCCGAGGCGGCGGTGGCCGGCTCCGCCCCCGGCCTACCGGCGCGGCTGGCCATTTCCGGCCGGGTCGATCGCATGGTGGTGACGGCGGATCGCGTGCTGGTGGTGGATTTCAAGTCCAACCGCCCCTCCCCCAACCGCATCGAGGAGGCGGACGACGCCTATCTGGCGCAGATGTCCATCTATGTGGCGGTGCTGCGCGCGATCTTCCCCGGACGCGCGGTGGAGGCGGCCCTGGTGTGGACCGACGGACCCAAGCTGATGCCTGTGCCAGAGAATTTGATAGTCTCGACCTTGGCGCGGCTCCGTGAAACCGATTGATTGCCGCGCGCGAACGCCTACATCTTGCCGCTAGAGCGCGGCCGATCGCCCCGCATTGGAGGAATGCCATGACCATCCAGGTCACCGACGCCAGCTTTGAGCAAGACGTTCTGAAATCGACCCAACCGGTGCTGGTGGATTTTTGGGCCGAATGGTGCGGCCCCTGCAAGCAGATCGGCCCCGCCCTGGAGCAGATCTCCGAGGAGCTCGCCGGTTCGGTCACCGTGGCCAAGCTGAACATCGACGACAGCCCAAGCACCCCCTCGCGCTACGGCGTGCGCGGCATCCCCACCATGATGCTGTTCAAGGACGGCCAGATGGCCTCGATGACGGTCGGCGCCATGCCTAAGTCCAAGATCCTGGAATGGCTCAGCAACGCCGGCGTGAAGGCGGCGGCCTAACGACCTATCGATGGTGGGTCTTGGACGACAGTTCGTCGCCCAAGACCAGACCGTGCTGGCGTTGGATAGACTAGGGTCGGCGCCGCCACAGCGACGCGGACCGTCGATCTAGACCGCTTCGGCCATCTCGGGCGCGAAGCTGCGGATTCGCCAGGCGTCCGGTCGCGCCAGCAACATACAGCAGAGCTGGTTGTTCAGGGCGTGGCCGCCGCAGACGGTCTCGAACCGGCCGAGAATCGGGGCGCCCAGGGTGTAGAGGTCGCCCACCGCGTCCAGGGCCTTGTGGCGCACGAACTCACGCTCCATGCGCAGGCCGCCCTCGTTGACGATGGCGTCGTTCTCGATGGCCACGGCGTTGTCGAGCGAGGCGCCGAGGGCCAGACCCATGGCCTGCAGCTTTTCCACCTCGTGCACGAAGCCGAAGGTGCGGGCGGCGGCCAGCTCCTGGCGGAAGCTCTGTTCGGTCACCTCCAGGGCGATGCGCTGAGTCCCGATCACCGGCGTGGCGTAGCGAAGTTCGAAATCCACTTCGAACACGTCGCTGGGGGAAAGGGCGGCGGTCTTGCCGGGGCCAGCCGCTTCCACCCGCTCAAGGATCTCGATGAAGCGGCGCGGCGCGTCCTGCACCTTGCGGCCGGCGCGATCCAGAAGCTGCACGAACGGCAAGGCCGAACCGTCCATGATCGGGCATTCGGGGCCGTCGATCTCGATCACCGCATTGTCGATGCGCAATGCGGCCAGGGCGGCCATCAGGTGCTCGATGGTGGAGACGGCGACGCCGGCGCCGTTGGCGATCTCGGTGTTCAGCTGGGTCTTCACCACGCCGGCCGCCAGGGCGGGCACGCGATTGTTGCGGTCGGCGATATCGGTGCGGACGAAGACGATCCCGGTGTTTACGGCCGCGGGCTTGACCACTAACTGGGCATGGCGTCCGCTATGTACGCCGACGCCCGAGCAAGCCGCAGAGGCAGCGACTGTATGCTGCCAAACCTCGAAATCCACCACGATCTATCCCTCGCGACGGACGCCCTTAACTGGCCGCCTCTACCGCACCGTGATGTCTTGGGCTTGCTACTGCAACGCTACAAGACAACTCCTGTTTCCCAATGTTTCGTCCGAACCGGGGGCAAAACAAAGGCGGCAGGTAACGGGTTTAATTCGCTAAGCGGCGGAGGAAGGAGGGAATTTCCAGGTCTTCGTGGGATTCGACCTGTTCGGGCTCGCTATGCTGCACCGCGGCCTGACCGCCGCCGTGACCGCGCTGAGACGCCTGGGGCTGCGCCGGCGCGTCGTAGCGCGGGCGACCGCCAAATAGGCTCATCCAACCCTTTTTTTGCTCAGGCGCCTGACGGGGATCGGGCAGCGGATTGCTGGGCGGGGCGCGGCGGGTCTCGGTGGCCGGGGCGGCGGGGCGCATATAGATGCGCGGCGGCTCGATGTTCGGGCCGGCGGCCGGGGGCGATAGATAGAGATCATCGTCCTGATCCACCGCCGGATCGACAATGCGGATGGTGCGTGCAGGCTCCGGCGCGCGGGCCGCTTCGGCCGGGCGGACGATTTCCGTTTGGCGCGGGGCGACCACTGGGGGCTCGGGTGCGGTCAGGGTCAGGGGCTGGTGATGCTCGACGTGACCGTAAGAGGCGGCCGGCGCCACGGGCGCCGAAGAGGGGCCCGGCTGGGCGGCGCGGGTGGTTTCGGCGACGATCGGACGCGAGACGGCGCTGCGGTTGGCGGTCTCGACAGCGGCGGCCATCACGCCACCGTCCATGCCGGTGGCCACCACCGAAACCCGGATCTTGCCCTCAAGACTGGGATCGAAGGCGGCGCCGAAGATAATATTGCCCTCGGGATCGACTTCGGAGGAGATGGCGTTGGCCGCCTCGTCCACTTCCAGCAAGGTCATGTCCGGACCGCCGGTGACATTGACCAAGACAGCCTTGGCGCCGCGCAGCGACACTTCGTCGAGGAGCGGGTTTTGGATGGCGTTCTGGGCGGCCATCAGGGCGCGGTCTTCGCCGGAGGCTTCGCCGGTGCCCATCATCGCCTTCCCCATCTCGGTCATCACCGTGCGGACATCGGCGAAGTCGAGGTTGATCAGGCCCGGCAGCACCATCAGGTCGGTGATCGAGCGGACGCCCGAGTGCAGCACCTGGTCGGCCATGGCGAAGGCCTCGGCGAAGGTGGTGCGCTCATTGGCGACGCGGAACAGGTTCTGATTGGGGATGACGATCAGGGTGTCGACGAACCGTTGCAGCTCGCCCACCCCGGCGTCGGCCAGGCGCATACGATGGCGCCCCTCGAACTGGAAAGGCTTGGTCACCACGCCCACCGTCAGGATACCGCGCTCGCGGGCGGCCTTGGCGATGATCGGGGCCGCGCCGGTGCCGGTGCCGCCGCCCATGCCGGCGGTGATGAACACCATGTGCGCGCCGTCAAGATGCTCGAAGATCTCGGGGATGGATTCCTCGGCCGCGCTCATGCCCACTTCGGGGTGGGCGCCGGCGCCCAGCCCCTGGGTGGTGGTCATGCCGAGCTGGATGCGCCGGTCGGTGCGGGCGAACTGCAACTGCTGGGCGTCGGTGTTCGCGACGACGAACTCGACGCCCTCCAGGCCGGCTTCGATCATGTTGTTGACCGCATTACCGCCGGCGCCGCCAACGCCGAAGACAACGATGCGGGGCTTCAGTTCAGTGGCGCGAGGAGCTGAAAGATTGATCGCCATGGTCTTTATGTCCTAACCGAAGGCCTTATCGAAAGCGACGATGCGCCGAATCCTAGCGCGCCAGTCTGAGTCGATAGAAGGCCCTTATCCTTAATCCGTGGTTAACCTGAATAGGCTGAGTCGGATGAAGGTCCAGCTTGGCAGCATCTTTTTCTTTGATTCAACTAAAGTATTTTCGCTTCTATCCACCGTTTCGATTCGTCAGCATGCGTCAAGAAGCCCAAGAGGTGAAGGTGATGCGACAGATTTTCCCAGGCGCGTAAATGGGATGAGACTCTTCCCAAGGCTGACGAAGCACCCCTGGGATTGCTGAACGCCGCCCTCTTGCGGAGAGAACATAATATAGCGCACTATATGCCTTAGCATACAGGAGCTCCCATGAGCGGCGATGTCCTCACCGAACGCGGCCACCTGTTCCTTGGCAGCCGGCTGAAGCGGCTGGCGGAGCGGATGCAGGGGGATGTGGTGCGGGTGGCGGAGGGGGCGGGGCTGGAGATCCAGCCGAGCCAGTATCCCCTCTTGGCCACACTGGATCGCTATGGCCCGCACACTATCGGCGAACTGACCCAGGCCATGCAGCTCAGCCAGCCGGCGGTGACCCGCGCGGTCTCGCGGCTGATCGAGATGGGTCTGGTGGAGATGAGCCGCCGGCGTCGCGATCAGCGGCACAAGACCATCTCCCTCACGGCCGCGGGCGAGGCCGCCCTTGCCCGCTCCAAGCTGATGGTCTGGCCGCAGATCGAAGCGGCGGTAGAGGAGATGATCCAGGGCCTATCGGGCTCCTTCCTCGATCAGATCGCCGCCATCGAGGCTATGCTGGCTGAGCAACCCCTGCACATCCGCGCCCAAGCGGCGGCCGCCGCCGGGCTGACCATTCGCGAATTTTCCGACGACCTCGTCCCGGCCTTCTCCGCCATCAACGCTCAATGGATCTCCGCCATGTACCGGCTCGAAGCTACCGACCGCGACGTGCTGGACAACCCCCGCGCGCGGATCATCGATCCCGGCGGGGCCATCCTGTTCGTGGAGGCGGAGGGCCTTGGCGTGGTCGGCGCCTGCGCCCTGCAGAAGACTGGGGAGAGTCGGTTCGAGTTGACCAAGATGGGGGTCTTGGAATCGGCGCGCGGACGCAAGGCGGGGGAGTTTCTGCTCAAGGCCGTGATCGCGCGGGCCAGGGCCATGGGGGCTGAAACCCTCTACCTCCTCAGCAACAAGAAGTCCGCCGCAGCCATCCACCTCTATGAGAAGCTGGGGTTCGCCCACGATGCGCAGATCATGGACGAGTTCGGGACTCGTTATGAACGATGCGATGTGGCCATGCGCTACGTCGGCTGAGCCGCCACTAACTCGCGAGGCCGCCGCCGACGAGGGTGACGCCGTCGCACAACGGCGCTAGGCGAAGGCCATGCCCCTTCAGATCTGGACTTCATCCGCCTATTCCACCGTCTATCGCTGCGGCGGCTGGGCCTTCGTGCGCCTGGGCCAGGGACAGATAGGCGGCGCCGCCGGCGGGGATCGCCACACTACGGCGGAGCGGATGGCCCTGGCCGGCCTCGCCGCCGCGCTGCGGGACCTGCCGGATGTTGAGTCGGCTGGGGCGGTCCATATCGTCACCACCGGCCCGGAGCTGATGGCGCTGGCGAGCCTATTGGCGGGACTGGACGGGCAAGCGCCATCGACAGGACCGGGCGACAACCTCGACCTGTGGGCCCCGATCGTCACCGCCGCCAAGGGCCGCCGGCTGGGTCTGTCCCGCGCGCCGATAGACGCCGAAATCCCAACGGCATTCACCGCAGCTTGGGCGGAACTTGGGCGCGACAAGGCTAAAACCAGTGGTCCCTTCGTCTCCGCCATCCCCAAGACAAATCTCTCCAAGATCAAGGGATTGGCGACCCACAACGTATTATGAAAAAAGGTTCCAGATCGTAACATTTTGTGAACGCCATTTGCACGGCTAAGCTTCGATTAACTAGCTTCTTTAAGACCTCAGTCGATATTGTAGCGTGTAATTCTCGGGCGTCAGTTGGGGAAACATCATGCTTATCAGCCTCGTGTCGGGCCGTTCGCTGCTGGCCGTCTTTGTGGCGTCGACCAGCCTAATCGCCTATGCCGCCGCCGCCCAGGACAGCCCTGGCTACTGGCAAGCTCCAAACCCCTATTATCCACCCGGCGACGCCGGCGGGCCCTATTCCCAAGGCGGCTACACGCCACGGCTTCCTTATGCTCAAAACCCTTACAATCCAGGGCCTTATAACCAAGGATCTTACGCCCAAGGCCCCTATTCCCAAGAGGCTTACGGCGAGACGCCTGCATACCAAGGCCGTTACGTCCAGGCGCCGAATGACCAAAACGGCCAGGACTATAATCCTTATGACGCCCAACGCCGCGCCTGGGCTCAGCGCCAGTGGCGGCAGCAGCAGGCGGCCTACGCCGCCCGCACCATGCCGGCGCCCTACGCGCCCCCGGCCAATGAAGCACTCACACCGCCGCCGGCGGCGCCCCCGGCCGCGCTAGAGGCTCCCGTCGCCCCAACGTCGTCGCCGGCCCCAGCATCACTCCCGCAGATGCAAGCCTTAGCGGCGGCCCCACTCGCGGCTCCGGCGCTCGCAGCGGTGGCGGTCGCCGCCACGGCGGGCGATCCTATGGCGCGCCCCACCGCCGACATCGGCGCGCCTGCGCCCCTGCCCGCCGTCGGCTCGCCGGGCGCCGCCCTGGCGAGCGCAGCGCCTCCGACGACCGGGCCGGTCGCTCCGCCGCCGCTGGAACAGGCCCAGCCCGCAGCGCCCACCGCGAGAGCCGCCCTGGCCCCGCAGATCGTGCAATCGGCCAGCGCCTATCTCAGCTATATGAAGGCGGCCGCCGCCCTCAGCCCTCTCTTCACCGACGGCGACGGGGTGGCCCGCGAGGTGCGAGCCGGCGCCGCCTATGAGCCCAAACAGTTCCAGGAAGGCGCGATCGCCTATGCGGCCATCATCGCCCTGCAGGAGCCGACCTTTGTGCAGGGGGTTCTGGCCGCCGCCGGGGGCGACCCCGCCCGGGTTCAGTCCATCGCCGCCAGCCTGATCGCCAACCCGGACTCGGCGCGCACCTTCTCGGGCGCCGACGCCGCCTCAGCCCGGGCCAGCGCGGCGCTCCGTCGCCAGGGCGACAGCCTGATGACCGCCGGGCTGAAGATGAAGCAGGAGGCCTATGACGTACAGCACGCCGATTGGTCCAAGAGTGCGATCCCGGCTCCGGAAGTGGGGCTGGCTGCGGCCAAGACCCTCTCCGCCACCCGGCTCTCACCCACGAGGGACGAGACTGGCAGCCTGCTGAAACTGGCTTTGGCCGAGCAGAACGCGGGCTTCCCGCTCGGCGAAGGCGCCTCGTCGGCGGTGCTGCGCCGGGGGCTGGCCTTGGCCGCCCTGGCCATCCTCGGTCAGGCGGGGGAAGAGAATGTGCAGAGGGACATGAGCCTGATGGCCGATCACAGCGCGGGCGAATGCCTGAGCATGGCCAAGCTCAACCTCTTCCAGTGCCTGGCGGTGGCTGGACCCCACTATGAGGACATCTTCTGCCTGGGCCAACACGCCATGATCGACACCGCCCAGTGCGTGATTTCCGCCTCCGGGACTTCGCGGCCCGCGACCACGGTGGCCGCCCTGGCGCCCCGCCCTGCGCCGGTGACCGCCGCGCCGCAGGACTATTGGGTGCCGATGGCCGGCTTGCAGATGGCGGCTGCAGCCCCTTAGAGGTTGGAGCGCAGCCAGCCCGCCGCGCGGGCGATCACCCCGGCGTTGGGATCTACCGCTTCGCGGGTCTGAGGCTGCTGAGTGAAGGAAAGCGCGCGGCCGGCGACGGCTTCGCGAGGACCGAAGGCGGCGCGGTGCAAGACGCCGGCGGCGGCGCAGAAGGCGGGACCCGAAGCGGCGTCAGCCAGATGCGGCGCGCGGCGGGGGCGCCCCAGGCGCACAGGACGATCGAACACCCGCACCGCCAGCTCGCGCACGCCGGTAAGCTCGGAGGCGCCGCCAGTCAGCACCACCCCAGCGCCCGAGTCGATCGGGCAGCCGGACATCTTCAGCCGCTCGCGCAAGAGCTCCAGGGTTTCCTCCACCCGGGGCGCGATGACGCCTTTCAGCAAGCTGCGGGGGGCGATCACCGGACCCGCGCCGGGGTCGTCGCCGCGCGGTGGGGCTTCGATCATCTCGCGATCTTCATTGGCCGAGGCGATGGCCGAGCCGTGCAGGGTCTTGATCCGCTCGGCGCCGGCGATGGTGGTGGAGAGCCCACGCGCAATGTCGGCGGTGACGTGATGGCCGCCCACGGCCAGGCTGTCCACATGCAGCAGGGAGCCGCCGGAAAACACCGAGACCGAGGTCGAGCCGCCGCCCATGTCGATGCAGATGGCGCCCAGGTCCATCTCGTCTTCCTCAAGGGCGGCCAGGCCCGCGGCGAAGGGCGCGGCGACCACGCCCTCCAAGGTCAGGTGGGCCAGCTCGACACAGTGGCTGAGGGTGGCGAAGGCGGTCTCGCTCATGCTGACCACCAGCAAGTCCAAGCCCAGAGCGCGGCCGAACCCGCCGCGAGGATCGCGCAGGCCACGCTGCACGTCGACGCTCCAGGCGATGGGCAAGAGGTGGATGGGCCGGCGGCTGGGGAAGCGGGTCTGGGCCAGGGCCATCTGGATGGCGCGAGACAGGTCGTGATCGGTGATCGGCTTGGCGCCCAGCGAGACCTGGGCGGCGACCCGCTGGCTCATCAATTGGCCGCCGGCGGTGGTCAAAACCACGCCGGAGACGTGGACGCCGGCCATGGTCTCGGCCCGCTCCACCGCCTGGGCGAGCGCTTGCGACGCCTGCTCCACATCGACGATGGCGCCAGCGCGGACGCCCCTGGAGCGCACATGGGCGACGCCGGAAACCTCAATCATGCGGGTGTCGCGCTTGGCGCCGTCCCCCTTCATGATGAAACAGCCGATCTTAGAGGCGCCCAGATCCACCGCCGCAACCAGGGGCGTGCGACCGAGGGTCTTCAGTCCATTTTGCGTATCCCGCCGGTCGTCAAGCCGCGACATGCCCGTTCCAACTTTCGTTTCAAACGACCGTCGCGTTTTGCGACGACCTCCTGAGGTTACGCTTACAAACCCGCCTTCGCCGCCGAAGCGCCGGTCGCGGCCGAGGCCACGCCGGCGCCCACGGGCGCAGGCTGGGACGGGGCGCCCTTAGGACGCACCGCAATCATTTCCGGATCGCGCAGATCGATGCGCGCAAAGCCGGTCTCCAAAATTCGCGATTTCTGCTCCAGCTGATCCAGCTGCAGCAGGGCCGCATCCTCGCGCGCCGCCGGCAGCTGGATGATGCCGCCATCCTTCAGCCTGAGGTCCCAACGCCGACCGTCGACCCGCACCAGGGCCTCCAGCCGCGCGGTGAGGGCGGGGCGGGCGGCGAGTTCCGGCAGCATGGCGGCGGCGGCCTCATTGGCGCCCTCCCCCACGATCAGCGGCAGGTCGGTGAACAGGCCCGCGTCGGCCTCGGGAATGATCTGGCCGTCCTTGTCGACCACGCTGGTCTGGTCGCCGTGCTGCCAGACGGCCAGGCGCGGCCGCTCGGTGACGGCGATCACCAGGGTGTCGGGGAGGAGGCGCACCACCTTGGCGGACTTGATCCAGCCCACCTGCTCCACCCGCTCGCGCAGGTCTTCCAGGTTCAGACCGAGCAGCGATTGGCCCTGGGTCAGGCCGGCGGCCTGCATCACATAGGGGGTGGAGAAGTTGGAGCCGCCCTCCACATGCACGGCGCGCACCTTGAAGCCCAGGCTGGCGAACTGACGGTCGATGGCGTCGGCGATATGCCCGCCCAGCATCTGCAGCCGCCCGCCGGTGAAGACGGTAAGCAGCAGGATCAGGCACAAGAGACCCATGGCCGCCCACAGCGCCGCCCGGTGATCCAGGCCCACGGCCCCGGCGCCCCGAAGCTTTGACGGCGCATAGGCAGGCGTCGGGCCGCGGCCCTTGCCTTTGGGGGCGGATCGGCTCTGGCCGCCCTTGGGGCCCGCCTTCTTGGGCGCGCCGCGCATTACCGCGGGCATGAAGCGTCTTCCACCATCCAGAGCACCAATTGTTCAAAGTCAACGCCCCGGGCCGCCGCCTGCTCGGGGGCGAGCGAGGTGGGGGTCATGCCGGGCTGAGTGTTCACCTCCAGAAGAACCAGTTCATCCTTAATGTCGTCATAACGGAAGTCCGAGCGGGTGACCCCCCGGCAGCCCAAGGCGCTATGCGCCAGCTCGGCCTGGGCCAAGGCGGCGGCGTAGGCGTGCGGCGGTATGTCCGCGGGAATGACGTGGATCGAGCCGCCTTCGCCATACTTGGCCTCATAGTCATAGAAGCCGGTGTGGGGCTGGATGTCGGTGACGCCCAGGGCGCCGACGCCGCCGGCCGCCGGATCCATCACCGCCACCGCCAGCTCCTTGCCGGCGATATAGGGCTCGATCATCACCTGCTCGCCAAAGGCCCAGTCGTCGCGGGCGAGGTCTTGCGGCGGACGATTGGCGCCCTCGAATACTAGGAAAACCCCCACCGAAGAGCCCTGGGCGTTGGGTTTCACCACATAGGGCGGGGGCATGACATGCTCGGCCGCCGCTACGTGCCGGTCGTAGAGACCGCCGCCGGGAACGATGACGCCAGCCGCCGCCAAGACGGCCTTGGCCTTGGCCTTGTCCATGGCGAGGGCCGAGGCGAGCACGCCGGAGTGGGTGTAGGGGATGGCCAGGGTCTCCAGCACCCCCTGCACGCAGCCGTCCTCGCCCCACTCCCCATGCAGGGCGTTGAAGACGATCTCGGGTTTGAGCTTGGCGAGCGCGGCCGCGAGGTCGCGCCCTGCGTCGATCCGACTCACCCGGGCGCCGAGGGATTCCAGCGCCTTGGCGCAAGCTTCCCCGGACACAAGGCTGATCTGCCGCTCGGGGGACAGGCCGCCCAGAAGGACAGCGATATGGCGACCGGCGAGCGGTGCGGGCATGGGCGGCTCCGGAGGAAGAGCCGCCATTCTCTCAGCCGATGATGGCCGGACAGTTAATTTGCGTAAACCATCGGGGTTTTTTTTGGACCTCAGTAGGGAGAAGCGTAGCCATAGGCTTGGCCGCAGCCGCAGGGGGCGGGTTGAGCGTAGACGGGCTGGGCGTAGCCATAGGCCGCCGGCGCCGCGTAAACGGGGGCGTACTGAGGCTGAGCATATTGGGGTTGGCCGTAATAGCCGCCCTGCTCCTGATAGCCTTGGCCTTGATAGGCCTGCCGGTAGCCGCCGTCCTGGTAGGCTGCGCCTTGATAGGCCGGCGAAGGTGCATAGCCTTGTCCGCCGCCGCCCCGGCAATCGCCACCGATGCGGGCGCGGCCGCCGGCGCCAACATTGATGCCGAGCACCGTAACGCCGGCGTGGACGCCGGCTAGGGTGAAGCCTTGGCAGTCGTCGCCACCGCTGTATCCGCCGCCCGCATAGGCGCTCGACGCATAGGGCGGCGTGCCATCATAGGATTGAGCCTGGACCGCCGCGCCCATCGCCAGGAAGGCCGCTGCAGTCACGGCAAGCATCTTCGCCTTCATCGCGCGCTCCACCCCTCCGCCATCAGAGGAAATCGTTCTGGACCAACAACGCCTTATTGGCGCGCAGGATGCAACCCAATGGGCAACTATGAAAGAATTTTTGTTCTTTTTCAGATGCTTCTCCCAAAAGGAGAATTGCGACGCCGGAAATTCCCCTGAGAAGACGGCGCGGTCGTTAACCCCGCCCCACCCGCTTGATCTCCCAATGCAGCTCCACCCCGAACTTGGCCAAGACGTCCGCCCGCACCGCCTCGCCCAGACCCTCCAGGTCGGCGGCGGCGGCCTCGCCGGTGTTGATCAGGAAGTTGGCGTGCTGAGGCGAGAACATGGCCTGGCCATAGAGCTTGCCCCGCCAGCCGGCCTCATCCACCAGCTTCCAGGCCGAGTGGCCGTCGGGGTTCTTGAAGGTCGAACCGCCGGTCTTTTCGCGGATCGGCTGGGCGGCTTCGCGTCGGGCGGTGATGGCGCTCATGCGGTCGAGAATAGCCGCCGGCTCATCTAGAATTCCGCGATAAAGGGCGCCGGTGAAGATCAGTCCGTCGGCGCCCGCCGCCCTGCGATAGCTAAATTCCATCTGAGCGTTCGACAGGATCACCCGCTCGCCGGCGCGGGTCAGGGCGTAGGCCTCGACCAGCACGTCGCCTGTCTCGGCGCCGTAGCAGCCGGCGTTCATCACCAGGGCGCCGCCGATGGTCCCAGGCACGCCAGTATAGAACTCTAGCCCAGCGATCCCCGCCTCAGCCGCCGTCTTCGAAACCTGGGCGTCCAGCGCCGCCGCCCCCGCGTAAAGGGTGTGGGGGTCCAGGGTCTTGATCTCGGCAAAGCCCTTGCCAAGACGGATCACCACCCCCTCCACCCCGCCGTCGCGGACCAGGGTGTTGGAGCCGACGCCCAGCATCGTCACCGGCACAGCGGGATCGAGCGCCTTTAGGAAGACCTCAAGATCGGCTTCATCCTTGGGCAGGAACAGCATCTCCGCCGGTCCGCCCACGCGCAGCCAGGTGAAGGGCGCGAGCGGGGCGTCTAGGGCGATGCGCCCGGCGACGGGAGGGAGGTGCGAGCGCCAGGTCATGGTCGGCACGGCGCAGCGGTTCCCCTCACCTCCCACGTCCCTGCCGGGACGCGGGCCCCTCCTCTCCCCGGAGGGGAGAGGGATTTCACCGCGCTATCACTGTTAGAACCCCTCTCCCCTCCGGGGAGAGGGTAGGGTGAGGGGTTCCGGTGCGCGCGCCTCACCCCAGCGCCTCCAATTGCGCCGGCAAGGCATAGGCCCAGCCGGTGATGTCGCCAGCGCCCAAGAGCACCACTAGGTCCCCCGACTGCGCTTCAGCCTTCACCAGACCGGCCAACTCCGCAGGGTTGTCCAGGGCCAACACCCGGCGATGGCCGAAACGGCGCAGGCCAGCCACCAGATGGTCGCGGTCGACGCCCTCCAGCGGCTGCTCGCCGGCGGCGTAGACGTCGGCGACGATCACCGCGTCCGCATCGTTGAAACAGCTGCAGAATTCGGTGAACAGGTCCTGCAGGCGGGAATAGCGGTGGGGCTGGACCACGGCGATCACCTTGCCGCCCGAGCCGTTCTGCACCTCGCGCGCGGCCTTCAACACCGCGGCGATCTCCACCGGATGGTGGCCATAGTCGTCGACGACCCTGACGCCGCCGGCGACGCCGGTGGTGGTGAACCGACGCTTGACCCCGCCAAAGCCCGTCAGCCCGGCCCGGATCGCTTCGGGAGAGACGCCGAGCTCCCGAGCCACGGCGATGGCGGCCAGGGAATTGAGCACGTTGTGGCGGCCGGTCATGGGCAGATGCAGCTGCTCGAACACCACCGGCTCGCCGTCCCGCACGGCGATGGTCACATCGAAGCGGGCGCCGTCGGCGCTCATGCCGATATTGGTGGCCCGCACCTCGGCCTGGGGCGAGGTGCCATAGGTGACCAGGCGCCGGTTCTGCACCCGCGCGGCCAAGGCCTGCACCTCAGGGTGATCCAGGCACACGGCGGCGAAGCCATAGAAGGGGATGTTCTCAACGAAATCGCAAAACGCCTTCTTCACCGCATCGAAATCGCCGTAGTGATCCAGGTGCTCGGGATCGATGTTGGTGACCACGGCGACGGTGGATTTCAGGCGCAGGAAGGTGCCGTCGCTCTCGTCGGCCTCCACCACCATCCAGTCGCCCTCGCCCACCTTGGCATTGGTGCCATAGGCGTTGATGATGCCGCCGTTGACCACGGTCGGATCCATGCCGCCGGCGTCCAGAAGCGCGGCAATCATCGAGGTGGTGGTGGTCTTGCCGTGGGTGCCGCCCACGGCGATGGAGAAACCCAGACGCAAGAGTTCGGCCAGCATCTCCGCCCGGCGCACCAGGGGGATGCGGCGATCGCGGGCGGCGGCGTATTCGGGGTTGTCGGGCTTGACGGCGGTGGAGAAGACCACGGCGGAGGCGCCGTCGATGTGGGCGGCGTCGTGACCGATGTGGATGACGGCGCCCAAGGCCTGCAGCCGTTCGGTATTGGCGCTGGCCTTGGCGTCCGAGCCCTGCACCTTATAGCCGATGCGCAGCATGATCTCGGCTATGCCGCTCATGCCGATGCCGCCGATGCCGACGAAGTGCACCGGGCCGATGTCGAAGGGCGTGGGGCGTAGGTTCATGGGCAAGGCCTAGCGAAGGGCGCGCGAACCTTCAATAGCCCATAGCCATCACCCCGCCGTGCGCTCCACCACATCCGCCAGCCGCTCAGCCGCGTCCGGCTTGGCGATGGCGCGGGCGGCGGCGGACATGGCGGCGAGGCGCGCGGGGTCGGTCAGCAGGGTCTGCAGCGCCTCCGCCATGCTCTGCACGGTCAGGGCGCTCTCGCGGATCACCACCGCGCCCTCCCCCAAGGCCTTGGCGTTCTGGCCCTGGTCGTCGTCCAGGGCGATGGCCAGGGGCACCAGGATCGAGGGCCGGCCGGCGATGGCGATCTCGTTCACCGTGCCCGAACCCGAGCGGCCGATCACCAGCTGGGCGGCGCCCAGGCGGGCGGCGATGTCGCGAAAGAAGGGAGCGACCTCAGCGTCGACCAGCGCCTCGCCATAGATGCGGCGGGCGGTCTCCATGGAGTCCGGCCGGGCCTGCTGCCAGACCTTCAGCCGCATTCGCAGCGCATCGGGCAGGGTGGCGATGGCGGCAGGGGTGAGCTCGGACAGGAGGCGCGCGCCCTGGCTGCCGCCGGTGACCAGAAGGTGGATCAGGCCGCTGTCCCCGGGCGGCTGATAAGGGGTGTCGTAGAGGGCGCGGATGGCCGGCCGCACCGGGTTGCCCACCACCTGCACCTTTGCCTGCACCTTGGCTGAAGCCTTGCCGAACGTCGGGAAGGCGCAGGCGACGTCGGTGACAAAGGGGGCAAGGAAGCGGTTGGCCCGCCCCATCACCGCGTTCTGCTCGTGGATCACTGAGCGCAAACCGAGACTAGCAGCGGCGAGGATCGAGGGGGCTGACGGATAGCCGCCAAAGCCCACCACCACGTCCGGCTTCAGCCGTGCAAAGGCGGCGCGGGCCTGCAGCGTCCCTTGCACAAGGGCCAGGGCGGCGAGCGCCATGCCCACCGGGTCGCCGGGCCGGAAGGTGCGGGCCGAAAGGGCGATGTGATCCTCGGCCGGAAAGGCGCCCGCGTGCTGGGCCACCCGTTCGTCGCTGGCGAGCACGATGCGCCAACCCCGGGCGATCAGGGCGCGGGCCAGGGCCTCGGCGGGGAACAGGTGTCCGCCCGTGCCGCCCGCTGCGACCACGGCCAGCTTGGATCCGCCCACGGGCGCGATCTCAGGCAAAGGCGCCGGCGGCGTAGGGACTGTCTTCGGGACTGGCGTAGGCGCCGGGGCGCTTGCGCGTGAGCGCCAGCGCCATGCCCAGGGTGAGGCCCATGGCCAGCATCGATGATCCTCCGTAGGAGATGAAGGGCAAGGTCATGCCCTTGGTGGGGATCATGTTCAAGTTCACCGCCACATTGATAAACACCTGCTGGCCCAAAAGCACGAACAGGCCGGCCGAGGCCACCTGCTCGAAGGCGTCGTTCAGCTTCATCGCCTTATAGAGGCCCCGCACCACCAATATGCCGAACAAGCCGATCAGCATCAGGGAAAAAATGAGCCCATACTCCTCAGCCGCCACCGAATAGATGAAGTCGGTGTGCAGGTCCGGCACGTGGCGCTTCATCACCCCCTCGCCCGGCCCCCGGCCGAACAAGCCGCCGGCGGCGATGGCCTCGGCCGCCTTGTCCACCTGGTGGGTGTCAGCCTTGTCGGGTGAGAGGAACTTGTGCATTCGGGAAGAGACGTGGCTGAAGGCGAAATAGACGCCGATGAAACCGGCCAGCGCAGTGCCGGCGAGGCCGATCACCCACTTCAGCGGCACCCCGGCGACAAAGAAGGCGGCGCCGAAGGCCACGGTGATCAAGACCGTCTGGCCAACATCGGGCTGCATCAAAAGCAGCACCACCGCCAAACCGTATAACGCAAAGGCGATGGAGACGCCGGGCACCCCCTGCCCCTTCTGCCCCTCGGCGAACATCCAGGCGGCGAGGCAGATCAGGGCCGGCTTCATGAACTCCGACGGCTGCAGGGAAAACCCGCCGAAGGAGAGCCAGCGGTCGGCGCCTTTGGCCGCGTGCCCCATGAAGGGCAGCGCCATCATAATGAGGATGGAGACGGCGTAGACCCCAAACGACAGTCGCCGGATGCCTCGCGGCGAGAGCATGGAGGTGGAGATCAGGATCGCCGCCCCGGCCGCGCCGAAGAAGCACTGGCGCACCGCGAAATGGAAGGGATCGTGAATGCCGATGCGCGCCGCCGCCGCAGGGCTGGAGGCGAAGGAGAGCATGACGCCAAGGCCGATCAGCGCCGCCACCGTGCCCAAGAGAATATGGTCGGTGGTCCACCACCAGACGCCCAGCCGCGAACGATCGGTGCGGGCGAAGGCATGGGTCTGGCGGGCGGCGGTCTTGCGGGGCATGGCTTCTCGGCGTCAGGGCGCGGAGGCGTCGGACGCCCGCCCTACAGTGCCCAAACAGGGTTAATCTAAGGTTTCAACCCCTCACCCGAGCCGCTGCCGCCCCTGCTCGCCGCCGAACTCCTGCACGATCTCCCGGAACGCATCCCCGCGCACCTCGAAATCGGGGAACTGGTCGAAGGAGGCGCAGGCGGGGGAGAGCAGGATCACCGCGTCCTCGCCCGCCGCCTGGGCGTCGCGATAGGCCAGCTCCACCGCCCGGTGCAGGTCGCCGGCGATCACGGCGGGAGCGTGGTCCTTGAGGGTGGTCTTGAAGTCGTCGGCGGCCTCGCCGATCAGATAGGCCTTGGCGATCTTGGGGAAGAGGTCCTTCAGATCCTCGATGCCGCCAGCCTTGGCTCGCCCACCGGCGATCCAGTAGAAGCGGGGGATGGCGCTCATGGCCTGGCGCGCGGCGTCGGCGTTGGTGGCCTTAGAGTCGTTGACGAATTTCACCCGGCCGATGGCGCCGAGGTTCTCCATGCGGTGGGCGAGGCCCGGAAAGGTCATCAATCCACGGACCGCGTCGTTGGACGACACCCCGAGCGCCAGGGCGGCGGCGTAGGCGGCGGCGGCGTTCTGCCAGTTGTGGCGGCCGGGCAAGGCCAGGGCGCTGGCGAGATCGGCCACCTCCACCGAACGTTCGCCGGTGGCGTCGTAGAGCATTCCCGAAAGGGCGTAGACTCCCCGCCCGATGGCCCGGCCGGACGAGATCGGGCGGATAGTGCGGCGGTTGGCGGCGGTGATCTCGGTGCAGATCTGCTGGCCATAGGCGTCGTCGACGCCGATGATGGCGGTGTCGCCCTTCACCTGATCGAGAAACACCCGGCGCTTGGCGGCCACATAGCCCTCCATGCCGCCGTGGCGCTCCAGGTGGTCGGGAGAGATATTGAGCAGGACCGCCGCGTCGGGCTTTAAGCTCGAGGTCAGGTCCAGCTGATAGGAGGAGAGCTCCAGGATATAGACGGCGCCCCCGTGCATCTCCTCCAGGCCGAGCACGCCCAGGCCAATGTTACCGCCGACCTGGGCGTCCTTGCCGGCGGATTTGACGATGTGGCCCAGGAGGGCGGTGGTGGTGGACTTGCCATTGGTGCCGGTAATGGCCGCCACCTTGGGCTTGCGCCCCTCCGAACAGGCGTTGACGGTGCGGGCGAAGAGCTCGACATCGCCGAGGATCTCCACATTGGCGGCGCGCGCCCGCTCCACCGTCCAGTGGGGGGTGGGATGGGTCAGGGGCACCCCGGGGGACAGCATCAGGGCGTCGAAATCGATCCACTCGGCGGCCGCCAGATCGACCACGGGCAGACCAAGCTTCATGGCGGCGTTGCGGGCCTCGGGCTTTTCGTCCCATAGCGCCACCTCGGCGCCCCCGGCGATCAGGGCGCGAGCGGCCGTCAGTCCTGTGCGGGCGAGGCCGAAGATGGCGACGCGCTTGCCGGAAAAGCCGCGAACCTTGATCACTGCCTGTGCCCTTCCCTATCTAAGTTTGAGTGTCGCCAGGCCCGCCAGGGCCAGCACGATGGAGATGATCCAGAAGCGGATCACGATAGTGGATTCCTGCCAGCCCAGCCGCTCGAAGTGGTGGTGGATCGGCGCCATGCGGAACACGCGCTTGCCGGTCAGCTTGAAGGAGGCCACCTGCACGACCACTGAAACGGTCTCGAGCACGAAAAGGCCCCCGATGATGCCGAGCACGATCTCGTGCTTAGTGGCCACGGCTATGGTGCCGAGCGCGCCGCCGAGCGCCAGGGAGCCCGTGTCGCCCATGAAGATCTTGGCCGGGGGAGCGTTGAACCACAAAAACCCCAGGCCGGCGCCGATCAGGGCGCCGCAGAAGGGAGCGATCTCGCCCACCCCAGGGATGAAGTGGACCTGCAGGTAGTCGGCGAATTTGATGTTGCCGACCAGATAGGCGATGAAGCCGAAGGCGGCGGCGGCGATCATCACCGGCGCTATGGCCAGGCCGTCCAGCCCATCGGTGAGGTTTACGGCGTTGGAAAAGCCGCCGATCACGATCATGCCGAAGACGATGTAGAACCAGCCGAGGTTCAGCAGCGCCTGCTTGAAGATCGGAAAGGCGACCGATGTGCTGACCCCCGCATCCACCGGACGGAACGAGGAGACCATGATCAAATAGGTGGCGAGCCCGGCGATGCCGAACTGAATGACGATCTTCACCCAACCAGATACCCCCGCCGTGGTCTGCTTGGTCACCTTGGCGTAGTCGTCCATAAAGCCGAGCCCGCCAAAAGCCGTCGTCACCATCAGGACGATCCAGACGAAGGGATTGCCGAGGTCTCCCCAGATCAGGGTGCCGACGATCACGCCCGCCAGGATCATGAAGCCGCCCATGGTGGGGGTTCCGGCCTTCTCCAGGATGTGGCGCTCGATGCCGTCCTTGCGGATCGGCTGGCCGCGCCCCTGCTTCTTCCTCATCCAGTCGATGAAGCGATTGCCCATCAGGCCGACCACAGCCTGGCCGGTGAAGAGGGCCGCGCCGGTGCGGAAGGTCAGGTAGCGGAACAGGTTGAAGATCGGGATGTGTTGCCCGTGGACCTCGAACGCATGAAAGAGCAAAAACAGCATCAGCGCGTCTTCCCGGTTGCGGCCGTCTGTGGGTTCAGTGCGGCGTCCAGCAAGGCTTGGACCACCAGCGAGGCTTTCGATCCTTTGGAGCCCTTGGCCATGACCACATCGCCAGGGCCAATGGCGCACCGCACGTCGATCGCCAGCAGGGCGGCGGTTTCGCGCCAGGCGCCGCGCACGGATGCGGGCAATATGTCCCAGAGGGCGCGCATGTCGGGACCGGCCAGAAACACCAAATCCACCCCGGCGGCGGCGATCGGCTCGGCGAGAGCGGCATGAATAGCCGGCGCATCCTCGCCCATTTCCAGCATGTCGGTCAGGACGGCGATCTTGCGGCCGGCGGCCTTGGAACCTGCCAGCGTCGCCAAGGCGGCGCGCATGGAGATGGGGTTGGCGTTATAGCTTTCGTCGATCAGGGTGATGGGCGCGCCGTCGACGACTAACCGGTGGGTTTCGCCGCGCCCGGCCAGAGGAGCGAAGTCGGCCAGGACCTCAAGGGCGATCTCGACTGGGGCGCCGAGCGCTTCCACCGCCAAGATAGTCGCCAGGCTGTTGGGACCCCAGTGGGCGCCGCTCTGGGCGATGGGGAAGCGCAGGGTCTGGCCGTGGATTTCCGCGATGACGACGGCCCCGGAGGCGGCGGTTTCCATCTCGATCAGCCGCGCGGCGCAGCCCTTGTGCCGGCCAAAGCTCAGCGCCCGCGCGCCGTGCGCCTCGGCGGCGGCTTTCAGGAGATCGAACCAGTGATTATCGGCGTTGAGAATGGCGACGCCGCTGAGTTCCAGCCCCTCGAAAATCTCCGCCTTGGCGCGGGCGACGCCGGCCTCGCCGTCCGAGAAATTTTCGGTGTGGGCGGCGCCGACGGTGGTCACCACGGCCACGTGCGGGCGGACCATCTGCACCAAGGGCCGGATCTCGCCCGAGTGGTTCATGCCGATCTCGAACACCGCCCGCTTGGTCTTTCGTGGCATACGGGCCAGGGTCAGGGGCACGCCGATGTGGTTGTTATAGCTCAAGACCGAGTTGTGGCTGGGTCCGGCCAGCTTCAGGGCGGCGGCGATGGCCTGGGTGACGCTGGTCTTGCCCACCGAGCCGGTGACCGCGCAGCGGCGGGCGTCGGCGGCGCGGTCGCGCGCCGCGATTCCAAGCTGTTCCAACGCCTTTAGAGCGTTCGGAACCTGCAGGGACGGGCCGTCCACCGCCTGGGTGACCAGGGCGCCGGCCGCGCCCTTGGCCATGGCGCTCGCGACAAATTCATACCCATCCCGCTCACCGGCCAGGGCGACGAACAGGTCGCCAGGCTGAAGCGTGCGGGTGTCGATGGAGACGCCGGCGGCGACGAAGGGCGCGCCAATCGCCCGTCCACCGGTTGCGGCGGCGATCTCGGCCGAGGTCCAGAGCGGCTCAACCATGATCGAGCCCCAGGGCCAGGCGGGTCTCCACCACGTCGTCGAAGGGATGTGTCACGCCGGCGATGGTCTGGCCCTGCTCGTGGCCCTTGCCGGCGACCACCAGGATGTCTCCGTCTTGCAGCTGCTGGGCGGCGGCGCGGATGGCGGCGCGGCGGTCGCCGACCTCAAGCGCGTTCGGGGCGCCCGAGAGCACGGCGCGGCGGATGTCGGCGGGCTCCTCGCTCCTGGGATTGTCGTCGGTGACGATGGCGATATCTGCCAGTTCCGCCGCCGCGGCCCCCATCAGGGCGCGCTTGGCCCGATCCCGGTCGCCGCCGGCGCCGAAGACCACGATCAGCCGACCGGCGGCGTGGGGGCGAAGCGCCTTCAGCACGGTCTGCAAACCGTCGGGGGTGTGGGCGTAGTCCACATAGGCGTCGCCGCCGTTCGGCCCGGCGCCCACATGCTGCAGCCGTCCCGCTGCGCCTTGCAGGTGTTCCAGGGCGGCGAGCACCGCTTCGGTCTCCTCCCCCGCCGCGATGCACAGGCCCGCCGCCGCCAAGGCGTTGGAGGCCTGAAAGCCCCCGGCCAGCGGCAGGCGCACGTCATAGCTGCGTCCGTTGCGGGTGAGACTGAGGCGCTGCCCGAACGCCTCGGCCACTCGGGTGTTGAGGCGCAGGCCGACACCGCTCTCGCCGACCGACAGCACCGTCTGGCCGTGCATCACCGCCGCCGCCGCGAAGGCCGGGAAGGCGGCGCTATCAGCGTTTAGCACCGCTATGCCGCCCGTAGGCAAGAGGGCGCGGAACAGGCGCAGCTTGGCCTCGCGATAGGCCGACATGTCGCCGTGGTAGTCCAGGTGATCCTGGGTGAGGTTCAGGAAGGCGGCGGCCTTCAAGGTCAGCCCATCCAGGCGCCGCTGATCCAGGCCATGGGACGAGGCTTCGACGGCCAGATGGGTCACGCCGCGCCCCGCGAGATCGGCCGCCATGCGGGCCAGCTCGCCCGCGTCGGGGGTGGTCAAGCCCGGTCCGGTCAGGTCCTCGCCCTGGAGCTGCAGGCCAAGGGTGCCCAGGCTCGCCGACCGGCGGCCGACGTGCGCGAATATCTGGCGGCAGAAGATGGCCACCGAAGTCTTGCCGTTGGTGCCGGTGACCGCCACCACCGTCTCAGGCTCAGCCCCCCAAAAGGCCCGAGCCGCCAGGGCGTAGGCCCGGCGCACGTCATGCACCCGCACCACCGGCGCGGCCTCGCCGGGGATCCCTGGAGTATCGTCGCCCACCAGGATCGCCGCCGCCCCCGCCGCCACCGCCTGGGCGATGAAGGCGCGGCCGTCGGTCGCCGAACCCGGCAGGGCGGCGAACAGGGCGCCCGGCGCCACCTTGCGGCTGTCCGCCGTCACGCCCGTGATGACCGGATCGGTCTCCAGGGGGCGCTTCAGGATGTCGGACAGGTGGGTCATCCTATTGCGTCGACTCTTGCGCGGGCGCCGCGGGAGTCCCAGCCGGCGCCGTCAGCGCTGGCAGCGGGGCGGTGATCGCGGCCGGCGCACGGGCGACCCCGACGAAGGGCGCAATCCGGTCGATCACCGCGCCGGCGGTGGGCGCGGCGTTCCAGCCGGCGGTGATGAAGCCGGCGCTGTCCTTGGTCACGTGGGGCGAATCGAGAGTGATGAGCACCAGGTACCGCTTAGCCGAGATGCCCCCGTCTGTGGGGAAGACACCCACAAAAGACGAAATGTTATTCTTGCCGTAGTGGCCGTTCTCCGGCTTTTGCGCCGAGCCGGTCTTGCCGCCGACCCTGAGGCCCACATCGTCCGCCTTGTGGCCCGAGCCCTTGGGATCGTCATGCACGTTCATACGCATCAGCTGCAGCATGGTCTCGGAGGTCTTTTCCGAGATCACCCGGGTGGCGGGCGGCTGATAGCCGTCGGGCTGCTTCTTGATGGTCAGGGGGATGTAGAGCCCGCCGTTCATCACCGCCGTGTAGCCGGTGGCGAGCGCCAAGGGGCTGACGGCGACGCCCTGGCCAAAGGCGATCTGGGCCAGGGTCACGTCGCCAAGCTTCTTGGGAACGATCGGGCGGGTGGATTCCGACAGCTCGCTCGGCGCGGCGGCGAACAGGCCGAAGCTCTTGAAATACTTGGCCATCCGGTCGGGGCCGGCCATCAGGCTGAGCTTGGCCGCGCCAATGTTGGAGGAGTGGGTGAAGACCTGCCAGAGGGCCAGCGTCGTGTCGCCCTTGTCGAAGTCGTGCACCGGGCGGCCATCGCCCAGCTGCAGCGGGGCGTGCACGTCGAACAGGGTATTGGTGTTGACGATGCCGCTGTCGAGGCCCGCCGCCAGGGTGAAGGCCTTGAACACCGAGCCGAGCTCGAAGCGCGACTGGGCCACCTGATTGATCTGGTTGGCCATGGGCGAGCGGCCGGGATCGTTGGGGTCGAAGGTCGGCAGGCTGGACATGGCCAGGATCTCGCCGGTGTGGATATCCACCACCATGCCCATGGCGCCCACGGTCTGGAACTTGGCCGCAGCCTTGGCCAGCTCGGAATCCAGCGCCGCCTGCACCCGCAGATCGATGGAGAGGGTGATCGAACCGCCGGCCGCCGCTGCGCCGCGGATCGGAGCGTCCAGCGCCCGCTCGGCGCCGGCGAGGCCGTGCCCGCCGGTGTCGGCGAAACCGATCAGGTGCGACGCCGTGCTGCCCAGGGGATAGATGCGCTTGGGCACCTCCTGGAACTCCACCCCCGGCCGGCCGAGGTCGTGGACCAGATCGCGCTCTTGCCGGTTCAGGTCGCCGATCAGGAAGGCGCGCCGCCCGCCCTTCATCGCCTTGTCCAGCCGATCGGCGGAGAGCCGCGGCATGGCGTCGGCCAGCTGGTCGCGGGTCTCCTGCTCGTGGCCAGGAGAGATGTCGCGGGGATCCAGGTAGACGGAATATTGGGTGACATCGGTGGCCAGCAGCTGGCCATTGCGGTCCATGAGATCCGCGCGAGCCTCAGGCGGGGTTGTGGCCTCGACGCCTGAGCCGCCGAGGTGGGAGAACAGCGCCCGCTTGCTGGCTTCGGCGCCAAGGGCGATGAAGCCCAGGCCGAACAGGGTCAGCACCAGGAAGATGCGCAGGCGCGCGTCGTCGATGGCCCGCCCTTCGGCCTTGGAGCGCTCAAAGGCGTGCTCGATGCGCCACATGCTCTCCACCAGCCAGCGCCAGAACTGGGTCAGGGTGGAGGGGGGGCGATAGCCGTTGTGATCGATGGGGCTCATCGGGCCACTCCCGGATGAGCCAGATTGGCCAGGGCGTCGGGGACTGCTTCCTGCTTGGGCGTGGCGGGAGCCATGCCGAGGTACTGGGTGGAAAGCCGCTCCAACCGTTCGGGCGCCTCCAGGCGCGACAACTCGGCGCGGAGGAGACGCACCCTTTGCTCTTCCGTGGCGATCTGACGGGTGGTGTCAGCGATCTGCGCGCCCTCCGCCCCAGCTCCGGCCTTGGCGAAGTAGACCCCGAGCACCAGGACGACCAGGGAGGCGAAGCCGGCGGCCTCCACCACCCTGACGCCGCGGACCCGGCGCTCGAATAGGCTTCTGAAGAAGCGAGCCACGGACGCGAGCGGGCTCATGCGGCGACCCTCCAGGCGAGGGCGTCGGTGCGGACGGCGGCGCGCAGCTTGGCCGAGCGTGCGCGGGGGTTGGCGGACAGCTCCGCCTCCCCCGGACTTTGCGCGCCGTTGAATAAAAGGGTGAAGGTGGGGCGCGGCCCCTGGGCCTCGGGCGGCCGGTGGCGCGAGCCCCCCGGCAGACGCCCCGAGCGGGCGGTCATGAAGGCCTTGACGATGCGGTCCTCCAACGAATGGAAGGTGACCACCACCAACCGCCCGCCCTCGACCAGACTCCGCTCGGCCGCGTCCAGCGCCGCCTCCAGCTCGGTCAACTCCTCGTTGACGGCGATGCGCAGGGCCTGGAAGGTGCGGGTGGCCGGATGGGTGGGGGCGCCGCGACGTCCGCCGAGCGCCTTCTCGACCACCTCCGCCAGATCCAGAGTGGTGGTGAACGGCCGCTCCGCCCGTCGGCGCACCAGGGCCGAGGCGATGCGGCGCGATTTGCGCTCCTCGCCATAGAGCCAGATGATGTGGGCGAGGTCGGCCTCGGCCTCATGGTTAACCAGATCGGCCGCTGAAGGCCCGTCCGCGCCCATTCGCATGTCCAGTGGTCCATCCCGCATGAAAGAAAAGCCGCGCTCGGCCTCATCAAGCTGCATGGACGAGACGCCGAGATCGAAAACGATCCCGTTGTAACCCATTTTGGGGGCGTTTTCGGCCGCCGCGTCCTTTAGTCCCGCCTCCAGTTCAGAAAATCGACGAGAAATGAAGCGAAATTTGCCCGGATAGTCGTGGCTCACGGTCTCGGCGAAAAGGGTCGCGGTCGGGTCCCGATCGAAGGCTGTAACGCTGGCGCCGGCCTGCAAAAGGGCTCTGGCATAGCCTCCCGCGCCAAAGGTGGCGTCAATCAGATCGGCGCCGGGCGCGGGGGCCATGGCCTCCAGCACCTCGGCCAACAGCACCGGGACATGTGGCGATATGGCCGTCATGCCGCCCCCCCGGCGGCCACAGACGGCAGAGCCGCCCGCTGCTGCAATCTCAGATTGGCCAAACCCTCGCGCGCCACCAGGCGCTGGGCGGCGCGGTGGACGCGGAAGGCTTCCCGCTCCCAGATCTGGAACCGGTCGCCGAGCCCGACCACCGTCACCCAGTCGGTCAGACCGAACTGCTGACAGAGTTCGTCCGGCAGAGTGATTCTGCCGGCGGTGTCGAAGCCGAGCCGGTTCATGCCCCCGAGCACCACCGTCTCCAACGCGTCGCGCAAAGGATCGCCGAACGGCAGCTCGCCGATCAGCCCTTGATAATGCTGGAACAGAGGCTGGCCGCCCCCCTCCAGGCAGTCGGCGGCGATCGAAGGAAAGCAGAACACGCCGTCGAAGGGGCCAGCGACCAGAGCGCGGAATTCCGCCGGCACGACGATGCGCCGTTTTGCGTCCAACTGCTTCTCAAACGTCGCGAGAAACACGCCCGCCTACCCCTCATCGGCCTGCCCGGACCGGTCGCGGGACACAGATCTCCTCATGCGCCCCACGACAGGGTTAACATGGGATCAATTGGGATACAATGACACTAAGTGGGCTGCGATAACTGGCTGTATTTGGTTCACAAGTTATTAACGGAACATACATAGAACAAATTTGCGCACCCTGCGCGCCTATCCCTGAGAAATCTCTTAAAACATTGAAATTGTTGAGCCAGACGGCCTGTAAGCCGGGTTCTGTGCCGCCTTTCCGAAAAAAGGCGCGACGATCATTCCTCTGGACCGCCCATTGCTGAACGGTTCTCGCGACCAACCCGGAGAGCTCGGATCAGCGACGACCCTGCCAGAACCTGGGCCCTGGCGCGCTCTCCCTATTCGGTCTTGCTCCAGGCGGGGCTTGCCATGCCGTCCCGGTCGCCCGGTCCGCGGTGGGCTCTTACCCCACCCTTTCACCCTTACCTTCGATCGAAACCGAGGGCGGTTTACTTTCTGTGGCGCTATCCCTGGGGTCGCCCCCGGCGGTCGTTATCCGCCACCTTGTCGCTGTGGAGCCCGGACTTTCCTCGACCCCTCCCGCGAGGAGAGGAACCGCGATCGCCCAGCCGTCTGGCTCCCCGCCAGGGTGAGGGAGGCGGCGAGCGGGGTCAAGCCGCCGATCCCATCTCAATCCAATTGCAAAGACTACTCCGCCGCCGCCCGCAACACGGCCATCAGGGTGGCGCGGGTCTCCCCATCCGCCGCCCCGTCGCAGACCTCTGGACGCCAGTGGCGCTGGAAGGCGACGACCAGCGCGCGGGTATGGGCGTCGAACTGGCCGGACGGAGGGCTTTCATAGCCAAGCCGATTGAGCCCCGCCTGCAGGGCGAACACGCCCACCCCCTCGTCGCCCTCGTGCAGGGCGGCGCCGGGCGCCACCTGCGGCGGAACCCAGATCCCGTGGCCGGCCTGGTGCAGACGCGCCCAGGGGAAGCGTTCCCCTGGGTCCTGCTTGCGATCGGGAGCGATGTCGGAATGGCCGAGGATATTGTGGTCGGGGATGATCCAGCGGCCGCGGATCTCGCCGATCAGGACGATCAGAGCCTCGATCTGCGCCTCTGGGAACCAGCGATAGCCGTGCTCGTGGCCGGGATTGACCAACTCGATCCCCACCGAGGCGCCGTTCAGGTCGCGCTCGCCCCGCCAGTAGGAGACCCCGGCGTGCCAGGCCCGCCGCTCCTCTGGCACCAGGGCGTAGGAAGTCCCGTCCTCCTCGATCATGTAGTGGGCCGAAACCTTGGCCGCAGGATCGCGCAGGCGGACCAGGGCCGCCTCGCCGGTGGCCATGCCGGTATAATGCAGCACCAGCATGGAAGGCGGCGCCGTGCGGGCGTCGAAATTGGGGGACGGCGCGTCGATCATGCAAGGCATGGCCGCCTATCGGTGGAAACCGCCGCCAAGGCAAGGGCGGGGAGGCCTGGGCGCTAGGCCTGGCGGTCCCAGCCGTAGGCGACCCAGGAGTGGCCGACCTTGTGCGCCTCGATCACCGGGCCGCCCGCGCCGAGGGGGCCGCGCCGCAACGCCCTTCGTTGAAACCGCCAAGCCGTCGCGGCGACCGCCGCAAGGCATACGGCCAGCACCAACACCACCGCCAGGGTGGCGGCGAACATCAGGGCGAGCACCGAACCGACAGCCAGGGCCGTCACCGTGGCCAAGGAACCGGTCAGGCCAGCGAGGGTGACCCGCGCTACGCCCGGCGATCTGGCTCCGTCCAGAGCGGCGCCCATCTCTTTCAGTCGCAAATGGCTGACCATTGCACGCTCCCTGGTTAGGATCCGCTCGCGGGACGGATCGTCCGGCTTCCCTGCAATGTCGGAGCCGCAGGCGCGCGCGTCAATACGCACGGCGCCCGCGCGCAACTTTCCTGCATCAGTGCATGTTTTTCGAGCCGCCACACCATTGCCCCAAGCCTGAGCGATTGTTCACAGGTCTGCGCTTGGCTAAAGAAACGCCCCCTGCAGCATCCCTGCAGACCTTTGGGCCATCCGCGCTCGGCCCCCGTTTTGGAAGACCTATGATGGCGTTCGCGCTTCTTTTCGCCCTGGCTCTTACCGGCGTCGAGCCGGCGGCTTCATCGCCCGTGGATCAATCGACCGCCGATCAGCCCATCGCCGCCAGCGCGCCCCACGAGCCAGCCGCGACACCCGCCGTCGATCCCAAGCCGCTGACCGAAGTCCAGATGGAAGACGCCCTGCCCGACGGCGCGCCCAAGGACGATTATGGCCTGGTCGCCTGGTGCCATGGCGCCCTATCGGGACAGGTGGAGCTCGACCCCATCGTCGAGAAGGACATGGATTCCCTCGAGGGCAAGGCGAAGGCCGCCCAGCGCAAGGCCTCCGACGTCGCCATCGCCAAGGAGCACCGTCGTTATCTGGCCTTGTATGAAAAGGCCCTGCTGGCCGCAGAGAAGGCCAGCCCCGTGGCCATCCACCAGAAGGGCGTCGAAGCCGAGTTGCAGGGCTACAAGATCTGGGGTCCGACCCGCAATAAGGCGCCCATCTGGCGCATGGTCGACTGGGGCAACTGGGAAGTGCCGCCCGCCTGCGAAAAGGCCGCCAAGCGCCTCTACGATCATGCCAGCCTGTTCGGCGAAGCGCTGAAGTCCGAGGCCGCGGCGTCCGCCCCTGCAGCGCCCGAAGCGGCGCCTGCTGACGCACCGCCAGCCGATCAACCCAAGGCCGCGCCGGTCGTCGACGCTCTGCGCGGGCCACAGTAGCCGGCGCAAACGCCGAGCGCGGCCGTTCTGCCCCCGGTTCTGCATAGACAGGGCGGCCGCTTCTCCTTAAGTCTCGCGCGCCTAAAAGCCTCTCGTTTCCGGGCCGGCCCCTGTGGCCAGCCCCTCTATTCGGACCGTCCCATGTCGATCGAATCCGCCGCCCTGCAGCGCGTGAAGCCCTCCCCCACCATCGCCGTTTCCGCCAAGGCGCGACAGCTGAAGGCCGAGGGACGCGACATCATCAGCCTGGCCGCCGGCGAGCCGGACTTCGACACCCCCGACAACGTCAAGGCCGCCGCCATAAAGGCGATCCAGGACGGCAAGACCAAATACACCGACGTCGACGGCATCCCCGAGCTGAAGCAGGCGATCTGCGCCAAGTTCAAGCGCGAGAACAACCTAGACTACAAGCCCTCCCAGATCAACGTCTCGCCGGGCGGCAAGCCCGTGATCTACAACGCCCTTGTCGCCACCCTGTCGCCAGGCGACGAGGTTGTCATCCCCACCCCCTACTGGGTCTCCTATCCCGACATGGTGCTCTTGGCCGGGGGCGAGCCAGTGTTCGCCCACGCGGACGACTCCACCGGCTTTCGCCTGACCCCTGAAGCGCTTGAAGCGGCGATCACGCCGCGCACCAAGTGGCTGATCCTCAACTCCCCCTCCAACCCTTCGGGCGCCGCCTACTCCAAGGCGGACCTCCGCGGGCTGGCCGACGTGCTCTTGCGTCACCCCCAGGTTTGGGTGCTGACCGACGACATGTACGAACACCTGATGTACGACGGCTTTGAGTTCGCCACGATCGCCGAGGTCGAGCCCAAGCTCTATGACCGCACCCTGACCATGAACGGGGTCTCCAAGGCTTACGCCATGACCGGCTGGCGCATCGGCTACGCCGCCGGCCCCGAAGCCCTGATCAAGGCCATGGCCAAGGTGGAGAGCCAGTCCACCTCCAACCCCTCCTCCATCTCCCAATGGGCGGCGGTGGAGGCTCTGAACGGCCCCCAGGACTTCATCAAGGAGCGGGCGGCCGCGTTCGAAGTGCGCCGGGACCTGGTGGTCTCCATGCTGAACCAGGCGTCCGGCCTGAAATGCCCCAAGCCCGAAGGCGCTTTCTACGTCGACCCCTCCTGCGCCGGGACCATCGGCAAGACCACCCCCACCGGCAAGGTGATCGAAACCGACGAGGATTTCGCCTCCGAACTCCTCAGCGCCGAGGGCGTGGCGGTGGTGCATGGGGAAGCGTTCGGCCTTTCGCCCTTCTTCCGCATCTCCTACGCGACCTCGGCGGAGATCCTGGAAGACGCCTGCGGCCGTATCCAGCGCTTCTGCGCCAGCCTGACCTGAGGCCGGCTTGCCGGTGACCCTCGCCGGCGCCGCCGTCATCGCCGCCGCCGCGTCTCTGGCGGTGTCGGCGGCGCTGTCTGGCGTCGTCGCCTGGGCGGGGCCGGTGGATCGCCCGCGCGACCGGGGCGCTCACAAGACGCCGACCCCCACGGCAGGCGGCCTGGGCGTCATCGCCGGAACGGCGCTCGGTCTCCTGACCTTCGCCACTCTGGCCCCCGCGCCCTCCGCGGAACTCGGTAGGATCGCCGCCGCCCTCGGTTTCGCGGCGCTGCTTGGCCTGATCGGGGCGCTGGACGATCTGTTCGACCTCGGCGCCAAGCTGAAGCTAGCGATCCAAATCGTTCTATCCGTGGCCTTCGCCGCAGCCGGCGCCCACATCGACGCCATTCCCATCACCGCTCGCCTCGCCTTGCCGATCGGCCCCGTCGTCGGGGTGATCGGTACTGCGCTCTGGCTGGTGGTGGTCACCAACGCCGTCAACTTCATGGACGGGGCCAACGGCCTGGCCTCGGGCGCGGCGGCCATCGCCCTCCTGGCCTTCGCCGCAGCCGCCTTTGCGGGCGGCGATCCAGCGCTGGCAGTCGCCGCCCTGGCGACGGCGATGGCGGGGATCGGCTTCATGCCGTGGAATTTTCCCAAGGCCCTGCTGTTCCAGGGCGACGCCGGCGCGGTCTTCTCCAGCTTCCTTCTGGCCGCCCTGGCGGTGATCGGCGCTGGCGCTGGCGGACACGGATCGGTCTACCTTCAGTTCGTCCCCCTGGCCCTCCTGCCCTTCCTCGTGGACGTGCTGCTAACCCTGCTCAGCCGGGCGCGGGAGGGAAAGCGGCTGCTGGACGCCCACAGCGAGCACCTCTACCAGCGCTGGCTCGCCCACAGCGGCGGCTCCCATGTTCGGCTGGCGGTGTGGGCTTATGGAATCATGACGCTCTACGCCGCCATAGCCCTCGTCCTCCTGACCGCCGGCCCGGCGGTGCAGATCGCCGGCTTCCTCATCGCCGCAGCGGCGACGGGCGCCGCCTGGTTCCTATTTCGACGTCGCTACCGCTGATCGGGAACGTAATAGCCAAGCTCAGCGTTCTTCACCCAAGATAACAAGACTGGAGTCCCCCATGACCATCGTAACTAAAATCGCCAGCTTAGCCGCCGTGGCGGCCCTCAGCATCGGCGTCGCCGCCCCGTCGATCTCGATGGCCAGCGAGCAAGGCCGCAACACCCTCTTGGGCGGCGCGGCGGGCGCCGGCGCCGGCGCGCTCCTGACCCACGGCAGCGTGGGCGGCACCCTGATCGGCGCGGCCGGCGGCGCCCTGATCGGCAACGCCGTCAGCAACCACCACAAGCATTATCGCCATTACTCGAGCCGCCGCACCTACTACCACCGCGGCTACTAAAGGTCTGCCTATCGAATTTCGATCGCCCTCTAAGGCTTTGTCTGGGGCTCGGTCTGGCGGTCTTCGCTAAACCGAGCCGTGCGCGCCACGATTAAGCGGCGCGGCTAACCGCAAAGTCCGCCAGTTCATACAAGGCGTCGCGCCAGGGGCCAGCGGGAAACAGGCCGAGCGCCATTTTCGCCTCCTCGGCGTGGTCCTGTGCGAATTGCAAGGTGCTTTCCACCGCACCGGAACCCAACACCAATTCCCGCGCGCGCTTAAAATCACCCTCCGTCTGTTCGCGCCTATCGATGGTGCGAATCCAGAAGGCGGCTTCCTTGGGCCCAGAGCGCGCGATGGCCAGGATCAACGGCAAGGTCGCCTTGCCTTCACGGAAATCGTCTCCGGCGTCCTTACCGAGCATTTCAGAAACGCCGCCGTAGTCGAGGGCGTCATCGACCAGCTGGAACGCCAAGCCCAATTTCAGCCCATAGTCGCGCAGACCGGCCACCGCCGCCGGCGAGGCGTTCGCCGCCGTCGCCCCCGCTTCCGCCGCCGCCGCGAAAAGCTCCGCCGTCTTGGCGGAAATAATCTGCAGATAGAGCGCCTCGGTCAAATTCATATCGTGGGCGCCGGTGAGTTGCATCACCTCGCCCTCGGCGATCACCCGGGAGGCGCGGGCGAGGATGCCGAGCGCCGGCAAGGACCCTGTCTCCACCATCAGCTCAAAGGCCCGCGCAAACAGGAAATCGCCTACCAAGACGCTGGAGGCCGCGCCCCAGATCAAATGCGCCGCCACCTTGCCGCGCCGGCGCTCGGAGCCATCCACCACATCGTCGTGCAGAAGGGTGGCGGTGTGAATGAACTCCACCGCCGCCGCCAGCTTCAGGTGCCCCTCGGTTTTGGCGCCAGCAAGGCGCGCCGCCGCCACGGTGAGCAGCGGGCGCAGGCGCTTGCCGCCGGCTTCGATCAGATGCTCTGCCAAGGCCGGGATCACCAGCACCGGGCTATCCATCCGATCTCGGATCAAGGCGTCCACCGCCGCCATGTCGGCCGCAGCCAGACGGACAAGACGCTCCACCGACCCCTTGGGGCGTGAGACGGGCGCGACCAGTGCGTCCAAGTCGAACTCCTGCACACGCCGACTGGCGCGGATGGGCCAAGGCTGCGCACAATGCGCGGCCCAACATCCATATAGACTTCGATTACGCCGCGCCATGTCGAACAATCTCATCCCATCGGAGGCGGTGGACGTGCGGGAAAGCCTGCTGCTCGGCGGTCGCGTGCGGCTGCTGCAACCTGCCGTCGGCTACCGGGCGGGGATGGACGCCGCCCTGCTGGCCGCCGCCATCCATAGCCAGCCCGGCGAGCGGATTATCGAAGCGGGCTGTGGGCCCGGCGCGGCCTTGTTGCAGGCCGCCCGCCGCGCGCCGCAGAGCCTATTCATAGGGGTCGAGCGGGATGCGGCCGCCCTGGCTCTCGCCCAGCGCAACATCACCTTGAACGCCATGGACGCGACGGCGGCAGCCGTGGCGGGCGACGTGGATCGGCGATTCGCCGCCCTCGATCTTGCGCCCTTCGACGCCGCCTTCGCCAATCCGCCCTTCTTCGACGACCCGACCGGCCTGCGCGGCCCTCACCCGGCCAAGCGCGAGGCCTGGCTGGCGGATGGGGGATTGGAGGCCTGGACCCAGTTCCTGTTGAAGGCCGTGCGCGAGGGCGGCCGCATCGTGGTCATCCACCGCGCGGACCGGCTGGCGGACCTGCTCGCCCTGCTCGGCGCCGGCGCAGGCTCCTTCCGCATCCGGCCCATCCATCCTTTCGCCGATCAGCCGGCCAAGCGGGTCTTGGTGCGGGCGATCAAGACGGGGCGGGCGCCCTTGGCGCTCTTGCCGCCCCTGGTGATACATGAGCGCGGCGGTGGAAAGCACACCCTCGAAGCGGACGCTATTTTACGGGGCGAAGAGGCCTTGGGTTGGACGTAAGGCGACCGCGGGCAGCCCTGCCCGAGGGCGCATGGACAAGGTCGGATCAGGCCGCCTGCCCGGCGCTCCAGCCGCTGGCCCAGGCCCATTGGAAATTATAGCCGCCGAGCCAGCCGGTGACGTCCACCACCTCGCCGATGAAGTAGAGCCCCGGCACGCTCCGAGCCTGCATGGTGCGTTGATCGAGCCCGGCGGTGTCGACGCCGCCGAGGGTGACTTCCGCCGTGCGGTATCCCTCCGACCCCACCGGCTTGACGGTCCAGCGGTTCACCGCGTCCGCGATCCGGCGCAAGAGCTTATCGTTGGCGTCGGCGATATTGCCGGCAGCGCCCTCGGTGTCGGCGATATGCTGAGCGAGGCGGCGCGGGAGGTATTGGGCCAAGACGCTCTGCAGCGCCTGACGGCCGGTTTCGGTGCGGTGGCGGCGCAGCACGTCGAAGAAATCCAATCCTGGGGCCATATCCACCGTGATCGCCTGCCCCTCGCGCCAATAGGAGGAGATCTGCAGGATGGCCGGACCGGAGAGCCCCCGGTGGGTGAACAGCATGGCTTCCTCAAAGCGGGTCTTGTCCTCCGCGCTCACGCGCACGTCCACCGCCACGCCGGTGATGGCGCTGAGCCGCTCCAAGAGGCCGATCTCGAAGGTGAGCGGCACCAACGCCGGCCGCGTCGGGATCACCGCTAGACCAAACCGAGTAGCGATCTCATAGCCAAAGCCGGTGGCGCCCATCTTGGGGATCGACTTGCCGCCGGTGGCGATCACCAGCGATTCGCAGCCGACCGCGCCGCCGCCGACAGTTAGGGCGAAGCCCTCCTCCGTCTTCTCGATGTTTTCAGCGGCGGCGCCCAGGCGCAGGGCGACCCCATGGTCGCTCATCTCCACGAGCAGCATGTCGATGATCTGTTGCGCCGAGTCGTCGCAGAAGAGCTGGCCAAGGATCTTCTCGTGCCAGGCTATGCCGTGACGCTCGATCAGGGCGATGAAATTCTGCGGCGTGTAGCGCTTCAGCGCCGAGATGGCGAAGCGCGGGTTCTGGGACAGGAAGGCGCCCGTTGAGGTGCGCAGATTGGTGAAATTGCAGCGCCCGCCACCGGAAATGCGTATCTTTTCCCCCGCCGTGTGCAGGTGATCGACCACCAGCACCCGACGGCCGCGCTTGCCCGCTTCGATCGCGCACATCATGCCCGCGGCGCCCGCGCCGATCACCACCACGTCGTACTTGGTCACGCCTTTAAGTCTCCCGATCACCGCCCCTATGGCACATCCACAGAGGTCTTGCAGGTGAAGGGGAGCCCGCCGTAGACAACCCCATGGCCTGGATCCGACGCTATGACGACGCCGAACCCCAACGGGTCAATCGCTGGCTGGCCCAAAGCGGGGTGTGTTCGCGCCGCGCGGCCGACGGCCTGATCGCCCAGGGCCTGGTCTCCATCGACGGCGAGACGGTGACCGACGCCGGGCGCAAGATCGAACCGGGCCAGACCCTGGTGCTGGCCGACGCCGCCGCGGCCAAACTCGACAACGCCCTGACCATCGTCTTCCATAAGCCGGTCGGGGTGGTCTCCTCCCAGCCTGAGCATGGGCAGATCCCCGCCATCCGCCTGCTCACCGCGGCGGCCCTGGTGGGCGAGAGCCCGCTGATTCCCGACCGCGACACCAAGCTGGCCTCGGTGGGTCGGCTTGACCTGGATTCGCGCGGCCTGATGCTGCTGTCCGACGACGGGGTGGTGGCCAAGGCGGTGATCGGCCCAGCCTCGGACCTGGAAAAGGAATATATTGTCGAGGTGGAGGGGGAGATCACCGGCCGCAAACTGGCCCTCCTGCGCCACGGCCTGCATCTGGACGGCCGCCAGCTACGACCCGCCAATGTGGCGGTGATCGAAGGTCAGAGCCTGCGCTTTGTGCTGAAGGAGGGCCGCAACCGCCAGATCCGCCGCATGTGCGAACTGGTGGACCTAGAGGTGGTGGATCTGCTGCGCGTGCGGATCGGTCCCCTCAGCCTCGGGAGCTTGCCCGAGGCGCGCTGGCGGGTGCTGAGCAGCGATGAGCGCGCGCTGCTGATCCGTCAATCCTCGCCCCCGGACGCTGCGGCGCAGCCCATCTGACGTTGCGCATTGGGCTAAAATCGGTCAGGTCATAACCCATGACGCGGACACGATGGATATTGCTGGCCTGGATACTGGCCGGGGTCGTCTTGGCCGGCTTGGCGCTGCGACTCTAGCCTCGATCGGCGACGAGCGTCGAGGCGGCGTGTCCGCGACACGATCAGCGCCTATCGTCGGGTTGACCCCCGCGTCCGCCGCCTCTACCTAATCGCCTATCGCCAGCGGGCGGGGTTCGCGCCCCGGCCCGCTTTTTTGCGACCCTGTCCCAGCGCGAGAGGAGCCCGCCATGACCCCATTGCCCCAAGGCGCGACCGGCGTGCTGGTCCTGGCCGATGGGACCATCATGCCCGGCTTCGGCGTCGGCGCCGAAGGCGCAGCAGTGGGCGAGGTCTGTTTCAACACCGCCATGACCGGCTATCAGGAGATCCTCACCGATCCCTCCTACATGGCCCAGATCGTCACCTTCACCTTTCCCCACATCGGCAATGTGGGCATGAACTTCGAAGACGTGGAGCAGTTTGGGGAAGGCGCCCGCACCACCGCCCGGGGCGCGATCTTTCGCGACCTACCCACCGCCCCCGCCAACTGGCGCGCCACCGCCGGCGCCGCCGGCCATCTGGACCACTGGATGAAATCGCGGGGCGTGGTTGGCCTCTCGGGCGTAGACACCCGCGCCCTCACCCGCCTCATTCGCGAAAAGGGTATGCCCCACGCGGTGATCGCCCACGCCGCCGACGGTCGCTTCGATCTCGACACCCTCCTCGCCCAGGCGCGCGCCTGGAGCGGGCTCACGGGCCTGGATCTGGCTAAGGACGCCACCACCCTGCAGAGCTTCACCTTCGACGAGGGCCTATGGGCCTGGCCCGCCGGCTACGCCAAACCGCGCCCGGAAGCCAAGTTCGAGGTCGCGGTGCTGGATTACGGCATCAAGCGCAATATCCTCAGAGCCCTCACCTCTATCGGCGCCCGGGCCACCGTGCTCCCCGCCTCGACCACGGCGGAAGAAATTCTGGCGCGCAGGCCCGACGGCGTCCTCCTCTCCAACGGCCCCGGCGATCCGGCGGCGACGGGCGAATACGCCGTGCCGGAAATCCAAAAGCTGGTGGAGAGCGGCGTGCCGGTGTTCGGCATCTGCCTCGGCCATCAGATGCTGGCCCGCGCTCTTGGCGCCAACACCGTGAAGATGGAGCAAGGCCACCACGGGGCCAACCACCCGGTGAAGGACCTGACCACCGGCAAGGTGGAGATCGTCTCCATGAACCATGGCTTCACCGTCGATCGCGACACCCTGCCCGCCGCCGTCACCGAAACCCACGTCTCTCTGTTCGACGGCACCAACGCCGGCATCGCCCTGAAGGACCGCCCAGTGTTCAGCGTGCAGCACCATCCGGAGGCCTCGCCGGGCCCGACCGATTCGCTCTACCTGTTCGACCGCTTCGCCGACATGATGGTGAAATAAGGCCTAAAATCGGGGCCGCCGGCTCGCTTCAGCGCATCCGGAGTTTTATCGCCTGCAAATGCGCCCATGGACGAGCTTCGCTTGCGCCGGCGCGACTCGGCCTGTATAGCCCCGTCCTCGGCTGAAGCCCCGATCCGCGGTAGCTCAGTGGTAGAGCAGCCGGCTGTTAACCGGCTGGTCGTAGGTTCGAATCCTACCCGCGGAGCCACTTCTGAAATTCAGGGCAAATGCCGTGCGCGGCGTTTCCGCCTTGTGTTTTTCAGAAGACTGAGCGCCACGACAGCCGCGGAGAGCGGACCGGTTCGGATATTAGTCCGCCAGGTCCTTGAGCGGCGTCGTCGGGTCAGCGAGACGGTCAGCCTCGACCACCGCCCCCTCGATCACAAGCTTTCGCCCTTGGACGTAGTCCTTGATCGCGTTGACGCAGTCGAGGGCGATCACCCGCCCGTTCTTCAGATAGATCAGGCTGAAGCTGCGGGTTGCGATGTCGCCGCGAACCACGGTTTGATCGTAGCCGGTCGAAAGTCCGACGGTCTGTAGCTTCAGGTCATATTGGTTGGACCAGAACCACGGCGTCGCATCATAGTCGGCGGGCTGACCGAGGATCGCCTTCGCCGCGACCACCGCCTGGTCGTTGGCGTTCTGCACGGATTCCAGGCGAATCTGCGCGCCCTCCGCAAAGCGATTGGCGTGAAGCGCGCAGTCTCCGATGGCGAATATGTTCGGCAGCGTCGTGCGGCAATGGCTGTCGACGAGGACGCCGTTTCCACCTGCGGCGCCGGCGGCAAGCAGGGGCGCGACGGCGGGGATGATGCCAATACCGACGATCACCATGTCGGCCTTCAGCACCTCGCCATCCTTGAGCTGCACGCCGGTCACCTTATTCTCACCCAGGATGCTGTCGACGGCGACGCCCAGCCGCACATCGACGCCGTGGGCGCGGTGCTCGGCTTCGAAAAATCGCGACAGGGGCTCGCCGGCGACCCGGGCGAGCACGCGATCGAGGGCTTCGAGCAGCACCACCTTTTTGCCGAGCTTGGTGAGGACCGCCGCCGCCTCCAGCCCGATATAGCCGCCGCCAATGACCACGACATGCTCGACATCGGGGAGTTCCGTCATCATCCGATCGGCGTCGGCGCGAGTGCGCACGGTGTGTACGCCGGCAAGATGATGGCCGCCGCAGCTGAGCATCCTCGGCGCGCCGCCGGTCGCCCAAACCAGGCGCCTGTAGCCGATCAGGGCCCCGTCATCGGTCTGAACGGTTTGCGCGGTGGGATCGACGGCGACCACCGTGGCGCCCAGGCGGAACGCGATGTCACGTTCCGCCCAGAAACCCTCAGGCCGGATCAGGAGCCGCTCGAACGCCTTCGAGCCAGCGAGGTACTCCTTGGATAGAGGCGGGCGCTCATAGGGGAGTTCCGGCTCAGCCCCGATCACCAGTATGCCGCCCTCGAACTTACCCTGGCGAAGGGCGATCGCACACGCCGCGCCCGCGTGACCGGCGCCCACGATGATGACATCCGCTTGCAGGGTCATGGCCTAGCCTTCGCGACGCGCGCCCATCGCGCCATTTTCATGCGCCTTAGTCATCTTCGGCAATCCGCACCTTTAGTCCGTCGAGCGCGGCGCTGAAGGGAAGTTGGCAGGAGAGGCGCGAAGTTTCGTCGCGGTGCGCGGAGCTGTCGAGCAGATCGTTTTCGTCCGCACTCATCGGCGGCAGCCGGTCCGTGAACGCCGGATCGACATGGACGTGGCAGGTCGCGCAGCTGCAGCAGCCCCCGCAAAGGGCGAGCAACTCTTCAAAGCCATTGTCGCGGATCACTTCCATCACCGATAGGCCGGCCTCGCCTTCGACTTCCCGTTCGTCCCCTTCGCGAGTGACGACGATCAACTTGGGCATAGGTACGGTTCCTCAGGGATAGCGGGGTCTAGCATCAGGCCGGGAAGCGGCCAAACTGACGGATGCACGAAGCCGCCCTGACAGACAAGGAATGAGCGCGCGAAAGATTGCAAGCGCGCGCTACATATCGCCCGACCGTAGAACCGCGCCCGCTCAGAATGCCGCCGCATGGGCGCGAACTTGCTGGGAGATAAAGTCGGCGACGGCGCGAATCCGTGGCACCCGCGCCAGATCGCTGTGAAATATCATCCAATAGCTGCGGACCACTTCGATTTCGGCCGCGAGCACCCGCTGGACGTCCAACCGCGGCGTGACGGCGAAGCAGTGCAGCAAGCCAAAGCCCGCACCCGAGGCGACAGCCTCCATCTGCGCCGCGACCGAGCTCGACCGGAACACGCAATGCTCGGCCAGGGAGGGGTCGAGATTGCGCAACTCGGGCAGGTCGATCATCTCCTCGATATAGGAAACGAAGGGTTGGCCCCGCAGCTCGGTCCCATGGGTAAAGGGACCGATCCGAGCCAAAAGCTCGCGGGAGGCGAAGAGGCCTATGCGATAGTCGATCAGGCGCGCCGCCCGCAATCGGCCGTGATCGGGGCGGTGCAGGCTAATCGCGATGTCAGCTTCCCGCTTCGACAGGTTCACGCCGCGCGATTCTGGCACCAGTTCGAGCTCGATCCCTGGATGCTGCGCATTGAACAAATTAACCCGTGGCGCGACGAAGAAGGTGCCAAAGGCCTCGGGCGTGGAGAGGCGCACGGTTCCGGAGACCTGCAGATCCTGTCCCTGCAGCAAGCGGCCGGCGGCGAGAACCTCCTCCTCCACCCGCTCGGCATGGTGCAGCAGCTCGACACCCGCCTTGGTCGGCTGAACGCCGCGCGGCGACCGGTCGAACAGGCGCGCGCCAAGCGACTGTTCCAATGCGGTCAGGCGTCGGGCGAGCGTCGTGTGGTTGAGGCCCAGCCGACGGGCGCTCTCCATGAAACTCCCCGACCGCGACACCGCGAGGAAGAGGCGAAGATCGTCCCAGTCGAACATTTACAATTTTGCACAGCTGGTTCGCATTCCAGCCGTATATATGCCTACTGATGTCGAGACTATAGGTGGCGAAAGGAGCCAGCCATGCGTTTAATCCAGCATTTCATCGACGGTAGCCCATTCGAGGGCGCGCCGAGCCGTACCGGCGACGTGTTCGATCCCTCCATCGGCAAGGTGCAGGCGCGGGTGACGCTAGGCGACAGCGCCCTTGTCGACCGCGCGGTCGCCAGCGCCAAGGCGGCCCAGCCCGCCTGGGCCGCGCTCAACCCCCAGCGCCGCGCACGCGTGATGTTCCGCTTCAAGGAACTGATCGAAGCGCACATGGACGAACTGGCCGAAATGCTGTCGCGCGAACATGGCAAGGTGATCGCCGACTCCAAGGGCGATATCCAACGCGGGCTGGAGGTGGTGGAGTTCGTATGCGGCATCCCGCACCTCTTGAAAGGCGAATATACCGAGGGTGCGGGACCAGGAATCGACGTCTATTCCATGCGCCAGCCGATCGGCATCGCCGCCGGCATCACCCCTTTCAACTTCCCGGCGATGATCCCTCTTTGGATGTGCGCGCCCGCGCTGGCCAGCGGAAACGCCTTCATTATCAAGCCTTCGGAGCGCGATCCGTCGGTGCCCGTGCGCCTTGCCGAACTGGCGCTTGAGGCGGGTCTGCCCAAGGGCGTTCTCAACGTCGTGCATGGCGACAAGGTCGTCGTCGATGCGATCCTCGATCATCCGGATGTCAAGGCGGTGAGCTTCGTTGGGTCATCCGATATCGCCCAGTACGTCTACGGTCGGGGCGCCGCGGCGGGCAAGCGGATGCAGTGCATGGGCGGGGCCAAGAACCACGCCATCGTCATGGCTGACGCCGACATGGACCAGGCCGTGGCGGACATCATCGGCGCCGCCTATGGTTCGGCGGGCGAGCGCTGCATGGCGCTGCCAGTGGTGACGCCGGTCGGGGAGGAGACCGCCGAGCGTCTCCGCGCCAAGCTCATCTCGGCGATCGCCGACCTGCGTGTCGGCGTCGCAACCGATCCCGACGCCCATTACGGCCCGGTGGTGAGCGCCCAGCATAAGGCCCGGGTGGAGAACTACATCCAGATGGCGGTCGACGAAGGCGCCGAACTGGTCGTCGACGGGCGCGGGCTCTCGCTGCAGGGCTATGAGGAGGGCTATTTCCTGGGCCCGACGCTGCTCGACCGCGTGACGCCAGGAATGCGCAGCTACCAGGAGGAAATCTTCGGGCCGGTGCTGCAAATTTTGCGGGCAAGCACCTTCGAGGAAGCGGTCTCCTATCCCAGCCAGCATCAATACGGGAACGGGGTCGCGCTGTTCACGCGGAACGGCGATTTCGCACGAAAATTCGCCAGCGAAGTCGAGGTCGGCATGATCGGCATCAACGTGCCGATCCCGGTGCCGGTGGCCTACCACAGCTTCGGCGGTTGGAAGCGCTCGGGGTTTGGCGACCTCAACCAATACGGGATGGACGGCATCCGCTTCTACACCCGGACCAAGACCGTCACTCAGCGCTGGCCGAGCGGCGGCGCGGTGCTGGATCAGAGCTTCGTCATCCCAACGATGCGCTAAAGCCGCCTCTTTCGCGCCTTGGATCGGCCCGGCGATGTCGGGCCGTCAACTCGGCGCGACATTGGCGTCGCCATGGCCCTAGGGCTATCGTCGCCTTCGAGATGAAGGGGAGAGAGAAATGCTGTCAGTCGCCCGCTATGGCACGCGCGATCTCGAAGGCGCCACGCGATTCTACGACGCCATCACCGGGCTGCTTGGGGGCGCCCGTGTGATGAATCGCCCCGAGGTGGTCGCCTATCGTGGCCCCAACGGCGGCATGTTCCTGGTCGGCACACCCTTTGCGGGCGAAGCGACGGCGGGCAACGGAACCCAGGTCGGCTTCGAAGCGCCGAGCCGCGCGGCGATCGATGCGGTCCACGCCAAGGCGCTCGAACTGGGCGGCAAGTGCGAAGGCCCTCCGGGAGTGCGCGGGCCCGATCCCGACGGCTTTTATGCCGCCTATTTACGGGATCTCGATGGCAATAAGTTCATGGTGTTTCGCATGGGTCCGACCTAACCCCACGTGCGGGAAAAGCGGCATAGGGAGCGAAGCTAGCCGACGACGCCCAGATCGGTGGACGCGATAGGGCGTCTTAAAGCGCGCGGGCGATCACCATCCGCTGGATGTCGGACGTCCCCTCGTAGATCTGGCAGACGCGGACATCGCGATAGATCTTGGCCAACCCGAACTCCTCAAGATAGCCGTATCCTCCGAGGGTCTGGATGGCGCCCGAAACCACCGCTTCGGCGGTCTCGGAAGCGAAGAGCTTGGCCATCGACGCCTGGGTGAGGCAGGGCTCGCCCGCATCCTTGAGGGCGGCGGCGGAAAGCACGATCTGCCGTGCAGCCTCCAGCCGGGTAGCCAGATCGGCCAGCCGGAACCCCACCGCTTGGTGCTCGATGATGGCCTTGCCGAAACTCTTGCGCTCCTTGGCGTAGGCGACGGCGATTTCCAACGCGGCCTGCGCCATGCCCACGCACTGGGCGGAGATGCCAATGCGGCCAGCCTCGAGATTGGAGAGCGCAATGCGATACCCCTCGCCTTGCGCGCCCAACATCAGCGATTCCTCGATGAGCAACCCATCGAAACGGATTGCGCAGGTGTCGGACGCCCCCTGCCCCAACTTGTGCTCGACCTTGTCGACGAAATAGCCAGGCCGATCGGTGGGCACGAGGAAGGCGGAAATGCCCTTCTTGCCCGCATCTGCATCCGTGACCGCGAAGACGATGGCCAGCCCCGCGATCTTGCCCGACGTGATGAATTGCTTGGCGCCGTCGAGCACCCACCCTCCCTCGACACGGGTGGCGCGGGTGCGCAGCGCCGCCGCGTCCGATCCGGCGTCGCTCTCCGTCAGGGCGAAGGCGCCGATCATGCGCCCCCCTATCAGGTCCGGCAGAAAACGGGCCTTCTGCTCATCGGTGCCGAGCGTCACCAGCGCCGAGACGATCAAGCTGTTCTGAATGGAAACAATCGTCGAGATCGCGCCGTCTCCCGCTGATATTTCAATCAAGGCAAGCGCATAGGAGACATAGTCGGCGCCAGCGCCGCCAAAGGTCTCCGGCGCGGTCATGCCCATCAAGCCGAGTGCGGCCAGTTGCTGGAATACCTCGGGCGAGTAAGCGCCCGCCGCCTCGAAAGCCTTGGCGTGGGGTCGCAGCCGCTCCTGCGCGAATTCGCGAACGACATCTCGGATGGCGGTCTGTGTTTCGGAAAGGCGCATAGTACCCGTTGGTCTAAGGTTGGCTGGCCGGTCATCGCGTATCTTTGGCCGAGCCGTCAATCCTGCGCACCGTATTCGCGGCCGTGTGTTGACAAGCATCATGCTACCCAATCACCCTTGCCGAGTAGGCATTGCCTCGCCGTGCTGGCGAGGAGACTAACCGAAAGATCGTTATGGGATTTTGCACGCGTTTCACCGGCCGGCTCGGCATCGAGCATCCCATCGTCCAGATCTCCGGAGCTTTTGCTTCGAAGTGCGCGGTTGAAGGGACGGGCGAGTGACCGGGACGCCGCCGAATGGCGCGATGGGCGGCGGCGGTCCGCTCAGCGGTCTGCGTGTGGTCGAATTCGTCGGGATCGGGCCCGGTCCCCATTGCGCGATGCTGTTTTCCGACCTGGGCGCCGATGTCATCCGGATCGATCGCGAGGGTGGCAACGGCTGGCCCAATCCGGTGGTCGATCGCGGCCGCGCCACCCTCGCGCTCAATTTGCGGAGCGAGGCCGGCGTCGCCCGATGTCTTGAAATCGTCGATCACGCCGACGTCGTGATCGAAGGCTTTCGTCCAGGGACGATGGAGCGTCTGGGGCTTGGCCCCGATGTGCTCCTGGCACGCAATCCCCGCCTGATTTTTGCCCGGATAACCGGTTGGGGACAGACCGGGCCGTTAGCCAAGGCGGCCGGCCACGACCTCAACTACATCGCCCTCACCGGCGCCCTCGCCGCCATGGGCCGGCCGGGCGAGCCGGCCATGCCGCCGCTGAACCTGGTGGGCGATTTTGGCGGTGGGTCTATGCTTCTGGCCTTCGGCACGATGGCGGCGCTGTGGGAGCGCGAGCGATCGGGCAAGGGTCAGGTGGTCGATGCGGCGATGGTGGACGGCGTCTCCTCGCTGATGAGCATGTTCGCGGGTCAAGGGCCGGCAGGTCGGATTTCGATGGAGCGCGAGTCGAACATGCTTGGAGGAGCAGCCCCGTTCTATCGCTGTTATCTCTGCGCCGACGGCAAGGAAATCGCGATCGGTCCGATCGAGCCGCACTTCTACGCGCAGCTGCTCGCCCGGATCGGGGCGCCCAGCGAACTCCTCGACCGGCAGCACGACGTATCGCGTTGGCCAGAGGACTGTGAGCTCTTGGCCAAGATATTCGCCGCTCGCACCTCGGACGAATGGTGCGCGCTCATGGAGGGGAGCGACGCCTGCTTTGCGCCGGTGGTTCCCCTCTCCGAGGCGCCCCTTCATCCCCACCTGGCCGAACGCGCCGTTTATGTGTCTCACGGGGGCGTCAAGCAGGTTGCGCCGGTCCCTCGTTTTTCCCGGACGCCGGGGGCGATCCAGCCGAAACGGGATGGCGAGGCGGTGGCGGCGGATTGGCGTCTGCGCTGATCAGCGTCCGCCCATCGCCGCCCAGCGTTGCGGGAGCATCCAGGCGTATTCAAGATAATGGCCCAGCCAGGGCCGCGTATCGAGATAGACGAACTCCAACACGCCTGGCGTGCCCCCCTTGAGCACGATGGGGTAAGGCTGCTGCTCGACCTTGGCCATGAACGCGTCCCAATCGTCGATGAAATGGCAAACATGGTGGAAGGCCAGTCGGTCGTCATCGGGCAAGGCGTCCCGGAAGAGGGCGAGCGCCTCGCCATCGATAGGCTGGATCAGCTCGACGTTCAGGTCCTCGACCCAGATGAAGGCCAGTTTCTGCACGCCCGCGCCTTCGCCCTTGGGCGTCCAAAGCTGAACCGAAACCTCGGCTTCTATCACCGTGCGAACGTCGGCCCGCTCCTTGAACTCGGCGACGGCCTTGTCGACGTTGCGCGTCACATAGGCATTTTGATAGTGGCGTCCCGTGATCATGGCTTAGCCCTCCCGCGCAACATCATAGCGTGACAGGTAGCGCTCAAACTTGGGCGCCAGTTGATCCACCGACAGACCGTACTTTTCCAGGGCGTATTCGTGCTTGCCGAACTTGCTCTGCGGATTTTCGTCTAGCCAGGCGCGCATGGCCGCCTCGGTCTCCGGCATGAAATCATCGCCCAATCCGGCGTAGAGCCGGCGCATCGTGCCGATCGGGTCGACCGTGAGGTCGGCGTAATGCACGTCGATCATGCTGTCCTCGCCCCGACGCTCCCGATAGTCCATGACGCGGTTGGCGTGTTCGACGGCCTGGAAGGTGCAGTTCTCACGGAGCCATTCAGTATCGACGCGCCCGGTGAAACCCATATGGGCAAGGGAGATGATCGAGCAGAAGCTCCCCATCGCGGTGAAGGGATCGCGATGGGTCCAGACGAGGCGGGCGTCGGGGTAGATTTTCTTGATGGTGTCGAGCCACAGGCTGTGACTGGGCATCTTCAGGTTCCAGACGCCGGGCGCATCCGCCTGCAACAGCTGCAGGAAGCGCTTGTGATAGGCGTAGGCCGAAGTCATGTCCGTGGAGAACAGCCAGTCCCGATAGTTGGGCAGCTTGCCGCGGGACTCAAGGGCCAGCGCCTTGAAGTCGTGCGCCATGAAGAAGATGCACTCATTGGGGTAGACGGCCGAGTTGCGATAGTATTTGGCCATTTCGGGCCGCGCCGCGAGCATAGCCTTCTCCTGTTCCAGCCTGGCGATGGCGCGTGGATCGCTCTTCAGCGTCGCAGACGTCGCCGGCGGAACCGGATCGTCGATCTCCCAGGTCAAAGGCGACCGCCGCGCCGGATCGCAGGCGAGGAGGTTGCTCAGCAGCGTCGTCCCCGTGCGGGGGATGCCGAATACGAAGACCGGGCGCTCGACCGGGCGATCTAGAAGTTCGTGCCGCCGGGAAAGATAGTCGGTGGTCTTCAGCCGATTGCCGAGCAACTCGACCATGTTGGCCTGGGCGCGCGCTTGGCCGCTCTCCGACAAGCCGGCCCCATTGAGATCCGAGACCAGGATATCCAAGCCTTCTCGCCAAGAGTCGGAATCGAACCGATCGAGGCCAGTCGCTTTTGTGGCTTGCTCGATCAATGCATCGGCGACCAGAGGCGTATTCATGGCGCTTCTCCCTATTTTTTCTCATCATGGGCAGCAAGCGCCGTCGCGCCAACGCGCATGACTTGCGCCATCGGGACGCATACTATCTGTAGGGCCACAAGGTCTCAGCCCCGCTCGCGATATTGACGTTGACGAAATTGAAGCGGAGCGGCGCCGGTGGCGCGGCGGAAGGCGTATGAAAAACTGGATGGCGAAGCGAAGCCGAGCCCGAACGCAATTTCCTTGATGCTCTGGTCAGAGGCCAGTTGCCGCTTGGCGAGCTCAATCCTCGTCTGGGCGATATGATCCCCGATTGAGCAGCCCCGGCTGCTACGAAAGCCGCGGGTCAACTGCCGGACCGAGATGTTGCACAGCTCCGCCAGAAGCTTCAGGGAGGGAGAAGGCCCAACCTCCTGCAGTCGCTCGTCGATGCGGCGCAGGCGCCAAGATGAGAGCCCGCCGCTGATCGGTCCTTCGGCGATGGCCTGACAGTAGCGTGCGACCTCAATGGCGAGTTGCGCCACCACCATTTCCGCAAGGACTGCGCCGCCAGATCCCGGATGGCGCACTTCCTCGACAAGCCGGTTCAGGCAGGATCGGATGTAGGGATGTGCGATGTCGAGGCTGGCCGAGAGCCGCCGATCGGTCCATTCGATCCCCCCGTCCAGCCAGCGATCGACGGCATCCCCACGAATTTCACAGACGATGGACGTTTGGCGCCCGCCGACATCGCTGAGAATGTGAAGCGCCTCTCCCGGCGGCACGAAGAATATCTCCCCAAGCCGCTCGTACCGATGCGGTCCCCACCGCTCGCTGTAGCAGCCGCGCACCTTTTGCGGCCGCGGCGTCAGACACATGTCGAGCCAATAGCAATCCTGGCGAAGGAAGACGCGGTTTGTGGGCTTGTCGACCAGAAAATCCACCACGCGCGCAGTGGCGAGCGGGGTAACCAATTCGGCCTCGAACGCCGCCGCCGCATAGGTCTCCTCATCCATGGGTCTTCTCCGGGCGCCCAATACTCTTTGGCCATTTGTCAGTAAAACGTCCCAATAGCGATAGTCTGGTCGATTGCCGCGCCCCCCCGCTGTGGCGGACATTCGCCGCCGACACGCCAATAGGCGGCAGCCCTCAGGAGGGGACGCATGGGTAACGCTCTTTTCGACTGCACCGGCAAGGTGACGCTCGTCACTGGCGGCAACAGCGGCATCGGCTTGGGCTTCGCGCGCGGCGTCGCCAAAATGGGCGGCGACATCGCCATCTGGGCGCGCAACGCCGAGAAGAACGCCGAAGCCAAGGCGGACCTGCTCAAAGCCGGCGCTGGCCGTGTCGAAACCTATTCTATCGATGTGACAGGCGAACAGAATGTGATCGACGGCTATGGCGCGCTGATCGCCGATTTCGGGCGGGTCGATTGCGTCTTCGCCAATTCGGGGCGTTCGGCCAAGCAACACGCCTTGTTGGATATGCCCACCGAGGAATGGCACGACCTGCTCAACCTCAATCTCCACGGCACGTTTTTCACTCTGCGCGAGGGCGCCCGCGCCATGGTCAAGCGCGCCGACGCGGGGAAGCCGGGCGGCAGCCTGGTGGGCTGCGGCAGCCTCTCCATGTTTCAGGGCCTGCCCGGCCGCCAGAACTACGCCGCCTCCAAGGGCGCGCTCGGCGCGATCATCCGCGGTATGGCGGTGGAGTTCGGTAAATACGGCATCCGCGCCAATACGATCGCGCCCGGATTCATCGTCACCGGCATGATGGCTGGAGCGGACCACGTGATCGAGATGTTCGCTCAGCGCACGCCCATCGGCCGCGCCGGCTATCCTGCCGACTTCGAAGGGCTCGGCGCCTTTCTGGCGAGCGACGCATCGTCCTTTTTGACCGGCGAGACGATCACCGTCGACGGCGGCTACATGGTTCGACCGATGTGATCGGCGAGCAGCAACCTATGCACCTTCTCAACATTCACGGCGTCGGCGATGTCCGGCTCGACCCCTACCAGCGACCGGATCCCGGCCCAATGGACGTGGTTGTGAAAATGAAGGCCTGCGGCATCTGCGGCAGCGACCTGTCCTATATAAAGAACGGCGGCATCCCGGGGCCCGGCAAGCTTACGCCCTTAGGTCACGAAGGCGCGGGCGAGGTGATGTTCGTCGGCAGCGAGGTCCAGGGGCTCAAGATGGGCCAGGCGGTGATCGTAAATCCGATGAACACGGTGAGCTTTATCGGCAGCGGAGGCCCCGAAGGGGCCTTCACCCAGGAGCTACTGGTCCGCGAGGGGCGCCTCAACCACAACCTCCTCCCCATTCCCGAAGGCATTTCATATGAGATCGCCGCGATGTGCGAGCCCCTCGCGGTCGCCCTTCACGGCGTCAACCGCGCCGACGCCAAGGCCGGCGACAAGATTGTCATCTTCGGCTGCGGCCCTATCGGCCTCGGCATGGTCCTTTGGGCGGTGGATCGTGGTTGCAAGGACGTGATCGCTCTCGATCTCTCGGACGAACGGCTGGAGCGCGCCCGCTCCCTCGGCGCCCATACCGTCAATCCATCCCGCGAGGACGTCCCTGCTCGCATCAAACAGATTCACGGCGCCGAAATGGTCTTTGGCCGAGAGAAGGCGGGAACCGACGCCTATATCGACGCCGCCGGCGGCCCGAAGATCCTCGCCGACGTGGTGGCGCTGGCCAAGCGGCGCGCCCGTTACGTCATCACTGCGGCCTATTTGCAACCCATCGAATTGCCGGCGGGGCCGATGCTGACCACCGAGATGACAATCACCACGGCCGTGGGATATCCAACCGAGATGCCCGAGGTTATCGCCGCCATGTCGCGCCTGAAGGACAAGATCGCCGGCCTGATCAGCCACAAACTTCCGTTCGAACGGGTCCTGGAGGGACTGGAGATCGCCGCCACGCCGCAATCGGCCAAGGTGATGATCGAATTCGAAGGGGCGGCTACATGAGCGCTGTAGAAGACAAGCCCGCCCTCGCCGGCCTGGTTCGTGCCGGCGACGCCCAGACAGAGGCGGTGTCCATCGCCGACTTCGTCTTCATGGCCAAAGACATATCTAACGCCTATCTGGTGACGACCGGCGACGGCGACCTGTTGGTCAACACCGGTTTCATGGACAACGCAGAGCGTAATGCGGCGTTGTTCGCGCCCCATCGCACGGGCCCGCTTCGGCGCATCGTCCTGACCCAGAGCCATGCCGACCATTTTGGCGGCGTGCCCGAGTTTCGGGAGGATGGGACCGTCATCATCGCCGGGCCCGGCTTCAACGAGAATTGGGACGACATGCGTCGGCTCCAGCCGTTCTTCGGTCCGCGCAGCGGCAAGCTTTGGGCCAACACCCTAAAGCGCGGAAGCACGCCCAAGCCCCCCCCGGATGTGACGCCCGATATCATCGTCGATCGCAGCTACGGGTTCGAGCAGGGCGGCCGGCGCTTCGAGGTCATCCACACGCCGGAGGGCGAAACCACCGATGGCCTGACCGTCTGGCTTCCCGACGAGGAGATCGCCTTCACCGGCAACCTCTTCGGCCCGGTTTTCCTCTCCATGCCCTTCCTATGCACCATTCGCGGCGACAAGCCGCGGTCGGTGCGGCAGTATCTCAAGTCGTTGGATAAGGTCCGCGCCCTTCAGCCCAAGCTGCTGATCACGGGCCATGGCGACCCTATCGTCGGCAAGGAGGTCATCGCCGCCGCCCTCGCCAAAATGTATGGGGCCGTATCCTGGGTGCGCGACTATACGCTTCAAGGCATGAACACGGGCAAGGATGTCCATACGCTGATGCGCGAGGTGGCTCTGCCGCCCGAACTGACGATCGGTGAGTTCCACGGCAAGGTCAGCTGGGCCGTGAGGACCATCTGGGAGGAATATGCCGGCTGGTTCCGATACGAGGAGGGCACGACAGCGCTCTACGGCGTGCCGCGGTCCTCGGTGCATCCCGATCTGGTGGAGCTCGCTGGCGGCGTCGACGCGCTTGCGGCGCGCGCTCGCGCCCATGCCGACGACGGCCGACCGCTGGAAGCCCTCCATCTGCTCGACATCGCGCTGGGCGTCGAACCCGCCCATGCCGCTTGCCTTGAGATTAAGGGCGCCGCACTGAAGCAGCTGCTGACGGCCAGCGGCGGCTCGAATCTGTCCGAGACGATGTGGCTAAAAGCCGAGATCGCCGACGCGGAAAGCCGGCTGGCGGTGCAGCAAGCCACGCCCTAAGCTGCAGAAAATGATTTGTTGATCCAACTGACGACCGACGCCGGTTTCGTCAGTTCGGATGATGGAAAGCTCTGTTTAATGTCCCGAAATCTCACCCACCTGGAGCGGCTTGAGGCCGAAAGCATCCACATTATGCGCGAGGTGGTGTCGGAGGCTGAACGGCCGGTCATGCTCTATTCCGTGGGTAAGGATTCGGCGGTGATGCTGCATCTGGCGCGCAAGGCCTTCTTTCCTTCGTCCCCGCCGTTTCCGCTGCTGCATGTGGATACGACCTGGAAGTTCAAGGCCATGTACGAGCTGCGCGACCGCATGGCGCGCGAGAGCG
>JAMFTA010000062.1 GCA_026225565.1 Caulobacter sp. | reverse complement strand
GCATCGCGGTGGACCGCAAGGGCACCCTTTATCGCGGCCGCACCGAGGACATGAACCAGTGGAAGTCGGCCCATGCGGTGGACACCCCCCACCGCACCCTGACCGAAGCCATCAAGGGCGCAGACGTGTTCCTCGGTCTCTCCGCCAAGGGCGCCCTGACCCAGGACATGGTGCGATCGATGGCGCCTAGCCCGATCATCTTCGCCATGGCCAATCCCGATCCGGAAATCACCCCGGAAGAGGTCCACGCCGTCCGCAACGACGCCATCGTCGCCACCGGCCGCTCGGACTATCCCAACCAGGTCAACAACGTTCTGGGCTTCCCCTACATCTTCCGGGGGGCGCTCGACGTGCGCGCCCGCCGGGTGAACCACGAGATGAAGATCGCCTGCGCCAACGCCCTGGCGCAGCTGGCCCGCGAAGACGTGCCCGACGAAGTGGCCGCCGCTAACCAGGGCTCGCATCTGAAGTTCGGGCCCGAATACATCATCCCCAGCCCCTTCGACCCGCGGCTGATCTGGTACATTCCGCCCTACGTCGCCCAGGCGGCGATGGACACCGGGGTGGCGCGCAAGCCCATAGCCGACATGGACGCCTATCGCGCCAGCCTGGCCCAGCGCGCCGATCCGGCCGCCGCCTTCCTGCAGAAGATCACTGGCGCGGTGCTGGGCGGTGAAAAGAAAAAGCGCATCGTCTTCGCCGAGGGGGAGGAGCCGAGCGTGATCCGCGCCGCCCTCGCCTTCCAGAACCAGGGTTACGGCAAGGCCATCCTCTGCGGTCGCGAGGAGCTGGTGAAAAAGAATATGCACGAGCTCGGCGTCGATTTTGCGGAGTCGAACCTTGAGATCGTCAATGCGCGCCTTTCGGATCGCAGTCCCCAATACGTGGACTACCTCTATGGACGCCTTCAGCGCAAAGGCTTCCTCAAGCGCGACGTGCAGCGGCTGATCAATCAGGACCGCAACTCCTTCGCCGCCTCGATGCTGGCGCTCGGCCACGCCGACGGCATGGTCACCGGCGTCACCCGCAATTTCGACGTGGCTTTGGAAGAAGTGCAACGGGTGATCGACCCCACCCCCGGCGGCCGGGTGCTGGGCCTGTCGGTGGTGCTGGCCAAGGGGCGCACCCTGTTCGTCGCCGACACCTCGGTGACGGAACTTCCCGACAGCCACGATCTGGTGGAGATCGCCATCGAGGCGGCCCACGCGGTGAAGCGGCTCGGCCACACCCCGCGGGTGGCCTTCCTCTCCTACTCCACCTTCGGCAACCCTCGCGGGCCTCGCGGCGAGAAGGTGCGCAACGCCGTCGAACTGATGGACGCCCGCGACGACGTGGACTTTGAGTACGAGGGCGACATTCCGCCGGAGCTCGCCCTGGAGCCCCAGGGGCACGCCAACTATCCCTTCTCTCGTCTGACCGCGCCGGCGAATGTCTTGATCATGCCGGCGATCCACTCCGCCTCCATCTCCACCAAATTGGTGCAGGCGTTGGGCGGCGCGACGGTGGTGGGGCCCTTGGTGCTGGGCCTGTGCCGCCCGGTGCAGATCTGCCAGCTCTCCGCCTCGGTGTCGCAGATCCTGACCATGGCCACCCTCGCGGCCTATGACGTGCGTACCGACGCGGACGTCGCGGTCGGCTAAGGCCGCTTAGAAAGCTCGCGTAGGGCCGAAGCGGAGTCCTACGCGAGGCTGCGGCGGGCCGGCTTGGCCCAGCGCAGGGCGAAGACCAAGAGCAGGGCGGGTATGCCCGCCAGGCCGGCCAGCAGGAAAAAGCAGGCGTAGGCGTGCAGCATGTCCAGCCCCCGCCCATGCAGGGCCAGCACCCACACCCCTGAAAATCCCTTCAGGAACTTGCCCGTCCAGGCCAGGGCGGAGGTGAGAAGGGCATATTGGGTGGCGGTGTAGCCCAGCGACGTCAGGGTCGACATATAGACGATCAGCGCCACCCCGGCGAAGTTCATGGAGAAGTCGTCAAAGGCCATCAGGCCTGAGAAGACCAGGGGGCTGGGACCGCTGAAGATCAGCACGGCGAAGGCGGCCACGGCCAGAGGCTGCAGCACCCCGCCGACGATCAGCGCCGCCATATGGCCGAACCGCGCCGCGAACAGGCCGCCCGCGGCGATGCCAAGAATGGTCGTCGGTATGCCGATGGCTAGCCTGACGCCGGCCACCAAGGGCTTTTGCAGGCCGATGGCCACGTAGAAGGGGTTGATCACCGGGCCCCGCAGGTAGTCACACAGGTGATAGGCGCTGACGGTCAGAAGGATCAGCAGGGCGGCGGGGCCGAAGCTGCCGAAAAAGGCGATGAAGGGTCCAACCACGGCGTCATAGGCGGTCTTCAGGCTGAGGCCGCCGATCACGCCGGCCTTGCGCTCGATCTCGGCGTCCGCTTGGAGGGGCTCGGGGGCGAACAGGGTGGCGACCATCGCTAAGCCCATGGCTACAGCGCAACAGGCGTAGGAGAGGGGCCAGCCTATGCCCTGGGCCAAGAGCAGGATCACGGAGGCGGTGAGGATGATGGCGATCTGATAGCCGAACTTGTAGGCGGCGGTGAGGATGTCGAGATCCTCCGCGTCGTCGGCCGCTTCGATGCGCCAGGCGTCGACAAGGACGTCCTGGGTGGCGGCGGAAAAGGCGGTCAGCACCGCAAAGCCGCCCAGCGCCGCCAACTTCAGACCGGGATTGGAGGCGGCCATGCCGAGAAGACCGATGGCGGCTCCGAGCTGGGTCCAGAGCAGCCAGCCCCGGCGACGGCCGAGCCGCCCCAAGAGCGGCGGCGGCAGGTTGTCGACCACAGCGCCCCAGATGAACTTTAAGGAGTAGGCCATGCCGACCCAGCTCAAGAACCCGATCAGCGCCAGGTTCACATGGGCGTCCCCCAGCCAGTAGCTGAGGGTGTTGCCGATAAGCAGGAAGGGCAGGCCCGAGCCGAAGCCCAGGCCCAGCATCACCGCCACCTTGGGCCGGCGCAGGGCGAGGATCACCTCGGCCATGCTGCGCCGGGGTCGTTTGACGGCCGCCATCTGCTCGTCTTTTGCGTCCTGGATGTTGGTCACGTCGCCCCCTGCTGCGCCCAGCTTAGGACGCGTCGTCGGCGAGCGCGAGTCTCCGCCGCGTTAAGGCCTTACGCCGCCGCGCTGGCTCGCCCGGCGCCGATCCAGCGGTGCAGCACGGCGCGCAGGGCGGCCGGCGACAGGGGCTTGGTGAGGAAGTCGTCCATGCCGGCTGCGAGACAGGCCTGACGGTCATCCTCGAAACTGTTGGCGGTGAGGGCGACGATAGGCGTCTTGATCCCGCGCGCGCGCAACATCCGGGTGACGGCGAGACCGTCCAGGTCCGGCAGGCGCAGGTCCATCAAGATCAGGTCGTAGGGCGCCTGGGCGGCCGCCTCCAGGGCCTCGTGGCCGGCGCCGGCGCGGTCCACCGCGCAGCCTTCCCGGGTGAGCAGGGCCCGGGCGAGGAGGGCGTTGACCGGATTGTCCTCCACCAAGAGCACCCGCCCGCCCGGCGCCGCCAAGGGCTCGGCCCGCTCGTCATCGGGATCGCGGTGGGCGATCTGTTGCGGGAACGGCGCCGCCACGCCCGGCGCGACCTGTTCGGCCAGGGCGGCGAGGACCCGGGCGGAAACCGATTCCCGGCGCAGGGGCTTGATCAGATAGCCGGCGAAGCCTGCGGTGCGGGCAGGACCGATCCGCCGCCGTTCTTCCGGCGCCAGGAGGATCAGGCTGGGCAGGCCCTTGGGCGGGCGGGCCCGCTTGAGCGTCCCGTCGATCAAGAGCGCCGCCGCGCCGGAGGGTAGGGCCTTGATCGTTTCGGCGCAGACGGCCCGGCCGCCGCCGCTCTCGATCTGACGCGCCGCCGCCTCGCGCACGATAGCCGATGGGGAGACGACGCCGACGGTCAGGCCCGCCAGGGGCATGGCCGCCGACGGAGCGGCGATGGTCTTGAAGGCGGCCTCGAACCAGAAGACCGCCCCTTCGCCGGGAACGCTCTTCACCCCTACTTCGCCGCCGAACGCCTCGGCCAGGCGCTTGACGATGGCCAGCCCGAGGCCGGCGCCGCCGGCCCGCACCCCCCCCTCGGTCTGCACAAACTCATCGAACACCGCCGTCTGGGCGTCTTCATCCAGGCCAGGCCCGGTGTCGCGCACGCGGAACTGCAGCCGCGCCGTCCCCGCCTGGCGCGCCGCCACCTCGGCGGAAATCACCACGCCGCCCACCTCGGCGAACTTCACCGCATTGCCGGCGAGATTGAACAGGATCTGGCGCAGACGCCCGTCGTCCGCGAGCAGGCGCGGCATGTCGGGGGCCGCCCACCAGGCGATCTCCACCCCCATTTCCCGCGCCCGGGGGCTGAGCAGCTCGGCCACCCCCTGCAGCAACTTCTCAACATCGGTCTCGACCAGCTCCAGCTCCATCCGCCCGGCGTCGAGCTTGGCGAAATCCAAGACGTCGTTGACCAGGTTCAAGAGGTGATCGCCGCAGTCCCGCAGGGCTTGCAGATAGGCCTTCTGGGTATCGTCGAGACGGGTGGAGGCCAAGAGCCCGGCCATGCCAAGGACGCCGTTCAGGGGCGTGCGAATCTCGTGGCTGAGGGTGGCCAGCACCTGGTCGCGGCCGAGGAACTGGACCTTTCGCTGATCTTTTCGCTCGGCCATGGGCGTTTCCTTGCAAGGGCATCTTAGCCGCCGGCGCTTAACAGCCGGTCAAGCCTCAAGCTTGGGGACGACGAATCCGCCGCCCGAACGCGCGCCGCCGAGCCCCTCCATGGCGCTTCGCCGATAGATCAGGGATTCCGCCACGTGGCGGCGACGCACCGCGTCCGAGCCCTCCAGATCGGCGATGGTGCGGGCGAGCCTAAGGGTGCGGGTCCATCCCCGCGCCGACAACAGGCCTCCCTCCGCCGCTCGGGTCAAAAGAGCCCGCCCGCCCTCGTCCGGCGTCGCCACCGCCTCCAGGTGCCCGCCGTCGATGCGGGCGTTCAGCGCCTGGTCCGGCTTGCCCGCCGCCTTGGCCCGGGCCGCCTGCGCGTCGCGGGCGGCGGCGACGCGGGCGGCGACCTCCTTGCTGCCCTCGGCGGGGGCGGGCAGGGCGAGGTCGGCGGCGGTGACCGGCGGCACGTCCACCTGCAGGTCGATGCGGTCCAGCAAGGGGCCGGAGATGCGGTTCTGGTAGTCCTGCTGACAGCGGGGGGCCTTGCCGCACCAGCCCCGCCCCGCGCCCCCATGACCGCAGCGGCATAGTCGCGTTGCCTTTTTGCTAGCCGGGGTGACGGCGGTATTGCGGTCGCCCAAACCCGAAGTGACGGCCCTGGCGGGCGACACCCTTGGCAAGCAGCTTCAATGGCGGCGGCGGGAGCTTGGCCTTCAGCAGGTGGACGTGGCCGACATCATCGGCTGCAACGCCAAGAGCATCATGCTCTGGGAGCGAGATGAGCGGCGGCCGGCTGATCGCATGTACCCGGCCCTGATCAAATTCCTCGGTTATGAGCCGTGGCCTGAGCCGGTCACGCTCGCCGAAAAGCTCAAGGCGGAGCGGCTGCGCCGAGGTCTTGCGATCAAGCAGGCAGCGATCGTTATCGAGGTTGATGAGTGTACGCTCTGGTGGTGGGAGAGCGGGCGGTGGATGCCCAGGCTTATCACCACAAAAGCTAAGATCAGTGAATTTTTAGGCGGCTAACGTGCACAGGAGGCGCGCACGCGTTTGGCAATGACCCGAGGATTACACTGGACGATTGAAGTTACTTTGAGAGGCCAAATATGTCCGAAGCTTTAGGCGGAGCAAAATCGATTGTGATCAGAAACGTGTTGTCGCGCCGTGCGGCGTCGGAGCCACGTGCATTCCCATACGAGGCGTCGATCCAAAGACCGGAGTCTTTCCCCAACTGGAAAGCGCCTGACACTAGGTAGCGCGTGCCGTGATTTGAAAATTTTCTGAGCGCGGCTTCTGATGCCGAAACGTTCGTGTAGCCAAACTGCGCCGCAACCTTGTAAGATTGCGAATAGTCTTCAAGGCCAATCCAATAGTCTTGTGTATCGGCGCTCATGTGCGGTGTTGTCTTATTGCCAGTGCTCACAATTTCAGCTTCGCTGGCACGTATATATCCGCCAATTGCCAAGTCTTGGACAAGCTTGTTATCACTATTAAATATGAAACCAATGGGATAACGATAGGAGGCCCACGCTGCCGTACCTGCTCGGTTAAAATGGCTCAGCCGTCCATCATCACCCTGCACAAGTGATCCAAGGCCAAAATTCAACGCCTGCGAATAGAGCGCCACATCATTGGCTTTCTTCGCACATTCTGTGATATCTCTTGAAAAAGCCTCCACCTGGATAGTTTGGCTGAGTTTTTTGTTGGCAATTTTTATCGCAGCGTCTGACTTCACTGCCACAACAGCCAAATATTTATCAAGCGTAGTCTTTAGTTGATCCACGCTAAGGCCCGTTAAAGCAACGCTTT
>JAMFTA010000061.1 GCA_026225565.1 Caulobacter sp. | reverse complement strand
CCTATGACCAGCAGACCAATGCGCCGATGGTCTCCTTCCGCTTCAACGGCCAGGGCGCCCGCCGCTTTGGCGATGTGACCAGCCAGAACATCGGCAAGAAGTTCGCCATCGTGCTCGACGGTCGGATCGTCTCCGCCCCGGTGATCCAGAGCGCCATCCTTTCGGGCACCGGCCAGATCACCGGCAACTACACCGAGGAATCCGCCAGCAACTTCGCCCTCCTTTTGCGCTCGGGCGCTCTGCCCGCGCCGCTGAAGGTGGAGGAGCAGCGCACCGTGGGCGCGGAACTGGGCGCCGACGCCGTGCGCGCCGGAGCGATCGCGCTCCTGATCGGCGCCGTGGCCATCGTCGTCTTCATCGTCCTGGCCTATGGCCTCTTCGGCGTCTTCGCGGCGGTGGCGCTGATCATCAACGTGCTGCTCATCATCGCCTTCATGTCGCTCACCCAGGCGACCATGACCTTGCCGGGCATCGCCGGCCTGATCCTGACCCTGGCCGTGGCCGTGGACGCCAATGTGCTGATCTATGAGCGGATGCGGGACGAGGCGCGGGCCGGACGGTCTCTGATCCTCTCCATCGATACGGGATACCGGCTGGCCTGGCCCTCGATCATGGACGCCAATGTCACCACCCTGATTTCGGCGGCGATCATGTTCCAGTTCGGCTCCGGCCCGGTGAAGGGCTTCGCCTGGACCCTGTCTATCGGCGTGCTCACCTCGGTGTTCACCGCCATATTGGTCACCCAGGTCTTGATCGGCTGGTGGTTCCGGCTGGCCAAGCCCAAGCAACTTCCGATTTAAGGTGGCGCCCATGCGTTGGCCCCTCTCACGCTTCCTGCCCGACCACTCGCACATCGATTTTGTGCGCCTGTCGCCCTTCGCCGCCGTGCTTTCAGTGTTGGCGGTGATCGGCTCCATCGTCTGCTTCGCCACCCTGGGCCTGAACCTCGGCATCGACTTCAAGGGCGGCACGGTGATCGAGGCGGTGACGCCGGGTCCGGCGCCGCTCGCCCAATACCGCGCGGCCCTGGAACACATGGGCCTGCGCGATTCCCAGGTGCAGGGTTTCGGCGCCGCCAATGACGCCCTTCTGAAGTTCCAACCGCTCAGCGCCGATCCCTCCGCCGCCGTGGATGCGGTGAACGGGGTGAAGGCCAAGCTGGTCGCGCAATTCCCCGGCGTGTCTTTCCCATCGACCCAGGTGGTCGGCCCCAAGGTGTCGGGCGAGCTGTTCCGCTCGGGCTTCATGGCGCTCGGTTTGGCGATCTTCCTGATGCTGGTCTACATCGGCTTCCGTTTCGGGCTGCAGCAGGGCCTGGGCGCCATCCTGGCCATCTTCCACGACGTTTTGCTCACCATCGGCCTGCTTTCGGCCCTGCAGATCGAGTTCTCCATGACCTCGATCGCGGCCCTGCTCACGGTGATCGGCTATTCGATGAACGAGAAGGTGATCACCTTCGACCGGCTGCGCGAGAACCTCGGCAAGTACCGCCGCCGGCCGCTCTCGGAAGTGATCAACCTCTCGGAAAACGAGCGATTGTCCCGCACCATCATCACCGGGGCCACGGCGCTTCTGGCGCTCGGCGGCATGTTGTTCCTTTCCGGCCCGTCCCTGTTCCCGCTGGCCTTCACCATGGTGTTCGGCATCCTCATCGGCACCTATTCCTCGGTCTATGTGGCCCTGCCGGTGCTGCTCATCTGGGGCGTCAAGCGCGGCGAGGACGATGCGCCCAAGCCCACTGGCAAGGCCGGCAAGGCCGCGCTGGCCCGTCCCTAAATGCGTGTGGCGCCGGGGGTCGAGGCCTATGGGGGGGGCGGCTTCCGGGTCGCCGGCTTGCGCTACGCGGGTTCGATCCTGATCCTCGACGATCTGGTGCGCCCCTGGGCGGCGACGGATCTGAAAGCCCTCACCCCCGACCTCTTCGCCCCGGTATTCGACGCCGGCCTGCAGACGGTGGAGTTCGTGCTCCTGGGAACCGGCCCCTCGGTCGCCCCTGCGCCTCGCCCGGTGCGCGACGCCCTGCAGGCGGCGGGGCTGGGGCTTGAGGTGATGAGCACCCCCGAAGCCTGCCGTCTCTATAACCTGATGGCCGAGGACGGCCGTCGGGTGGCCGCCGCCCTGATCGCCTTTTGACAAAAAACGGCTGCATCCCGCGCCAAATCACCTTAAGCTTGGCAGAAGGGCAAAAAACAGGGGCGGAACATGGGAAAAATTCTCGCAAATCTACGCAATACGGTGACCTTGAGCGCCGTCTTGGCGCTGGTCTTCCTGCTCGGCTACGGCATTCATTACGCCAAGGGCAACGGCGGGCATCTGGACACGATCTATTGGCAAGCGGTGCTGCGCTTCCTGCATGTGCTCTCGGGCATCATGTGGATCGGCCTCCTCTACTACTTCAATTTCGTGCAGATCCCGCAGATGGCGGTGATCCCAGCCGAGCATAAGCCGGCGGTGACCAAGTTCATCGCTCCCGCAGCGCTTTTCTGGTTTCGCTGGGCGGCGCTGTCCACCTGGGTGTTCGGGGTGCTGCTGGCCATCAGCCGCGGCTATTTCATCGGCGCCGTCACCCTGGGGGCCAGCGACGGCTTCCATGTGCCGCAACATACCTTCATCGGCGTCGGCATGTGGCTGGCGACGATCATGTTCCTCAACGTCTGGGGGATCATCTGGCCGAACCAGAAGCGGGCGCTCGGCATCGTCGAAGTGGACGCGGACGCTAAGGCCAAGGCCGCCCGCACCGCCATGCTGGCCTCGCGGGTCAATGTGCTGCTCTCCATCCCGATGCTGACCACCATGGCGATGAACCAGACCATCTTTGGCTGATCCTCACGCCATATCTGCTAGGAAGGGCCCGCTGACCGGCGGGCCTTTTTTATTGCGATGACCGAACCTGAGTTTTCCCTGGACGCCGACGTGCGCCGCGCCGAGCCGGACCTTTGGCTGTCGAGCCGTCTGGTCGCCGATCCCCTGGCCCGCGACCGTTTGATCGCCCTCTACGCCGTCCATGCCGATCTGGGCCGGGTGGCCGGCGCGGCGAGCAATCCCCTGGCCGGGGAGATTCGCCTGGCCTGGTGGCGGGAGGAGAGCGAGGCCATGCTGGCCGCCGCTCGGCCCCTCGGCCATCCCGCTTTGCAGGCTCTGGCCGGGGCGGGGGAGGGGGCGGCCTTGGGCGGACCCCTCGACGCCATGATCGAGGCCCGCCACGGGGAGCTGGAGCCCCGCCCCTTCGCTGACGAGACGGCGCTTGTGGCCTATCTCGATGGGGTGGACGGGGGCCTGATGCGCGCCGCCGCCGCCGTGCTGGCGCCGGACATCGACGCTCCCCTGATCCACACCGGCCGCGCCTGGGGCTGGGCGCGGCTGCTGCGCGAGCGCGCCGCCTGGCGGGGGCGTGGCCGCGACTGGTCGCCGCTCGCCTGGGGCGAGGCGTCGGAGGTGGAGATCGTCTCCCACATAGGCCACCGGGTCGCCGATGCGCTGAAGGCCGCGCGCGGCGAGATTATCGCCCTGCCCACCCCAGCCTTTCCTGCCGTCGCCTACGCCGCCCTCGCCGCCGCCTACGCCCAGGGCCGGGCGCCGAATGAGCTCGAGGTCCGCGCCCGCCTCCTCTGGGCCTCCCTGCGGGGGCGAATCTAGCCTTAAGCCGCCCGCCCATCACAAACGCGTTTTAGGGCGTAAAATTTCAAAGATGACGCCAACGTCAACCTTGGCGCGGCGCGACAGGTCTGATTAGGTGGGGGCTCAATAAGCCTTGAGGAGAAACGCATGTCGGTCGACGGTTCCTGGAAGATCATCGTCAATTCGCCCATGGGCAAGCAGGAGAGCACGCTGGAGTTCGCCGCCGCCGGCGCGACGCTCACTGGCAAGCAATCGGCCCAAGGCGCCACCTCGGACATCAAGGACGGCAAGATCGACGGCGACACGGTCACCTGGTCCAACTCGGTCACCACCCCCTTTCCCATGACCCTGGAGTTCACCGGCAAGGTCGCCGGCGACACTCTGAACGGCTCGGTCAAGGCCGGCGCCTTCGGCTCCTTCCCCTTCGAAGGCGCGCGCGCCTAGTCCTCCCTTTCCTGTATCCCGGATCGGCCCTGCGGGCTGTCCGGGGTGACAGGAGCGGCGCTGCCGCGATTTCTCCACCCGGATGGGGTGATGTCTCAGTTTGAAATCCGGGGGGCTTGACGGTCCCTCGCCCCGGTTTCCCATCTGCGATATTCTTAGCGGGAAGCATGGAGCGATTGATGCAAGTTTATATTTTCAGAGGTCCCGGCAGAGCCTTTGGTTTTACAGAGAATGAGGCGGGAGCAAATCTCCCTTCACGATATGCGCCGTGGACTCATTTCAAAACTGTTGAAATGAATGAAGGCGTGCCGACCCCGGGTGGAGTAAGCACCGACGAGTGTTTAGACGACATCAAAAGATACGGCTATCACCTGACTGATGCTCACGTTCGAATTACTGAGCAGGCCCATGCCTAAAAGACCTCAGGGCCAGCGGGTTTCAAAACGTCACGCTACCCAAGATGGCTGTGGGTTGCGTTAATCCCTTATAGGTAGTATTGATTCCCCATCACGCACAGCGCTTGGGGGTGATCATGAGAGGCTTGTCCGTTCCGACCATCGCTGTTCTGACCGTCGCCATCGCATCGGTGCTGGCCGCGCCCGCCGCGTGGGCCGATCCCGTCAGCGAGGCCCAGGCCTATGTCGTCTCGCAGACGGCCCAGCACGTGAATGTGCTGAAGACCGACTGCAGCCCCTTGAGCGTCAAAAACGGCAAGAACGTCTGCTTCCTGTCCAACTACCTTGGCGCGATGCTGATCGGCAACGTCAACAAGCGCAAAGAGGCGGCTGTCAGGGAGGAGTACGACACCCTGGTCACCCTGGCGGGGTGGCGGGTCAGTGTGGCTGAGGTCGGCTCGCAATTCATCGTACCTCTGCCCTGCTCGACCAGCGAAGTGAAATTCACCTGTCAGGGTTTCGTCGAGCAGCGGCTGACGGGGGCGGAGGTCTATTGGGCCGGCTATCAGCAGGAATTGGTGGAGACGCCCAAGATCGGCGAGTGCGTGGCCGACAATCCGACCTACCTGGCCCGGGTCAGGCGGGCCTACGCATCGGTCCCCGTCGTCGATAAGCACAGCACCTTGGCCTCGCTCGTCGCCGGCAAGTCGGCCAATTGGCGCGACACCCTTTGGGAAGACGTGGCCTCTTACGGACAGGCCTTCGCCAGCCATGACCAGGCTGTGATCGATCTGCAGGGGTTCATCGCCGCCAACGGAAAGATGCACGTCTTCGATCCGGCGGGCCTCAATCCGGACAGGAAATTCTATACCTGCTGGTCCGCCGCCATGCTGGCCCTGGCTCACGTGATCCAGGCGGAGCACTAGACGTCAGCTAGAGCCGTCAGCGCGCTGACGGCCTTGCGCGGGCCGCGCTAGCACCTTAGCTAGCGCGGCCATGCAACTTCCCCAAGCCAAACTCGATCAGCTGCTCGACCGCTTCCATGAGGTGGAATCGCGCATGTCCGCCGCCTCCGACGGTCAAGAGATCGTGCGCTTGGGCAAGGAGCACGCGGAGCTCCGCCCCGTGGCCGAGGCCGTCGCCGCCCTCTCCCGCGCCCGCGCCGAATCCGCCGAGTTGGAGGAGATGGTCGAGGCCGGCGATCCGGAAATGGCCGCCCTGGCCCGCGCCGAGCTGAACGCCCTCTCCGACGCCTTGCCCGAACGCGAACGCGCCGTGGCCCTCTTGCTCGCCCCCAAGGACAAGGACGAGAACGCCTCGGCCATACTGGAAGTGCGCGCCGGCACGGGCGGGGACGAGGCGGCCCTGTTCGCCGGAGATCTCTTCCGCATGTATCAGCGCTACGCGGCGCTGCAGGGCTGGAAGGTGGAGATCGACGACGTCTCTGAAGGAGAGATGGGTGGCTATAAGGAAATCACCGCCTCCATCACCGGCGACGGGGTGTTCGGGCGCATGAAGTTCGAATCGGGCGTGCATCGGGTGCAGCGGGTGCCGGCCACCGAGACCCAGGGCCGCATCCACACCTCGGCCGCCACCGTCGCCGTCCTGCCCGAGGTCGAGGACGTGGAGATCGAGATCAATGATGCCGACATCCGCATCGACACCTATCGCTCCTCCGGCGCCGGCGGCCAGCACGTCAACAAGACCGATTCCGCGGTGCGCATCACCCACCTGCCCACCGGCGTGGTGGTGACCTCCTCGGAGAAGTCCCAGCACCAGAACCGCGCCAAGGCGATGAAGAACCTGAAGGCCAAGCTCTACGACCTGCAGCGCAATGCGCTGGACGCCGAACGCTCCCAGACCCGCAAGGACCAGGTGGGCTCGGGGGATCGGTCAGAGCGCATCCGCACCTACAACTACCCGCAGGGGCGGGTCTCAGACCACCGCATCAACCTGACCCTCTACAACCTCCCCAAGATCATCGAGGGCGACGGGCTGGACGAGATGATCAACGCCCTGATCGCGGATGACCAGGCGGCGCGGCTGGCGCAGCTGGAGGAGAGCTTTGGTTAGGCCACTCCGGGCTCATCGCGGTGGGTAACCGGCCCGGTTCCTACGGCCGCACAAGCGTATAGTCGTCAAACAGCACCCATCCTCCGGTAGCCGTCATTCCGCTGCCTCGAACCTTGAGCTCTGCTTGGGATGGAGACTTAAAGAACAGCGACACTCTCGGCCTGCCGCGTTCGGCGTCTTCATAAGCGCCATTCACGCCCCTATTCAGTAGAAATAGGTGGTCTCCAGGGAAATCTACGACCTTGGGAACAAGGACTACGACCTGTTCTGGCGCGGGCCCTGGCCGCACCTCGAAGTGGAGCTTCAGGTCGCGCTCCTCCCACCCGCCGAAGGTTGCAGCAGCGGATACCTGCGCGGCGGCGGCTGCCGCCGGTGCGGTCTGTATCGCCACGAGGACCGTCATCAGACCTGCCGCCGCTCGCAGACCCAGAGTTGAAATGCCCATGAACCCGACCCCATTGCAGCCTTGCCACCACAGCTTGCATGAGGGCGGAGCCTGTTCAAGTTACGAGTATTTTAGGAATGGGAACGTCGCGCCAGTCTCAGCCCTCCGGCGGCTGATCCAGCTGATTGTCGATGACGGCGCTCAGCACCAGATCGGCCAGCCGGCCGATGGCCGCGGGCGGGCTCTGGCGGATGTGGCGGGCGTAGGCGACCCGGGGCAGGGGCGGCAGGTCCGCGGTCTCCGCCGGGATCGGCCGGCCCATCACCAGGTCGGTGCGGCAGGTGAGGCCAAGGCCGGAGTCGACCGCAGCGCGCAGGGCTGACAGGCTCGGGGTCTCCAAGACGATCCGATAGGGCCGACCGGCGACCTCCAGCGCGGTCAGGGCGGCGTCGCGAAAGCGGCAAGGCTGCTCCAGGACGGCGATGGGCAGGGGGCTGCGGGCGATCAGCGCCTGGTCGCCGAACCAGGCCATGGGCGCGGTTGCGACCGCGGCGGGATCGTCCTCGCCGCCCATGCACAGCACCACGTCCATCCGGTCCGACGCCAGAAGCTCCAAGAGCTCCGCCGAGCCGGCCACCCGCACCTGCAACAGGGTTTCCGGGTTCAGCTGGGCGAAGCGGGCCAGGACGCCGCTAAGCAGGGTGTCGGCGAAATCCTGCACGAAGCCGATGCGCGCCGGCCCGTTCAGCACATCGCCAGCGAGGGCCGTCACCGCCCGGTCGTTTAAGGCCAGCATCTCGCGGGAGAACTGCAGGAGGGCGTCGCCAGCCGGGGTCAGGCTCAGGCGACGGCCTTCACGGCGAAACAGCGGCGTCTGCACGATCTCCTCCAGGCGCTTCATCTGCAGGCTGAGGGCCGATTGGGTGACGAACACCCGCTCTGTGGCCCGCAGCATGGAGCCGGAGTCCACGATGGCGGCGAAACTACGCAAAAGCTCGGTCGGCAGATTGACCGCCATGGTTCACCTCTTGCAACGCGGATGGGCGGCGTCCCGCGGCTCCCCAGGGGCTCCCATGAGCCGGGCTCAAGAGACGCTTGAGAATTCATCGCTGCCGCCCGTCAGCCTGTCATTCTATGATCTAGGACCTTTAAGCGTCATTAGGTTCGGAGAAATTCTAATGGCTCCAAAAGGATATGTGCCTTGAATAAAGCTGCGATCTCCCCAGACTGGGGCGGTGGATGGCCGGATATGGGCTGTGGAGCGTATTGTGAGCCTTGCCGATACCGTTAGATTTCCTGCGACATTCACCGGCGTTCGATGGGCCGGGCTGGGGCGTCGCTGGGTTTCGCCGATCCTGCTCTTGGTCTTGTGGGAGATCGGCGCGCGCACCGGGTTAATCCCGTCGCGCGTGCTGGCCGCGCCCTCGGCGGTGGCGGCGACCTTCTGGGGCATGCTTGTCTCTGGTGAGTTGCCAACCAATCTCGCCGTCTCCTTCGTGCGGGTGGCGATCGGGCTTCTGGCGGGGGTGGCGGTGGGCTCGGGCCTGGCGCTGACCGCCGGCCTGTCGCGGCTGGGGGAAGACGCGGTGGATCCCTTGGTGCAGATGCTGCGCACCCTGCCGGTGCTGGCCCTGTCGCCGCTGTTCATCGTCTGGTTCGGTATCGATGAGACCCCCAAGCTGACCCTGATCGCCTTCGCCGTGGTGTTTCCCGTCTATCTGAACCTGTTCAACGGCATTCGGGCGGTCGATCCTCGGCTGATCGAGGCGGCGCGCAGCTTTGGCCTCTCCGGCTGGAGCCTGATCCGCGAGGTGGTGCTGCCGGGGGCCTTGCCCAGTTTCCTCCTCGGTCTGCGTTTCGCCTTGGCGGTGGCGATCCTGGTGCTGGTGGTGGCCGAGCAGATCAACGCCCAGGCGGGGCTCGGCTATCTGATCAACAACGCCCGCGACTTCATGCGCACCGACATCATCGTCGTCTGCCTGATCATCTACGCCCTCCTGGGCCTGGGCGCCGACAGCCTGGTGCGGGCGGTCGAGCGCCGGGCCCTCGCCTGGCGCCCCAGTTTCCTCAGAACGTGAGAGCCGAGATCATGGCCAAGACCGCGATCCGTACAAGGACCGATCCTTCCCCTGTCTCCAGCGCCGCGCCGGCTGGCGCCGCGCCGGCGGTGCGGGTGCGCGATTTCCATCGCCGTTTTGGCGACGTCACGGTGCTCGACCGCCTGAACCTGGACATCGCCCAGGGGGAGTTCGTGGCCCTGCTCGGCCGCAGCGGATCGGGCAAGACCACCCTCTTGCGCACCCTGGCGGGACTGGACTCCGCCGGCGATCAGGACGTGACCGTGCCGACAGCCCGCGCCGTGGTGTTCCAAGAGCCGCGCCTGCTGCCGTGGAAGAATATCTGGCGCAACGTGGCGCTTGGGCTCCCTGGCGATGTGCGCTCGCGCGCGGAGGCCGCCCTGACCGAGGTGGGGCTCAGCCACCGGATGGACGCCTGGCCCGCCACCTTGTCGGGGGGCGAGGCCCAGCGCGCGGCCCTGGCCCGGGCCCTGGTGCGCGAGCCCCGGCTGCTGCTGCTCGATGAGCCGTTCGCCTCGCTGGACGCCCTGACCCGCATCAAGATGCACGGCCTGGTGCTCTCCCTCTGGCGGGCCCACGCCCCGGCGGTGCTGCTGGTCACTCACGACGTGGACGAGGCCATCAGCCTGGCCGACCGGGTGCTGGTGCTGGAGAAGGGGCGCATCGCCGCCGAGGAGCGGATCGATCTACCTCGCCCGCGCGAGGTGGGAGCCGGCTTCCAGGCCATCCGCCGCCGCCTTTTGGGGCATTTGGGGGTGGACGTCGCCCATGCCGAAGCGTCCCGCGCGACCGGCGAATCCGCCCTGATCGCCTTCCCCCAGTGACCGCCGCCGCCATGAACCAGCCCCAGCTCGGTCGGCTCGAGGATTTCGTGGCGGGCGTCTCACGCCTGCTCGATCGCACGGACGACGAGGCGGAGATCCTGCGCGAGGCCTCTGGCCTGCTCGGCCGCCTGATCGCCGTGGATGACTGGCTGCCGGACGACTACGCCCAGCCCGATCCGCTGCGCTATCGGCAATACCTGCTGTATCGCGATCCCAAGGCGCGCTTCTCGGTGGTCAGTTTCGTCTGGGGCCCGGGTCAGGCGACGCCGGTGCACGATCATACGGTATGGGGGTTGGTGGGGGTGCTCCGGGGCGCCGAGCTATCCCAGGGTTATCGGGTGGAGGGCGGGGCGCTGCGGCCCCTCGGCCCCGTGCATCGTTTGTCGGCGGGGGAGGTGGAGGCGGTGTCGCCCACGGTGGGCGACATTCACCGGGTGACCAACGCCCTGGCCGATCGGGTCTCCATCAGCATCCACCTCTACGGGGCGGACATCGGCGCGGTGCGACGTTCCACCTACGATGAGGCGGGGACCAAGAAGGCCTTCGTCTCCGGCTATGCCGACGCCCCCTTGCTGGAGCTTTCCAGGGTCGGCGTCGGCGCATGACCCTTCTCGCCACGCCTCAGGAGGTGCGGCTGGATCTGCTGTCCCGCCGCGAGATCGCTTTGCTGGATCTGCGCGAGGAAGATCCCTTCGCCAAGGACCACCCCCTGTTCGCCGCCAACCTGCCCCTCAGCCGGCTAGAGCTGGAGGTTCTGGACCGGTTGCCGCGCAAGGATGTCCGCATCGTCCTCTACGACGATGGCGAGGGGCTGGTCGCTCCGGCGGCGGCGAGGCTGCGGGCGCTGGGCTACGCCAATCTGCGGGAACTTGAGGGCGGCCTTGAGGGATGGCGCGCGGCGGGGCTGGAGCTGTTCCAGGACGTCAATTCCGCCAGCAAGGCCTTTGGCGAACTGGTCGAGAGCCGCCGCCACACCCCCTCCCTGCCGGCGGGCGAGGCCAAGGCCCTGATCGACCGGGAGCCCAACCTGGTGGTGCTCGACGCCCGGCGCTGGGACGAATACCAGACCATGAGCATACCGCGCGGGGTCTCGACCCCTGGGGCGGAGCTGGTTCTGCGCGCAGGCGAGATCGCCCCCGATCCCACCACCACCATCATCGTCAACTGCGCCGGCCGCACCCGCAGCATCATCGGCGCCCAGTCGCTGGTGAACGCCGGCCTGCCCAATCCGGTCTATGCCCTGCGCAACGGCGCCATAGGCTGGACCCTGGAGGGGCTGACCCTGGATCGCGGCCAGGACCGCCGCGCGCCCGAGCCCTCGGATGCGGGCGAAGCGGTGGCGCAGGGTCGCGCCCGGGCGGTGGCCTATCGCGCCGGGGTCAAGCGCCTGTCGGCCGCCGAATACGCCGAGCTGGCCCAGGATCGCAGCCGCACCCTCTATCGCTTCGATGTTCGCACGCCCGAGGAATATGCGGCTGGCCACCTGCCCGGATTTCGCAGTGGGCCGGGCGGCCAGCTGGTGCAGGAGACCGACCATTTCGCCCCCGTGCGCGGCGCCCGCATCGTCCTCGCCGATGAACGCGGCGTGCGCGCCGACATGAGCGCTTCCTGGCTGGCCCAGATGGGGTGGGAGGTCTATGTGCTGGACGAGGCGACCGGCGCGGCTCTTGAGACCGGGCCGTGGCGCGCCGCCCGGCCGCCCTTGCCCGCCGCCCAGAGCATTGGCGTTGAGGCCTTGGCGGAGCGACTGGACGCGGGCGAGGTCACCGTCATCGATCTGGCGCCCAGCCCCGCCCATCGGCGCGGCCATATCCCGGGCGCCTGGTTCGCCATCCGGGCCGGCCTGGCCGAAGCCCTGCAAAACCTCCCTGGGGAGCATGATTTCGTCCTCACCTCCCCCGACGCCGCCCTGTGCCATCTGGCGGCGGCCGAGCTTGAGGCCCTCACGGCAAAGACGCCCCTGGTGCTCGATGGCGGGACCGCCGCCTGGACCAGGGCCGGCCGCCCCCTGGAGACGGGCTTGTCTCGCGCCGCCAGCCCGCCGGTGGACGTCTATAAACGTCCCTACGAGGGCACCGACCATGGGCGCGAGGCCATGCAGGCCTATCTCGACTGGGAATTCGGTCTGGTCGATCAGCTTAAACGCGATGGGTCTCACGGATTTTTCGTGATCTGAGCTGTGTGCGATGAGGTGTGGTCAACACTGGCATTAGAACAACTCGTTCTTTGATCTGCCGCACTGGAGATAATCTCCCAAAATGGGTCGTCGATCCCTTGGAGATCATTATGTCCGTAGAATTCATCGGTTACGTCGGGGCGCAGAACGGCTCGGAAATCCATCCGCCCTCGGGCCCGACCATCGATCTGAAGCATATCGAAGCCGCCGCTCGCGCCCATGAGGAAGGCGGTTTCGACCGCGCCCTGGTCGCTTTCGGATCCAGCTCGCCGGAAAGCCAGCATATCGCCGCCCACGCCGCCTCGTTGACCAAGCGGCTGGGGCTGATGATCGCCCACCGCCCCGGCTTCACCGCCCCTACCCTGGCGGCGCGCCAACTGGCCACCCTGGATCAGCTGAGCGGCGGCCGCATCGCCGTACACATCATCACCGGCGGCTCGGACGATGAGATGGCACGCGACGGCGACCACACCACCAAGGACGTGCGCTACGCCCGCACCAATGAATACCTCGACATCGTCCGCCAGGAGTGGAGCAGCGAGAAGCCCTTCGACTACGACGGCAAATTCTACCAGGTGAAGCAGGGCTTCGGCGCGGTGAAGCCGGTGGTGAACAACCATCTGCCGATCTACTTCGGCGGCTCGTCCGACGAGGCGATCCCGGTGGCCGGCAAACATGCCGACATCTACGCCCTTTGGGGCGAAACCCAGGCCCAGGTGCGCGAGGCCATCGCCCGCGTGCGCGCCGCCGCCGCCAAGCATGGCCGCACGGTCAGGTTCAGCCTATCGCTGCGCCCGGTGTTGGCTGCGACCGAAGAGGCCGCCTGGGCCCGCGCCGACGACATCGTCGCCCGCACCCGCGCCTTGCGGGAAAAGGCCGGCCTGCCCATCAGCGGCCACGCCCCCGCCAACGCCGGCTCTCAGCGCCTGTTGCAGGCGGCGGGGCAGGGTTCGCGCCTGGACAAGCGCCTCTGGACCGGGGTGGCGGCGATCACCGGCGCGGCCGGCAACTCCACGGGACTTGTCGGCACGCCCGAGCAGGTGGCCGAAGGGCTCCTGGACTACTACGACCTGGGCGTCACCACCTTCCTGATCCGGGGTTTCGATCCCCTGGACGACGCCGTCGCCTATGGCCGCGACCTGATCCCCCTGGTGCGCGAGCTGGTGGCCCAGCGGGACGCTGAGCCCGCCCGCGCCGCCGGTTGATCGGCTGGTTGCCGGTGGTTAGGGGACCACCGGCAACCAGACGGCGCTGGCCTGATCGCCCGCGTGCAGCACGGTGACGGTCGCGGGCCGGTAATCCGATGGTTGGGCGAGCAGGATATTGTCCACATAGGTCTGCGGGTTCCTGTCATAGAGCGGGAACAGAGTGGACTGGATCTGCACCATGATCCGGTGACCGGGCAGGAAGACGTAGTTCTGGTTGGGCAGGGCGAAGCGATAGTGCTGGGGCGTGTTGGCCGGGATCGGCGTCGGGTGCTCGAAACTGTCGCGGTAGCGGCCCCGGAAGATGTCGCTGGCGATGGGCAACTCGTAGCCGCCGAGCTCCGGCTGGCTGGGATATTGCGGCGGATAGACGTCGATCAGCCGAACCACGAAATCCCCATCGGTTCCGGTAGTGGCGACGACGATGTCGGCCACCGGCGCGCCCTCAATCTTCACCGCCTCGGTCAGGGGCGGGGTCTCGTACATCAAGACGTCCGGACGGCCGTCGACGAAGCGCTGATCGCGCACCAGCCATGTGCGCCAGGCGTCGGAATCGGAAAAGCGCACCGGCCTTGGCAGGTAGGGGACGGGTTTGGCTGGATCTGAGACATAGCTGTCGCCGGGCTCGGAGGCCGCAGGCTTCTTGAACGCCAGACCGAAGCCCGCCTGCAGATAGAGGGGCGTCATCGGCAGGGCGCAGCCCTTAGGGCAGGCTGTCGGCCAGTCGTCGAACCTCTGCCAGTGGTTTTCCGCCGGGTTATAGACCGTGGCTCGGGCGAGATTGGCGGGCGGTCCGTCCTTCAGATACTGGTTGAAGAAGGGCAGCACCATGTCGCGGCGAAACTGCAGGGCGGTGTCACCCTCCCACTTGAAGACGCCGAGATTGGAGCCGTCGCGGTTCACCTGGCTGTGGAACCAGGGGCCCATCACCAGCCAGTTGGTGGATTCATGCCCCGCCGCCTTCAGCGCCGCGAAGGCGTGATTGGCGCCCCACATGTCCTCCTGATCCCAAAGACCCTGTTCCCACAGGGTGGGCACAGTGGAGGGGGTCTGGGCGATCAGCGTGTCCAGGGCCTGTCCCTGCCAGAAGGCGTCATAGGCCGGGTGCGTCTTCATCTTCCGCCACCAGCCGAGTTGATCCAAGCCATTGGCCTTGGCGTAGGCGCCCGGCGATCCGGCGTTCAGGAAGGTCTCGTAATCGTCATAGGCGGCCCGAGGCACGGCGTCGCCCTGGCCCGATTGCTCGGTCTGCTCGGCGACCCAATCCAGAATGGGCAGGCGAAATGCGCCGTAGTGGAACCAATCATCGCCCATCCAGCCATCCACCATCGGGCTTTCTGGCACGGCGGCCTTCAGGGCGGGGTGGGGGTGAAGCAGGGCCATCACCACGGTGAAGCCCTCATAGGACGAACCGATCATCCCCACCTTGCCGTTCGACTGGGGAAGGTTCTTCACCAGCCAGTCGATAGTGTCATAGGCGTCGGTCACATGGTCGGTCTTGCTGGAGTTTAGTGGGCCCTGCACCGGCCGGGTCATCATGTACATGCCCTCAGAGCCGTACT
>JAMFTA010000060.1 GCA_026225565.1 Caulobacter sp. | reverse complement strand
GGGGTCGCGGTCAGGCGCACATAGCGGGCGATGATGGCGTCCAGGGCGTCCGCCGACCACTTTTCCGACTGACCGACGTCGGCCTGCACGATGCGCAGGCGCAGGGCGTGGGCGGGTGGCGGGGCGGCGGTCCACAGCCGCCAGGCGCCGCCGCTCCAGAGAAGGGTGAGCGCTAAGGCCGCGGCGGCGAGCGCCGTTTGCTCGGCGCGGCCCATGCCTCTGCGCCACAGGCCCGGCGCCGCGCCGATGGCCAGGGTCAGGAAACTCATGCCATAGGCGCCCAGAAGCGCGGCGCCCTGGCTGGGCGCCGATCCAGCGCGCCAGACCTCCCCCGGCAGATTCCAGGGAAAACCGGTGAGCATATGCCCGCGCAGCCACTCCAAGAGGCCGAATGCCGCCGCGAACACCAAGACCCGTCCCGCGTGGCGCGGCGCGATCAGCCGATAGAGCACGGCCGCGACCCCCCACAGCAAGGCCAGGCCGCCCGCCAGGAAAAACACCGCGAAGGGCGCCTGCCAGCCGTGGACGGCGATATCCACCAGGAAGGCTTCCCCAACCCACCAGGTGGAGATGAGGAAATAGGCAAAACCGGCGGCCCATCCCAGGCCGAAGGCGGCGCGCAGCGGGCGGCGCTCGCTCGGCTCGTCCAACTGGCGCAGCAACAGACCGAAACCGAAAATGCCCGGCCAGACTCCGAATGGCGGAAAGGCGATGGCCGCCAAGGCTCCGGCCGCCAGAGCCAACAGAAATCGTGGGCGAGGCAGGATGACGCTTCGGCAAGCGCTCGCCGCCGCGCCGGACGCCGTCAAGGCAGCGCCTCGGTCTCCGCTGTCGCCACGGCTGGCGTCCCGTCTTCCTCAACAGGAGCAGGGAGCCCAGCCGGCGGGCTTGTCGGCCGGATCCGCAGGCGGCGAATGCGGCGGGGATCGGCGTCCACCACCTCGAACTCATAGCCGCCCGGATGCACGATCACCTCGCCCCGCTGGGGCACGCGCCCGGCCAGGGCGGCTACCAGCCCGCCCACCGTATCGATATCCTCTTCCGCATCGAGGGGCGCCAACTCGACGCCGAGCAGGGCTTCCAAATCTTCCAAGGGCGCTCGCGCTTCGGCCTCATAGACCCCGCCGAGCCGGGGGTGGATGGCGGCTGAGGCCTCCTCGTCGTGCTCGTCGTCGATCTCGCCGACGACGGCCTCGATCAAATCCTCCAGGGTGACCAGGCCGTCGACCCCGCCGTATTCGTCGATGACCATGGCCATGTGGATACGGGCGCCGCGCATCTTCACCAGCAAGTCGGCGGTGCGCATAGAGGCGGGAACGTAGAGCATCTCCCGCTTCACCCGGTGCAGGATCGGCTCCTTCCACGGGGCCCGGGGCGCGCGTTCGGGCTCGGCCTCGGTGGGGGCGATCAGCTTGAACAGGTCCATGATGTGGACCACACCCACCGGGTCGTCCAGGGTTTCGCGATAGATGGGCATACGTGAATGCTCCATCTCGATAAACCGGCGCACCACCTCGGAGAGGGGCGTGGAGATCTCCAGGGCGGCCACGTCGGCCCGGGGGGTCATCACGTCGGAGACCCTGAGGGAGGCGAAGGCTTGCGCCTGATCGACCAGATCGGAGGCCGCCTCCTCGGACGCGGTGGGTGGGGATTCCAGGAGATCGGCCTGACGTCTTTTCTCGCCGTCGGTCCAAAGGGCCCAGAGCCTGCGCACCAGGGAGCGTTTGCGGCCGGCGCGGCTGTGGCGGGCGCCGCCATGGGTGTCGGAACTTCGGTCTTCAGGGGCGGGCATCGGCTCGGTCAAACGCGTAAGGATCCGGAACGCCTAGGGTCTTCAGGATGGCGCGCTCCAAGCCCTCCATAACCTCGGCGTCGGCGTCGGTTTCGTGATCGTACCCTAAAAGGTGCAGGACGCCATGGGCGGTCAGATGGCGTAGGTGCTGGGCCAGGGTCTTGCCCTGGACCTGCGCCTCCCGCGCGCAGACCCCATAGGCCAGGACGATGTCGCCCAGGTGCGGCCGGGCGGTCTCGGGCGCAGGGAAGGAGAGGACGTTGGTGGCGGCGTCCTTGCCGCGAAAACGGCAATTGAGATCACGCATGACCTCATCGTCAGTAAGCAGGCATGTGATGTCCCCGCCCCCTTCATGAGAAGAGAGCGTAGCTTCAACCGCCGCCCGCACCAAGGTCTCGGCGTCTGGAACCGCGACCGCCCAGGCTTCATCCTCGATCTCCACGTCGATCGCAGGCTCGCCTATCGCCGCCTCGTCTGTCACTGCCTCGTCTGTCACCGGGGCCGCTTGGCCGCGTCGGCGTCGTAGGCCTTGACGATCCGTTCGACCATCGGGTGGCGCACCACGTCCGACGCCTCAAAGCGCGAGACGGCTACTCCCTTCACCCCTTCTAGGATGGAGATGGCGTGGGAGAGGCCGCTGTCGTTGTGGTTCATCAGGTCGACCTGGCTGGGATCGCCGGTGACGGCCATGCGCGAACCCTCGCCAAGCCGGGTCAGCACCATCTTCATCTGCAGACGCGAGGTGTTCTGGGCCTCATCGACGATGATGAAGGCGTGGCTGAGGGTGCGCCCGCGCATGAAGGCGATGGGCGCCACCTCGATCTCGCCGCGATCGCGTCGCCGGCGCAGGGCCTCGCCGCCCATGATGTCGGAGAGGGCCTCCCAGATCGGCGCCAGATAGGGGTCAACCTTCTCGTTCAGATCGCCGGGGAGGAATCCCAGCCGCTCGCCAGCCTCCACCGCCGGGCGGGTGACCACCAGCCGCTCCACCTCGCCCCGCATGAGCAGGGAGGCGCCATAGGCGACAGCGACGAAGGTCTTGCCGGTGCCGGCCGGCCCCGCGCCGAACACCAGCTCGCACTGGCTGAGGCTCTCCAGATAGCGGGCCTGGGCGGCGGTCTTCGGCGCAATCGCTCCGCGCCGACCCATGGGCAGGGCAGAGCCCTGGTTGGCATGGGCGCCGGCGCCGGTGCGGGCCTGGCTGATGGCGGCGCGCACGTCGCTTTCATCCACGCCGGCCCCTGTCTCCACCCGCCGGGCGATTAGATCGACAGCGCGCAAAGCGTTTTCCCGACCCTTGGTGTCGCCCTTCAGCCGCACTCCGCCGCCGGGCGTCTCCATCAGGACGGAGAAGGCGTCCTCGATCAGGGCGGCATGGCGGCTGTGGGGGCCGGAAACGGCGCGCACGCCGGCGTCAGACAGGGCGACAAAGGCTTCGGCAGTGCTCAAACGGCGACCTCGACAAGCTTGGGGGTCGCCTTGATGTGGGGATCGCTGCGCCCCTCTACCAGACTGCCCACCAAGCTGCCATGCGTGGCGCTTTCGATCCGAACCTCAGCGATCCGGCCGATCAGGGCGGCGTCGCCCATAGCCCAGACCGGCTGCAGATAGGGGCTGCGGCCGACGACCTGGCCGGGCTTGCGACCTTCCCGCTCGAACAACACGGGCAGGGTGCGGCCGATCTGCTCGACGTTGAAGGCCTCCTGTTGCTCGTAAAGCAGGGCGTTCAGGCGGGCCAGCCGCTCGGTCTTCACATCCTCGGCGATCTGGCCTTGCATGGCCGAGGCCGGGGTGCCGGGGCGCTTGGAGTATTTGAACGAATAGGCGGCGGCGTAGCGAACCTGGCGCACCAAATCGAGCGTCGCTTCGAAATCCGCTTCGCTCTCGCCCGGAAAGCCGACGATGAAGTCGCCCGAGAGGGCCATGTCCGGTCGGGCGGCGCGGATGCGGCCGACCAGCTCCAGGTAGCTTTGCGCCGTATGGGCGCGGTTCATCGCCTTGAGGATCCGGTCCGATCCCGACTGCACCGGCAAGTGCAGATAGGGCATCAGAGCATGGAGTTCGCCATGGGCGGCGATCAGGTCGTCGGCCATGTCACGCGGATGGCTGGTGGTGTAGCGGATGCGGTCAAGGCCCGGGACGGTCGCCAGGGCGACCGCCAGCCGCGCCAGGGTCGAGGGCGCGTCGGTCTCGTCCAGGCCGCTATAGGCGTTGACGTTCTGACCGAGCAGCACCACTTCGCGAACGCCCTGGTCAGCCAGGCGCTGGGCCTCGGCCAGGATGGCGGCGACCGGGCGGGAATATTCCGCGCCCCGGGTGTAGGGCACCACGCAGAAGGTGCAGAACTTATCGCACCCCTCCTGCACGGTGAGGAAGGCGGAGGGGCCGGTGACGGAACGGGCGTCGGGCAGAGCATCGAACTTTTCCTCCGGCGCGAAGTCGGCCAGCAGGCGCTCGCCAGACGCGCGGGCGGTCCTGGCCACAAGTTCCGGCAGGCGGTGGTAGGATTGCGGCCCGATGACGAAGTCCACCACCGGGGCGCGCTTGATGATCTCGCCGCCCTCGGCCTGGGCGACGCAGCCGGCGACGACGATCTGCATCCCCGGGGCCTCGCCCTTCAGGGGCTTCAGCCGACCCAGATCCGAATAGAGCTTTTCCGACGCCTTTTCGCGGATATGGCAGGTGTTCAGCACCACCAGGTCCGCGCCCTCGGCCGTGTCGGTCATGCCATAGCCAAGCGGGCGCAGCACATCGGCCATGCGCTCTGAGTCATAGACGTTCATCTGACAGCCGTAGGTCTTGATGAACAGGCGTTTCGCGGCTGGCTTTGTGAGGAGCGGCGCCTCGGTCACGCCAAACGGCTTCAAAGCTGGGCCTCTTCCTCGATCGGCACGCCGTAGAGCTCCAGCCGGTGGTCGATCAGCTTGTAGCCCAGGCGCTTGGCGATGGCGGTCTGCAACCGCTCGATCTCGTCGTCCATGAATTCGACCACCTGGCCGGTCTTCATGTCGATCAGGTGATCGTGGTGATTATCGGGGGTCTCTTCATAGCGCGAGCGCCCATCGCGGAAATCGTGGCGGGCGATGATGCCCGCCTCCTCGAACAGGCGCACGGTCCGGTAGACGGTGGCGATGGAGATGTGCGGGTCCACCTGATGGGCGCGGCGATAGAGCTCCTCCACGTCCGGATGGTCATGGGAAGTCGACAGCACGCGGGCCACCACCCGGCGCTGATCGGTCATGCGCATGCCTTGTTCGACGCAGAGATTTTCGATGCGATCCACGCAGGGCTCCTTGCAGTCCGTCGAATATAGGCCGAACGGCGCGCGCTGTTAAGCGGGTGGGTTCAGCGGCCGCTTCAGCACCAGGGCGTCCGCCGCCGGGCCGCTGGTGCGGGGGTAGTAGCCAGAGCGCCGCCCCACGGGGTCAAATCCCGCGGCTTTATAAAGCGCCAGGGCCGCGGCATTGTCGGCGGCGACCTCCAGGAACAGGCTGAGCGCGCCGTGGACCGCCGCCTGGCCGGCGCCCGCCTCAACCAGGCGCCGCCCCAGCCCTCGGCGGCGGGCGGCGGGAGAGACGGCGAGGGTGAGGATTTCCGCCTCGTCGACCACCACCCGGACCAGGATGAAGCCATCGACGGCCGCCAGGGCGATGACGCCGGACGCGGTCAAAAGCGCCCTGAGGGCGGGCGCGTCCCATGGATCGTCGAAGGCGGCTGCGTGCAGCGCCGCCAGGGCTTCGGCCCGATCCGCGCCCGCCTCCTCGATCATTGGGCGGCGGCGCGCTCAGAGATGGTCTTGGCGTCCGGCGCGCGTAGATAAAGCGGCGCGGCTCGCCCGAGCGGCTCCGCGGCCCGCGCCGTCAGCCGGGCGAGCGCCACGGGATCGGCGACGGAAGGCAGGTCGAGCGCCCCCCAAGCGATCCCCAACAGGCTCGCGCCCGATCCGATCGGCGTGATTTGGCGACCCTCATAAGCGGCGACGCTCAATCGAGCCTCCTCCACGCTCAGGCCCGCTGGCGGGCTCAATGGTCCGTCGCGATCGAAGATCTGCAGGTAAACCTGCCCGCGCCGGGCGTCGATCGCCGCGACGGTGAGGTCGGGAGCCTCGATGCTGGCGGCCAGGGCCTCCAGCGTGCCGACGCCGACAACGGGAATATCGAGAGCTAGTCCCAGCCCCTTGGCGAAGGCCAGGCCGACCCGCAGCCCGGTGAACGATCCTGGGCCGACGGTGACGCCGATGCGGTCGAGGGCGCCGAAACCGACGCCCGCCTCAGCCATCGTATCGCGCGCAATGCCGGCCAGCCGCTCCTGATGCCCGCGCTCCATGGGGTGGGAGACGCTGGCCAGCACCCGATCGCCGTCGAGTACAGCGGCGGAGGCGGCGTTAAGGGCGGTGTCGAGGGCGAGGATGATCACCGCCCCTCCTTAGGGGAGCGCGCGCTGGGCGCAACCTGGCTTGCAGCGCGCGCGGCCGCTTAGACGATCTTGCAGGCCTCGTCGAACGACAGGCGAGGCAGGCGGGGGAAGGGCTCGTCCACCCCGTGGCCAAGGGCGCAGACGAAGTTGGACTTGATCATGGTGCCGTCGAAGAATTCCTTATCCACCCCAGCGTTATCGAAGCCCGACATGGGTCCGGCGTCCAGGCCGAGCGCCCGCGCCGCGAGGATCAGATAGGCGCCCTGCAAGGTGCCGTTGCGGAAGGCGGTGGTCTGGGCCACTTCCGGCGCGGCGAACCAGTCTTTTGCGCCCGGATTGTGGGGGAACAGCTGGGGGATCTTTTCGGCGAAGTGCAGATCGTAGCCGATGATGACGATGGCCGGCGCCACCAGGCTCTTTTCGGCATTGGTCTCCGACAGGTGGGGCGCCAGCCGCGCCTTGCCCTCGGGGGTGGTGACGAAGACGAAGCGGGCGGGCAGCACATTGGCCGAGGTCGGGCCGAACTTCACCAGGTCATAGAGGTTGCGCCAAGTGGCGTCGGGCAGGGTCTCGGCCTTCCAGGCGTTGCGCGAGCGGGCTTGCCGGAACAGTTGATCCAGGGCGGGGGCGGCGAGGGCTTCGGTCAAGGTCGGTCTCTCAATGTTGATGATGTTGATCGGCGACGGACGGGCCGGCGGCGCGACGCTTAAAGGGCCTGCTCGACGCCCGTGACTTCCGGCACATAGTGTTTGAGCATGTTTTCGACGCCGGACTTCAAGGTGGCGGCGGAGGAGGGGCAGCCCGAGCAGGCGCCGCGCATGTGCAGCCAAACCAGGCCGGTCTCCGGCTCGAAGCGGTTGAACAGGATGTCGCCGCCGTCCTGCGCCACGGCGGGACGGATGCGGGTGTTCAACAGGTCCTTGATCTCGGCGACCACCATCGCCGCATCGCCTTCATAGACCGTGTTGTCGTGGTCATCGCCCATCTCGCCGCCCTCGGCTTCGAACAGGGGCGCGCCGGAGGTGTAATATTCCATGATGGCGGCCAGGATGGGCGCCTTCAGGTGCTTCCAATCGAGTCCGTCGTCCTCCGCCTTGGTGGCAGTGAGGAAATCGGAGCCGAAGAAGACCCGCGTCACCCCGTCCACCGCGAACAAGGCCCTCGCCAGCGGCGAGCGCTGGGCCTCCGCCGCGCTGCGAAACTCGTGGGCGCCCTCGCCGGTCACGTCGCGGCCGGGCAGGAATTTCAAGGTTTGCGGGTTGGGCGTCTGTTCGGTCTGGATGAACATGGTCGCGATCCTTCATCTTCACCGACAAATGGCGCGCAGAGCCGCTCGACGCAAGCGCCCCGGCGCGTGCTAGGCTGGCCCCGCCCGCGCGGAGACGCCCGATGAGATGCCTGATGCTAGTGCTGGCGCTGTTGTCCGCAACCCCGGCGGCGGCGTCCGAATGGTTTGTCGGCGCCTATGGCCACGACCTCGATCTCGGCGACACCGTCTGCTGTTATGAGCATGGGGCGGACCTGCAGCTGGGCGTGCGCTCCGACCCCTTCATCTCCCTGAACCGTTTCGGCGATCTTCGGTTCTACGGCCTGGGGTCGGTGAATACGGATGGGGGCATAGCCATTGGAGCGGCGGGGGTGGCCTGGCGGCTGCATCTGACGCCAAAGCTCTATTTTCAGCCCGGCATCGGCGGCGCGGTGCAAAGCGGCGACGACGAGCAGTATCAACGGCGACCCAACCACCTGGACCTCGGCTCGCGCCTGCTGTTCGAGCCGGAAGCCAGCCTCGGCTATCGCTTCATCCCTGGTTGGGCGGCGGAAATCTCCTATGTCCACCTCAGCCACGGGCAGTTGGCCGGTCGTCAGAATCCGGGGATGGACGATGTGGGCCTGAGGTTGGTGCATCGCTTCGGCCATTGATGTTAAGCTAAGGCTAAGTTTGTTTCTCGATCCAGATCGCGGCATAAGGCCGTGCGCGCTGAAAACCTCCTGGGGCTGAACTGCATGAAGATCTTTTTGAAGGGCGCTCTGGCCCTGGCGACCGTGGTCGGTCTGGCGCCCTGCGCCCATGGGGGAGAGCTCCTGGGCGGTGTCTACGCCCACGATCTGGGTCCGGCGGACCGCGAAGGCGGCGCCGACATCATGATCGACTACCGCACTGCCAAGATCGGCTATCTGAAGTGGATCTTCAGCCCCGAGGTCCACGTCATGGCCTCGGTCAACACCACGGTCAGCACCGATTTCATCGCCGCCGGCTTCTCCTGGCCGATCGCCCTGCCCCATAATTTCTACATCCAGCCCGGCATCGGTCTCGCCTACACGACGGGCAAGTATGACATTCCCGCTGTCAACGCCCCGGGCCTGACCCCGGCGCAGGTGGCCGCCCGCTATCACGTCTACAGCACCCGCATCGATTTCGGCGATCCGGTGCTGTTCGAGCCCGAGCTGGCCTTCGGCTATCACTTCACGCCCAAATGGTCGGCGGAGGTGTCCTACGTCCACCTCTCCAACGGTCAGATCTTCCACCAGGGCAAAAACGAGGGCCTGGACGATGTGGGCCTAAGGGTGGCGTACCGCTTCGGCGTCCACTAAAGAGCCCCGGCAAGCGCGACGGGCCCGTCAGCGCCCGGAAGGTTATCAGCATGGCCAACGTCGCCGTAGTCGGCGCCCAGTGGGGCGACGAGGGCAAGGGTAAGATTGTCGACTGGCTGTCCAGCCGCGCCGATGTGGTGGTCCGCTTTCAGGGCGGCCACAACGCCGGCCACACCCTGGTGGTGGGCGACCGGGTCTATAAGCTGGCCCTGCTGCCGTCCGGCGTCGTTCAAGGCAAGCTGTCGGTGATTGGCAATGGCGTGGTGGTCGATCCCTGGCATCTTTTGGACGAAATCGCCCGCATCGAAGCCCAGGGCGTCGAGATCAAGCCCGAGCTCCTGGTGCTGGCTGACAACGCCGCCCTGATTTTGCCCCTGCATAGGGACCTAGATCAGGCGCGCGAAAAGGAAGCCATCGGTGGCAAGATCGGCACCACGGGGCGCGGCATCGGCCCCGCCTACGAGGACAAGGTGGGTCGCCGGGCCATCCGCGTCGCCGATCTGGCCGATCCCGCCGCCATCGATCTGAAGTTGCCGCGGCTTCTGGCCCACCACGACGCCTTGCGCCGGGGCCTGGACCTGCCCCCCGTGGACGCCGCGCAACTGAAGGCGGAGCTCCTGGAAATCGCGCCGAAGATCGCCCCCTATGTACAGCCCGCCTGGCGGGTGCTCGATCAGGCGGTGAAGGCCGGCAAGCGGATCCTGTTCGAGGGCGCGCAAGGGGCCTTGCTGGACGTGGATCACGGCACCTATCCGTTTGTCACCTCTTCCAACACCTCCGCCGGCCAGGCGTCGGCGGGCTCGGGTCTTGGCCCCAGCGCGGTCGGCTACGTCTTGGGCATCGTCAAGGCCTACACCACACGGGTCGGCGAAGGCCCCTTCCCCACAGAATTGTTCGACGAGATCGGCGAGCATCTGTCGGTGGTGGGCAAGGAGGTCGGGGTCAACACCGGCCGCGCCCGCCGCTGCGGCTGGTTCGACGCCGTCTTGGTGCGTCAGACCGTGGCCATCAACGGCATCCACGGCATCGCCCTGATGAAGCTCGACATCCTGGACGGGCTGAAGACTCTGAAGATCTGCACCGGCTACCAGGTCGGCGACCGGGTGCTGGACCACCTGCCCGCCAGCATGGCCGATCAGGCCGCCGCCACGCCGATTTATGAGGAGATGGAGGGCTGGTCGGAGACCACCTATGGCGCCCGCTCCTGGCGGGACCTGCCGGCCACAGCGGTGAAATATGTGCGCCGGATCGAGGAGCTGATCGGGGCGCCGGTGGCCGTGCTCTCCACCAGCCCCGACCGGGACGACACCATCCTGATGCACGACCCCTTCTTGGGATAATCCATCGCGCTTGGCGGGATCGTCCCAGCGGTTAAGGCGTTCCACACGGCAAACCGGTGGAGAGACGACCATGCCCAGCACGCCCGAGCCTTTTATCAGCGATGTGAAGACCCTGCGTGAACGCGCTCGCCAGAGTCTTGAGGACGGAGCGGTCACCTTCGCCTATGGCGGGGACCCTAAGAAGACAGTCGAAATCCTGCAGACGGTGTTGGCCACCGAACTGGTCTGCGTCCTGCGCTATACCCAACATTCCATCGCCGCCACGGGCCTCTCCAGCCAGTCGGTGAAGGCGGAATTCGCTGAGCACGCCAAGGAGGAGCACAGCCACGCCTTGCAGGTGGCCGAGCGCATCACTCAGCTGGGCGGCACGCCGGACTTCAACCCCGCGGGCCTGGCCACCCGTTCCGCCTCGCAGTTCGCGCCGGGGGAAAACCTGGTGGACATGATCAAGGAAAACCTGATCGCCGAACGCATCGCCGTGGAGCATTATCAGGAACTGGTCCGCTATTTCGCCGACCACGATCCGACCACCCGCGTGATGCTGGAGGGCATATTGGCGGTGGAGGAAGATCACGCCGACGAGATGCACGATCTACTCGAGGCGCACGAGGGTAGGCCGATGCTGGAGGACGGGTAGAGCTCTTTCGCGGCAAATTCCCTACCGGGCCAGACCCGCCCTTAAGTCCATGGAGGAAATTGTCGGCGAGCGTTTGTTGCTGTCAAGGATGGGTCGAAGACCCACCGCTTCGCGGCGGCCCCTACGGGGTCGTCCTTGACAGCAACAAACGCCATCGCCGTATCATTCCATCATGGGGCTTAAGGGCTATTGGAACTACGGCTTCAGAACAACCGCACGCCGCGGGCGGCTGCTTTCCACTTCAGACAACGACGAGTGCCTTAGCGACGGGTGAATAGGGCGATCAGCAGGGCGCCCAGCGCCAAGCCGATCGCCAGCCCCGTGCCGAGCCCCCCGGGCAGGCCGGAACGCTCCGCCACAACGGGCTGGGGAGCGAAGGGCGCCTGTTCGGCCCAGCGCGCCACCCCTTCCAGGGCGCGGATGCCGCGCTCGGCCAGCCGCCGGCCCTGGGCCAGGGGCGAGACCTCCCGGCCGATCCAGCGCTCGACGATGGGGCGGGCGGCGTCCCAGATGTCGTGGTCGGCGTCGATGCGGCGGGCGACGCCCTCGACGCTGGCCATGGTCTTTTGCAGCAGGACGAGCTCGGGCCGCAGATTCATCTCGAACAGGGAGGTGATCTCGAACAGTTGGCCGAGCAGCCGCCCCATGGATACCTCCCGCGCCGGGCGGCCGAAGATCGGCTCCCCCACGGCCCGAAGCGCCTGGGCGAAGCCGTCGACGCTGTGGCGGGCGGGCACATAGCCAGCGTCGATATGCACCTGGGCCACCCGGCGATAGTCACGCTGAATAAAGCCCCAGAGGATCTCCGCCAGAAACCGTCGCTGATCGGCGTCGAGCCGCCCGATGATGCCGAAATCCACCGCCACGATCTCGGCGGGGGCGGAGACGAACAGGTTTCCCTCATGCAGGTCGGCGTGAAACACCCCATGGTCCAGGGCCTGGGCCAGGAAGGCGCGGATCAGGTTGGTGGCCAGGGCCGGGCGGTCCAGGCCCTCCAGCAACAGCGCCGCTTCCGACGACAGGGGCGTGCCCGTAGCCCATTCCAGCGTGAGGGCGCGCTTGCCCACCCCGTCCCAGATCACCTTGGGGGCGCTCATATGCCCGTCCTTGGCCATCACTTCGCCAAGCTCGCTGGCTCCGGCGGCCTCTAGTCGAAGGTCGAGCTCTAGTTCGAGCGAGCGGGCGACGGTGAGCACGAAGGCTTTCGGCTGCAGCCGCCGGGCCACGGGCGCGAACCGGTGGGCGAGGCGGGCGCCCAGGGCCATGGCCCCGATGTCGCGGTTGACCTGTTCCTCGATGCCCGGCCGCAGCACCTTCACCGCCACCGCCCGGCCGTCGAGCAGGGTGGCCGGATGCGCCTGGGCGATGGAGGCGGCGGCGATCGCCGGGCCAAAACTGGCGTAGAGGGAGGCGATCGGCCGCTCCAGGGTGCGGGCGACATCGGCCTGCGCGACCTCCAGCGGAAACGGCGGCAAGGCGTCCTTCAGGTGGCCGAGATCTTTGGCGAACTCCGATCCGAACACGTCGGCGCGGGTGGAGAGGAGTTGCCCGAGCTTGATCGCCACGGGACCCAGTTGCTCGAACGCCCGCGCCACCCGCTCGCCGGGGCGGCCGCGCCGGGCGCTGGCGCTGGAGAACAGCCGCAGGGTCTGTGCGGCCAACCGCGCCGGGGGCGGCAACAACGGATCGATCTCGCGCGGCGCCAGGGCGTCGTGGCGGATCAACACCCAGCCAGCGCCGATGAGCCGCAGGCCCGAGGACAGGGTGCTCGGCAAGGCCTCAGACCGCCCAGCCGTGGTGCAGCGCCGCCACCCCGCCGGTGAAATTGGTGTAGCCGGCGCGGGAAAAGCCCGACTGCGCGATCATCTCGGCGAAGGTCTGCTGGTCCGGGAAGCGGCGGATGCTCTCCACCAGATATTGGTAGGACTCCCTGTCCTTCAAAACCAGCTCGCCGATGCGCGGGATCACCGAGAAGGAATAGGCGTCATAGGCGACGCGCAGCGCCGCCGCCGGCGGCTGGGAGAACTCCAGGCAGAGGAACCGCCCGCCCGGCTTCAGCACCCGGCGCGCTTCCCGAAGGGCGGTTGGGATGTCGGTGACGTTGCGGATGCCGAACGCGATCACATAGGCGTCGGCGGTCTTGTCGGGCAGGGGTAGGCGCTGGGCGTCGCCGACGGTCCAGCTAATCTCCGACTCAAGGCCGCGCTCCCGTCCGGCGGCGATCATCTCGGCGTTATAGTCGATCACCATCACCTTGGCGTCGGCCCCGCCGCGGCGGGCCTGGGCCTGGCGGGCGAGCTTGGCGAGGCGGCGGGCGATGTCGCCGGTGCCGCCGGCGCAGTCGATGATGGTCTCGCCAGGCTGGGGATTCAGCCGCGCGGCGGTCATGTCCTTCCACAGCCGATGCACGCCCGCGCTCATCAGATCGTTCATCAGGTCGTAGCGCCCGGCCACCTTGTCGAACACCCCCCGGACCAGGGAGGGCTTTTCGGCGGGGTCGACATCCTTGAAACCGAAGCTGGCGCGGGTCTGGCTCATGGAGTGGTGCTTAGAACAAAACCGCGAAGGAGGTAAGCGGCGCGCGCTTGAGCTTAAGCGTTCAGCACCTTGCGCAGGGAGGCCTCGATCTGGCCACCGCAGTAGACGTCGCCGAAATCCCGCCGTGTCTTGGCGGCCAGCTTGGCCAGGGCCGGAAGGTCCGAAATTCGCCGCGCCAGGGCGCCGGTCGTGGGCGCGGCGCCCACAAGGATCGCCTCGATCTTGGGCAGCCTGTCGATCATGGTCGACCAAAGGGTGGCGGTGACCACGTCGGCGACGCCCGGCGCTTCGCCGCCTAAAAGGAAGCCTGAGTCCGCCTTCAGGCCGTGACGGCGCCCCGTCTCCTCCCAGAACGACATCCACTTCTCCAGGCGAGGGACAAAGTCCCGCCAGCTCTTTTCGGTCCACATCTGGCGGCCGCCGTTGAGGGTGATCTCGTCGATCACATCGTTGGCGTCATTGACAATCTTAAGGGTCAGGGCGCGAAGGGCCGGGGCGGCGGGCAAGAGGTTCAGGCTCTCCCCCAGGTAAAGGACGATGGCCGGCATCTGGGCGATGGCGAAACCGGTCTTCTTGTCGATCAGCAGGGGCGGGCCCATGAACGGGACCGGCATATCCTCCACTGGCCCGGCCATCAGCGTCTGGATCGCGCCGTCGCCGGCCTCGGTCCAGGTCTTGTCGGCAAAGGCGAGGACCGCGCGCACGAACTGACCGCGAAACGGCACGGACCAATAGTAGAGCTCGTAATCGGACATGTCGGGAGTTCCAAATGATGGCGCCGCGCCCGCCCATAACGCACAACTCCGCATCTTGGGTCGAGCGCCCGTTCCCGGCTTCCATTCCCCGCAAGAGCGAGGAGTTTTGATCGCGCCCGTTGAGTTTAGGCGTGAGCGCCTTATCACCCTCCCATGGATTTCGTGATCGCTGTCGATGGGACCGCCGCGTCCGGCAAGGGGACGCTCGCCGGAAAGCTGGCGGCTCACTACGCCCTGCCGCATCTGGATACGGGACTGCTTTATCGCGCCGTCGGGCAGGCGGTGCTGACCGGCGGCGGCGATCTTGGCGATGAAGAGGTGGCGGCTGAGGCGGCGCACTCGCTGGACCTCGCCCAGTTAGGCGACTCCCGACTGCAATCGGGCGAGGCGGGCGAGGCCGCCAGCCGCGTGGCGGCGCATCCCCAGGTGCGCGCTGCCCTTCTGAAGCTGCAACAGGATTTCGCCCGTCAGCCGGGGGGCGCGGTGCTCGACGGGCGCGATATCGGCACGGTGATCGCCCCCGACGCGCCGGCAAAGCTCTATGTGGATGCGGCCCTGGAAACCCGCGCCCATCGCCGCTGGATGCAGACCTCGGCCCAGGTCTTAAAAATGGGCGGCGATCCGCGCACGCTGGATGAAATGATCGAGGATCTGCGCCGTCGCGACGCCCGCGATTCCGAACGCGCCACAGCTCCCTTGGCTAAAGCCGCCGATGCGGTCTTGCTCGACACCACCGCAATGAGTATATCTGAGGCCTTCGATGAGGCTCTACGCATCGTCGAGCAGGCGCGTCGCCTCTGGCTGAAGTCGAAAGACTGAGGTCCGGGGCCAATCCAAACCCGCCGCTCGGACGACCCCCGTGTTCCCCATTTTCGCGCCGGCCGCCCCTCACTGACCCATAGGTCGTAGAGACACGTCAGCGTTCCAAAACCCAACATCCATTTCAACATCGGCGCGTCTGCGTGAGCGCCATCCTCTGGAGACTACATGGCTGACGATATGAGCTTCAACCCGTCCCGCGACGACTTCGCCGCCCTGCTCGATGAGAGCATGGGGGGCCGTGACTTCATGGAAGGTCAGGTCGTTCAGGGCAAGATCGTCGGGATCGAGAAGGATTTCGCCATCATCGATGTGGGCCTGAAGACCGAAGGCCGCATCCTTTTGAAGGAATTCGCCTCTCCCGATAAGCCCCTGCCGGGCGTGGGCGATACGGTTGAAGTCTACCTCGAGCGCGTGGAAAATGCGCTGGGCGAAGCGGTGATCAGCCGCGAAAAGGCCAAGCGCGAAGAAGCCTGGACCCGCCTGGAAGTGGTGTTCGCCGCCGGCCAGCCGGTCAACGGCGCCATCGTCGGCCGGGTCAAGGGCGGCTTCACCGTCGACCTCGGCGGCGCCTCGGCGTTCCTGCCTGGCAGCCAAGTCGATATCCGCCCCGTGCGCGACGTCGGCCCGCTCATGGGCAAGGAACAGCCCTTCGCCATCCTGAAAATGGACCGTCCGCGCGGCAACATCGTCGTCTCCCGCCGGGCCATTCTGGAAGAGGCGCGCGCCGAACAACGCACCGAGCTGGTCGGCCAGCTGCAAGAAGGCGAAGTGCGCGAAGGCGTGGTCAAGAACATCACCGACTACGGCGCCTTTGTGGACCTGGGCGGCATCGATGGCCTGCTCCACGTCACCGACATGAGCTGGAAGCGCGTCTCGCATCCCAGCCAAGTGCTCGCCGTCGGCGACACGGTGAAGGTACAGATCGTCAAGATCAACCCGGACACGCAGCGCATCTCGCTGGGCATGAAGCAACTGCAGACCGACCCCTGGGACGGCGTGGAAGCCAAGTACCCGCCGGGCGCCCGTTTCACCGGCCGCATCACCAACATCACCGACTACGGCGCCTTCGTGGAGCTGGAAGCCGGGGTCGAGGGCCTGGTCCACGTCTCGGAAATGTCCTGGACCAAGAAGAACGTCCATCCGGGCAAGATCGTCTCCACCTCTCAAGAAGTGGACGTGGTCGTTCTCGACGTCGACAGCTCCAAGCGCCGCGTGTCGTTGGGCCTGAAGCAGGCCCAGGACAATCCGTGGGACGCCTTCCTGAAGCTTCACCCCGTCGGCTCCACCGTCGAAGGCGAAGTGAAGAACTCCACCGAGTTCGGCCTGTTCATCGGCCTCGACGACGACATCGACGGCATGGTCCACCTGTCGGACATCGACTGGGCGATCCCGGGCGAAGAAGCCATGGCCAAGTACAACAAGGGCGACATGGTCAAGGCCAAGGTGCTCGACGTCGATGCGGAAAAGGAACGCATCTCGCTCGGCATCAAGCAGCTCTCCGGCGATCCCATGGAAGGCGACACCTACCGCAAGGGCCAGACGGTCACCGTCACCGTTGTGGAAGTCACCTCCGGCGGCCTGGAAGTGAAGTTCGGCGAGGACGACGCGGCGATGACCTCGTTCATCAGAAAGTCCGACCTGTCGCGCGACCGCTCCGAGCAGAGCCCTGAGCGTTTCGCCGCCGGCGAGCGCCTGGATGCGCAGATCACCAACATCGACAAGGCCACCCGTCGGGTGTCCCTCTCGGTGAAGGCCCTGCAAATGGCCGAAGACAAGCAGGCGGTGGAGAAGTTCGGCTCGTCCGACTCCGGCGCCTCCCTGGGCGATATCCTGGGCGCCGCGCTGCGCGAGCGCGCCTCCAAGGAATAGTTCGCGTCTAAACTCTAACGAGAAGCCCCGCCGGCCGAGAGGCCGCGCGGGGTTTTTTATGGCCTAAATGCGGCGCCTGCCCATGCATAACCCCTTGATCCACCGCGCGTCTTCGACCATAGGCTGATGCACGACGCCCCAAAAAGGCATCGGGACGGCGGGGGCCTAGATGATCAAATCCGAACTGATCGCCAAACTCGCCACCGAGAATCCACACCTGACGCAAAAGGATGTGGAGCGGGTGGTGGGGGTGATCTTCGAGCGCATGACCGCGGCGCTGGTGAGCGGCGGGCGGGTGGAGCTCAGGGGCTTTGGGGCCTTTTCCGTGCGCGCGCGCCCGGCCAGGGCCGGCCGCAATCCCCGCACCGGGGAATCGGTGGAGGTGCGCGCCAAGGCGGTGCCCTTCTTCAAGAGCGGCAAGGAGCTGCGCGAGCGCCTGAACGCCTCGGGCGACGCCTGAGCGCTCGCTGGGCTCCCGCGATAGCAGCGGTCTTTTGCCTAATATTGACGCAGCGACCCCGATCCGGCGATTCTGACCCTTCGACAGCTATTCCGAAGGGATTGCGGGCGCACTACCTTGGGCCATGTCCTCGCGCCTGCGTCCCACCCCCATCGAACACGTCGTCGACGGTGTTCGTCTCCGAGCCCAGCTCTCCGCCGCCGCCCTGGACGCCATCGGCGATGAGGCCGAGCAGCGCCGCCGGGCCATCGATATCCTGAAACAGGCGCTGTTTCGCGGCCGCATGATCGCCAAGGAGCGGCTGGAGAACGGCGGCGGCGGGGTGGAGACCTGTCGCCTCTTGGCCAAGGTGGCCGACGAGGTGATCTCCGCCCTCTACGACTTCACCACCGTGCACGTGTTTCGCGCCCGCAACCCCACGGCGGGGGAGCGGCTGGCCTTGCTGGCGGTCGGCGGTTACGGGCGGGGCGCCCTGGCTCCCTTCTCCGACATCGATCTCTTGTTCCTGCGGCCCTACAAGCAGACCGCCCACGCCGAGAGCGTGATCGAATACATGCTCTACGCCCTTTGGGACCTGGGCTTCAAAGTCGGCCATTCCTCCCGCACCGTGGATGATTGCATCAAGCTCAGCCGCGAGGATTTCACCATCCGCACCGCTCTCCTGGAAGAGCGGTTGATCGCCGGCGATGCGGACCTCGCCAGCGAGCTGAAGCGCCGTTATCGCAAGGAGATCCAGGCCACCGGCCAGGCCGAGTTCGTCGCCGCCAAGCTGAAGGAGCGGGACGAGCGGCACGCCAAGGCCGGCTCCAGCCGCTATCTGGTCGAGCCCAACGTCAAGGAGGGCAAGGGCGGCCTGCGCGATCTCAACACCCTGTTCTGGATCGCCCAATATCTGCACCCCTCGGACGTCCCAGCCGAATTGGTGCGGTTGGAAGAGTTCACCGGACGCGAGGTGAAGGCCTTCGTGCGGGCGTTCGACTTCCTTTGGGCGGTGCGCGCCCATCTGCACTTCACGGCTGGCCGGGCGGAAGAGCGCCTGTCTTTCGATCTGCAGCCGGAAATCGCCCATCGCATGGGCTATGCGGACCGGAAGCACCAGCATGGTGAGGCCTCTCCGGCCGTTGAGCGGTTCATGCGCCGCTATTTCCTGATTGCGCGGGAGGTGGGCGCCCTCACCCGCATCTTCTGCGCCAAGCTTGAGGGTGAGCACGCCAAGAAGACGCCCCAGGGCCTCTCCCGCTTCCTCCCCGGCGCCGGTCGCCCGGTCCGCAAAAAGCTGGCGGAGGGCTTTCATCTGGAGAGCGGCCGCCTGACCGTGGAGAGCGAAGGGGTGTTCGAGCGCGACCCGGCGAATCTGCTGCGCCTGTTTCGCTTGGCCGATCAACGCAATCTGGATCTACATCCGGACGCCCTGGGCGCCGTCACCCGCGCCCTGCATTTGATCACCCCCAAGCTCCGCCGCGATCCAGCGGCGGCGGCGGCCTTTCTGGACGTGCTGGCCCGGGGGCGGCGCACCTATTCCACCCTCAATCTGATGAACGAGGCGGGGGTGCTTGGCCGCTACCTGCCGGAGTTCGGCCGCATCGTCGCCCAGATGCAGTTCAACATGTACCACTCCTATACGGTGGACGAGCACACCCTGCGCGCCGTCGGGGTGATAGCCGACATCGCCGCCGGCAAGCTCGGGGAGGATCATCCGGTCTCGGTGCAGGTCATGCCGATGATCGCCGACCGGGAGGCGCTGTTTTTGGCCATGCTGCTGCACGACACCGGCAAGGGCGGGGAGGGCGGGCAGGAGCTGGCCGGCGCCCGCTCGGCCCGATCGGCCACCGAGCGCCTGGGCCTTTCCCCCGAGCGGGTGGATCTGGTCGCCTGGCTGGTGGAGCATCACCTAGTGATGAGCGATTACGCCCAAAAGCGCGACATCTCCGATCCGCGCACCATCGCCGCCTTCGCCCGCATCGTGCAAAATCCCGAGCGGTTGCGCCTCTTGCTAGTGCTGACCGTCGCCGACATCCGCGCCGTGGGGCCGGGGGTGTGGAACAATTGGAAGGGCCAGCTCCTGCGCGAGCTCTACGGCGCCACCGAAGCCTTCTTCCGGGGCGGCCGCGCCGATCCCGCCACCCACGCCGTCGCCGTGCAGCAGGATCGGGCCGCCGCGGCGCGCGAGGCCCTCGTTCTGGGCGCCGCCGACCCCCAGATCGCCGCCTGGGCCGACACCATGGAGGACGCCTACTTCAACAGCTTCTCCCGCGACGAACAGCGGGCCCACCACGCCCTGGTCCGCCGCGCCGCCGCGGACGGAGGATCGGCCGCCTCGGCCCAGATCGATCCAGAGCGCAACGTCACCGAAGTGGTGGTCGCCGCCAAGGATCGGCGCGGCCTCTTCTCCGATCTGGCGGCCGGCCTGGCGGGCATGGGGGCCAATGTGGTGGGTGCCCGGGTCTACACCTCCCGGGCGGGCGAGGCGCTGGACATCTTCCATGTGCAGGACCTCAGCGGCGGATCCTTTGGCCGCGACGGACCCCAGGTCTTGCAAAAGCTCACCGGCGCCCTGGAGCAGGCCGCGCGGGGGACCGGCCCCAAGTTCGAGCCGAGCCGCACCTTCGATCTAGGGCGCGCCTCGGCCTTCAACGTCCCGGCCACCGTCTCCATCGACAATGAGGCGTCCGAGGCGGCCACGGTGATGGAGATTTCGGGCCGCGACCGGCCGGGCCTCTTGGAGGCCCTGGCCCGCACCCTGGCCGACGCCCGGTTGCAACTGCTCTCCGCCCACGTGGACGGCTATGGCGAGCGGGCGGTGGACGCCTTCTACGTCTGCGGCGACGACGGCGCCAAACTGACCGACCCCAAGCGTATCGGCGCCTTGAAGACCGCCCTCACCGCCGTCCTGCAAGCCGAAGACGCCGCACCGCCCAAACGCCGCCTGGAGCGCGCCCGGGCGAGCGTGGCGCGGTAAGGGGTTCGAACGTTTGAGCGGAATACCCGCGACGTTATTCCGCGGCCACAGCCGGCTTTGCCGCGAGCAGTGACTCAACCAGCCTTTGGTCGTGCGGCGTCATCGGGTTGTAGACGATCAGGCTGAGGTCTGGGCGACCATCTACGGCGAAGGCGGAGTATTCCAATGCCAGGGGCCCCAACTGGGGATGGCGCAGGTGCTTGACGCCGTCGCCATGGGTCTGCACGTCGTTCTCCCGCCACATGGCGGCGAACTCAGGGCTCGATTGGCAAAGCTCGTCGACCAGAGGCGCCACCTCCGCGTCGGCGCCGGCGCGGGCGGCGTCGATTCGGAATGCAGAGACCACAAAGCGGGCCGCGGCTTCCCAGTCGGACTGCGCCGCGCGGACGCGGGCGTCGCAGAACATCATCCGCAGGACATTGCGCTGGCCGGGCGGCAAGGCGCCATAGTCTGTGAGTACGACCGCGGCGGCGCGGTTCCAGGCGACGATGTCCCACGTCGCCGTCCTGACCAGGGCGGGACTATGAGTCAGGGTGTCCAGCAGGCGTTGCAGCCGGGGGGTGATTGGATCGCTGCTGCGGTAGCGGATTTCCGGCGGGCGCCCAAGACCGACGAGAAACAGGTGCTCGCGCTCGACCTCGGTCAGCATCAATGCCTTCGCGATGCGATTGAGCACGTCCGCCGATGGGCTTCCGCCGCGGCCCTGCTCCAGCCAGGTGTACCAGGTCGCGCTGATATTGGCGCGCTGCGCCACCTCTTCGCGGCGCAGTCCCGGGGTTCGACGTCGGCCGATGTCGTAGCCGAACGAAGTGGGATCGAGCTTGGTGCGTCGGTGCTTGAGAAAGGCGCCAAGCGCGCTGCCATCGGACAATGTCTTGCACCCTATTACCAATTATACCGGGATAATCTCCCTACTTTAACAGGATATCCCGTCGGGCCACAACGGCCCCGTGATTGGGAGATTTGATTCATGCGCGTATTCCTGACCGGCGCCACCGGCTTTATCGGCTCGGCCATTGTTCCAGAGCTCCTCAACGCGGGGCACCAAGTGCTCGGGCTGACGCGGTCGGACGCGGGGGCAAAGGCCCTTCTCGCCGCGGGCGCCCAGGTACATCGTGGGACCCTTGAAGACCCCGAGAGCCTTCGCAGCGGCGCGGCCCAGGCCGACGGCGTCATCCACTGCGCCTTCGATCACGACTTTTCCAACTTCGTGGCCAATTGCGAGAAGGATCGGCGCGCCATCGAGGCTCTCGGCGGCGCGCTCATCGGGTCGGACCGGCCCCTGGTCATCACCTCTGGCACGGGTATGGGCAACGCCGTGGAGGGGCAGCCGGCCACGGAGGACGTCTTTAACAGCGATGAACCGCACCCTCGTAAGGCGTCGGAATTGGCGGCGGCGGAAATACTGGCGAAGGGCGTCAACGTTTCGGTAATGCGCCTGCCTCAGGTGCACGACCCGGTGAAACAGGGGCTGATCACCCCCATGGTGGAGCTCGCCCGGGAAAAGGGGGTCTGCGCCTATGTCGGCGATGGCCTCAATCGCTGGCCGGCGGCCCACGTGCTCGATGTCGCTCGACTCTACCGGCTGGCGCTGGAAAAGGGACAAGCGGGCGCGCGCTACCACGCGGTCGCCGAGGAAGGCGTTACCGCCCGCGCCATCGCGGAGGTCGTCGGCCATGGCTTGAAGGTTCCGGTGGTCGCTTTGTCTTCGGAAGAGGCGCCCGCCCATTTTGGCTGGCTCGCGGCGTTTACTGGCCTGGATATTCCGGCATCGAGCGCACAAACACGCGAGCGGCTCGGATGGAGCCCGAACGGCCCCGGACTGATCTCCGATCTGGAGCATATGCGCTACTTCGATGCTTAAGCCGTAGGCCGTCAACACCCCTTGCTTGACCGCGACCCTCCCCGCCGCTACGGCGCGAGGGTGACCGATCAGCCCCCCGATGAACCGCTAACCACCCGGCCGCCCGTCGATGGGCCGGGAATGGATGCGCCCTTAGCCGACGGGCCGCTATCCGACGGGCTGATCGAGACGTCGACCGCAACCGTCGCCGCGCCGCGCCAGAGCGTGATCCGCTCGTCGATGATCTATTCGGGGTTGACCTTGATCAGCCGGGTGATGGGCTTTGCGCGGGACCTCGCCATTTCCTACACCATGGGCGCCTCGGCCACGGTGGCGGCGGACGCCTATAACACCGCCCTGATGTTCCCCAATGTGTTCCGGCGCATCTTCGCCGAGGGGGCCTTCGCCTCGGCCTTCGTGCCGGCCTACGCCAAATCCCTCGCCAAGGACGGGGAGGAGGCCGCCGACATCCTGGCCGCCGACGCCATGGCGGTGCTGACCACCGCCACCCTGGCCATCATGATCGTCGCCGAGCTCGGCATGACCTACATCATGTATGTCATCAGCCCCGGCTACGCCCACGATCCGCAAGACCCGACCCATATCAAGTTCGGGCTGGCGGTGTGGCTGACGCGGATCACCATGCCCTATCTGCCGTGCATGGCCATCTACGCCCACCTTTCGGGGGTGCTGAACGCGCGAGGACGGTTCATCTTTTCCGCCTTGGCGCCCACCTTGCTGAACCTGGTGATGCTGGCGGCGGTCTTGCCGCAGAAGACGGCCGTGGGCGCCGCTACCGCCGCCTCCTGGGGCGTCTTGGTGGCCGGCGTGCTGCAGGCGGGATTGCTCTGGTGGGGCGTGTCGCGCTCGGGCGGGCGAGTGGATTTTCGTTGGCCGCGGCTGACCCCCGAGATCAAGGCCTTGATCTGGCTGGCCATCCCCGGCGCCTTCGCCGCCAGCGCCACCCAGATCAACATCCTGATCTCCAACGTGCTGGCGAGCCAGGTGCATGGCGCCCGCTCCTGGCTCGCCACCGCCGACCGGCTCTATCAGCTTCCGCTGGGTCTGGTCGGCGTGGCCATCGGCGTCGCCTTGCTGCCGCGGCTCTCCACCGCCGTGCAGTCCGGTGACAGCCGTGAATCCCAAGGCGCCATGGACGAGGCCATCGTCTTCGCCCTGGCCCTGACCCTGCCGGCGGCGGCGGCCCTGATGGCCATGCCCTATTTCCTGATCGACGCCCTGTTCGTACGCGGCGAGTTCCAGGCGGTGGACGCCCAGCAGACGGCGGCGGCCCTGTTCCACTATGGCTGGGGGGTGCCGGCCTTTGTGCTGATCCGCATCCTGGCCCCGGCCTTCTTCGCCCGGCAGGACACCAAGTCCCCCATGCGCTTCGCCCTGATCTCGGTGGCGGTGAATGTCGTCTTTGGGATCACCCTCTTCCACTTTATCGGCTTTCAGGGGATCGCGGCGGCCACGGCCATCGCCTCCTGGGTCAATGTCGGGCTGATGATGGGCGCCCTGGTGCGGCGAGGCTTCTACAATCCGAGCCCTGAGGCCCTGGCCCGGCTGATGAAGCTCCTGGCCGCCAGCATGGTCTTGGGGGTGCTGATGGGGTTGGCTTCGGTGCTCCGCCCCTATTACGAAACGCAGATCTTCCATAGGAAGGAGGTGGCGGTGGTGATCGTCTCCGGGATATCGCTCCTGATCTATGGGGCGCTGCTGATGGGCTTCCGCGCGGTGACGCCGGCGGAGGTGCGCGCGGCGCTGAAACGGTCGCCTAAGGCTAAGGGCGCTGCTGGGCCGAGCGTGGATTTGCCCTAGGATTGCGATTGTCTCCGCGTCTCCTGCCACGCAGGCAGGGGGAGAGGGTTGCAGCCGTAGTTCCAATGGCGCTCAAGACCCATGGTGGAACGATACGGCGATGGCGTCTGAGGTTGTCAAGGATGAGCCGAAGGCCCGCCGCTTCGCGGCGGCCCCTGCGGGGCCGTCCTTGACAACCTCAGACGCTCGCCGAAAATTGCCCCCATGGACTTAAGGGCGGGTCCGGCAGGAGGCGCGCCATTGGCGAAAGCTGACGCGACGGGCATCGCCCTCCGCCCTATGCCGGTAGACCCCCGCCTTGCCCTCCCCCGCCGTTGCGTTTAAATCCAGCCCATGGATGCAAGAGCCCAGATGCGATGGCGTAGCGTCGCCCTCTGACCGCCCGCCCTCGGCGCGATCCCTCGCGCGTGCATCATCGAGACTTCCCCCATGACCGACGCCAAAACCCCCGCC
>JAMFTA010000059.1 GCA_026225565.1 Caulobacter sp. | reverse complement strand
CGCCCCAGCCTCGTTCTCCCGCAGAATCCCAATGATCTGCTCTTCCGTAAATCTTGCTCGCTTCATGTCCGTCCTCTCAGGGGCCGGACTCTAGTTCCAAGTGGAGGAAAATCTTAGGGGCAGGTCACCAACGATGGCCACTGGACGACAACCGCTAAAGTTGCCGAAACCACGCTTACCGCTGACAATTTTAGTTCGCTCAGCGGTGTCAATCGAGATGTTCTGCCGTCGAGCGATGAACTGCCAATAGCCATCGCATTAAGAGTCGGAGCTTCCGCAGCCGAGCAATTTAAAAACGAAGGGTCGCTCAGAAACATAGGTCTGATGGCGGGGCTCCCAGCCTATAGGTCAGCGAATCGCCCTGAGGGTCCAGTGCTCATTAAGCTTCCGGCTCCGTACAACGGGTATATGTTTTGCTCGAAGATCGCACTGACCAGCAACCGTCGCGGTTGTGGCATTTTGTTGCAGAGAGGAGATATTTTAATCGATACTGGAGCGAGCCCGGCCATGATCGCCAACTGGAAAGTGACCGTTCCCGGAATTTACCGGGCCGTGGCCAAGGCTGTGAATCGATCGTTGTGACGCTGACTTTGGTAGGCCTTGCCGCCGGGCGACGCCTCCAGCCCTGAATTTCATCGGAGCGGTCGCTACAGCTACCTTACTTGTTTTATCTTCCATCGCCGCCCTATCTGCCATCACCTTCCGCCACTGCGCCGGATCAGCCAGCCGCATCATTCGCTCTCCCGCATCCCACATGCTGAGGCCGAGGCTCCGCGCCGCCATCTTCTCCGGCCAAGCCCAGCTGACGGGCGCCTGGCGGATCACAACTCCAGGCATAATCGCCCAGAGGAGCGCACCAAGCAACACACCTGCGGTGCCCGCCTGCACCAGCCGGACGTTCTGCTGTCGGCGCGTTCGCACCGTTTCCATCCAGCTCTTGATGTCGCCCGCCACTCCCTTCAATGCGCTCATGGCGCCGCGTAAGAGCAACTGATCCTGCTCACATGCAGTTTGGCCCGCAGCGGTGATCTGCCGGGCGACATCCTCGGGCGTGAGCTTTAGAGCCGGAGCCGTGTAAAGCTTCCGCACCGCCTGATAGGTTTCGCCGACGCCACCCGCGATCTCGCCCAGGGTCTGGGTGTAATCCGGTATCGCCGCCCGTTCACCAGCAAGCCCACCGATGGCGGAGCGCAAAAGCGCCACCTCCCTCGTTAGGGCCTCGAACGCCTCTGCCGCCCGATCGGAAGGCGTGGCTTCCATGATGTCGGTTTGATCGTCCATAACGGCTCTCCTCAAAGACCAATGCCGCGTCCTCGCCCGAGCCCCAGGACCGTGCTGAGCTCGTGCGACAGGCTCCCGCCCATATCGATGTGGACGCCGAGATCGTGCTTGCGCCCGCGCAGCAGCGACTCCACCTGCGGGTCGCGCTCCAGGCTCTTGGCCATGGCCGCCATGCTCTCGCCGACCTGGCGGCGAGCAGCCATGTCGCCGGAGCGGTAGAGGGCGTCCCTCTGGCGCTCCAAGCCCTGCCAGCGCTCGACGAAGCGATCGGCGCGCATCTGCGGATTGGTGCGAAGCTCCGCCTCCAACTGCACCGCCCTGATGGTACGCTGCACGCGCCCTGAGGCCGCCTCCTGCCGAATGGTGGGATCACGGGCCTGAACGCGCTCCACATCTTTCGCTGACAAGCCCGCCGACTTCAGCTCGTCCCGGGCCTGATCCAAGGCTTGGCGCTGGTGGGCCAGCACCGGCAATCCCCGCTCGAGCATCCGCAACGCGTCCGTGGCGGCCCTGGCGTGGCGCTCAATGGCGCGCCGCTGGATATCCTCCGCCCGATCCCGGATCGGCGGCGCCGCTGGCGCCTGGCGCGGCTGGAAGTCGGCGAAGATCGATCGCTTGGGCTGTTGCGAAGGATCTTGCCGTTTTGGCTGGGGCGGTTCCGGTTGGTGGGCAGGCGTCTTGCGGACAGGAGCGCCCTCCTGAGCATAGTCGCTGGCCATGTCTTTGCCGCGCTCTCGGGAGAGCGTGCGACTGAGCTTGCCCAGCCCATCGAAGTCATCACGGCCATAGTGGAGATCCACGCCCTCGCGGTGGCGGGACAGCGCTACATAGCTGGCGTGGCGATCAAGGCCCGGCGTCGCCAGCACATGGGTGCGATCCACCGTCACCCCTTGGGCCTTGTGGATGGTCGCCGCGTAGCCGTGGTCGATCTGATTGTGGTCCTTCAGATCGAAGGAGACGGTGCACCCCGCATCCAGATGGACCGACATGTGGGTCTGCGAGACCCCTGCGATCTCCCCGAGCATGCCGTTCTTCACGCCAAGTCCGCGATCGTTCTTCAGCAGCATCACGCGGTCGCCAGAGGCGAACTGACGCTCGCCCCGCTCCACGGTGAGGGTGACGTCATCGCCCAGCTGCCCTGCGCTCCGCAGTCGCTCACGGGCGGTGAGGTTGAGGTCTCGCACCTCGTCATTGGTGTGAGTGAGGATGATGCGGCTCTTGCCGGGTTCTGCCAGCCGGCTTTGATCCCAGCGATCCACCAGATCGGTGCGCGCCTGCTCGCGCGTCTCGGCGGCATGGATGGCTCCGTGGGCCTCATAGGCGCCCAGCGCCTCATCAGTTCGGCCGGTGGCCAGATGCCGGGTGGCGTCACGCTGCCAGCCCTCCTGCTGCCGGCGAACCTCGGTGATCTCCACGTGCGGCTGGCGCTCGACAATGGAGCGGAAGGCGGCTCCCGCTTCGATGGCCTGCAGCTGCTCGGGATCGCCCACAAGCACCACCTTGGCGCCATGCT
>JAMFTA010000058.1 GCA_026225565.1 Caulobacter sp. | reverse complement strand
GACGATGTCGCCGGCGAAGGCTTCCTTGATGTCTTCGCGGTTGTTGGAGTGCATCAGCAGCATCCGACCCACCCGCTCGCGCTTGTCGCGGGTGGAGTTCAAGAGCGCCATGCCGGTTTCGAGCTTGCCCGAATAGATGCGGCAGAAGGTGAGCGAACCGACGAAGGGGTCGTCCATGATCTTGAACGCCAGGACCGACAGGGTCTCTTCGTCCGACGCCTTGCGGGTCACCGGCTCTTCGGTCTTGTAGTCGATGCCGACGGTCGGGGGGATGTCCACCGGCGAGGGCAGATAGTCCACCACGGCGTCGAGCAGGGGCTGTACGCCCTTGTTCTTGAAGGCCGAGCCGCAGAGGATCGGATAGAAGGCGCCGGTGAGCACGGCCTTACGGATGCACTTCTTGATGGTCGCTTCGTCCGGCTCATTGCCGTCGAGGTAGGCTTCCATCGCGGTGTCGTCGAGTTCGACGGCGTTCTCGATCAGATAGTGACGCGCTTCCTTGCACTTCTCCACCATGTCGGCGGGGATTTCTTCGTCGTGATAGTTGGCGCCCAGGCCATCGTTTTCCCAAACCACGGCCTTCATGCGGACGAGATCGACCAGGCCCTTCAGGTCCACTTCCGACCCGATAGGGATCTGGATCGGCACGGCCTTCACGGCCAGGCGATCGCGGATGGTGGCCAGGCACATTTCGAAGTCCGCGCCGGTCTTGTCCATCTTATTGACGAAGACGATGCGGGGCACGTTGTAGCGGTCGGCCTGGCGCCAGACAGTTTCGGTTTGGGGCTCAACGCCCTGGTTGCCGTCGAGTACGGCGACGGCGCCATCGAGCACACGGAGCGAACGCTCCACCTCGATGGTGAAGTCCACGTGGCCGGGGGTGTCGATGATGTTCAGGCGGCAGCCGTTCCAATAGGCGGTGGTGGCGGCGGAGGTGATGGTGATGCCACGCTCCTGCTCCTGCTCCATCCAGTCCATGGTGGCGGCGCCGTCGTGGACTTCGCCGATCTTGTGGCTTTTGCCGGTGTAGTAGAGGATCCGCTCGGTGGTCGTCGTCTTGCCCGCATCGATGTGGGCCATGATGCCGAAGTTGCGGTAGTCCTCGATTTTATGAAGGCGGGGCATGATGAAATGGGCTCTGCACGACGGCGAATAAAAGCGAAAACGAAGGTGGAATGCCGACGGCGGGCGGTTTAGCGGAAACCAAGCCCGCCGTCATGCGGATATATAGGGACTACCAGCGGTAATGCGAGAAGGCCCGGTTGGCTTCCGCCATCTTGTGGGTGTCTTCGCGCTTCTTGACCGCGGTGCCGCGATTGTTGGAGGCGTCGAGCAGCTCGCCGGCCAGCTTTTCCGTCATGGTGTTCTCGCCGCGCTTGCGCGCCGCGTTGATCAGCCAGCGGATGGCCAGCGCCCGGCGGCGATCGGGGCGAACTTCGACCGGCACCTGATAGGTGGCGCCGCCGACCCGGCGGGAGCGCACTTCCAGAGCGGGGGAGACGTTCTCCAGGGCCGAGTGGAACACCGCGAGCGGGTCCATGTCGCGACGCTTGGTCTCGATGATGTCGAAGGCGCCGTAGACGATGTTTTCGGCGACGGCCTTTTTGCCTTCGTACATGACGTAGTTCATGAATTTGGTGAGCACGAGGTCCCCGAACTTCGGATCGGGGAGCACATCGCGCTTCTCTGCGCGGCGACGACGGGACATAGGCTAGTCTCTCTTCTGTATGGGGCTGGAGCCGCTAGAGCGCTCCGAAAAACCCGGATGTCGCCACGCGGCGCCGTCCGAGGTCGGTGAATGGCTTACTTCGGACGCTTGGCGCCGTAGTGCGAGCGGCGCTGCTTGCGGTTCTTGACGCCTTGGGTGTCGAGGACGCCGCGCAGGATGTGGTAGCGCACGCCGGGCAAATCCTTCACGCGGCCGCCGCGGATCAGCACCACCGAGTGCTCCTGCAGGTTATGGCCTTCGCCGGGGATGTAGCACACCGCTTCGATGCCCGAGGTCAGACGCACCTTGGCCACCTTACGCAGCGCGGAGTTCGGCTTCTTCGGCGTGGTGGTGTAGACGCGGGTGCAGACGCCGCGGCGCTGGGGCGAGCCCTTCAGAGCCGGCACCTTGTTGCGGGTGGGCTTGGGGCGGCGGGGCTTGCGGATAAGCTGGTTGACGGTAGGCATCGGTCTTCGGCAGTCCTATAATTTTCGGGGCTGCGCCTTTCGGCCGTTCGCCCTCGCACCTTCTTTTCAACGCATCGCCCTTGGGGGCGCCGCGCACGGGGTAAGTTCGCCAATGACCCTTGCGGGTTGAAGCGCGACACCGAACCCCCAAACGAGAAGGGCCGGGACGCGCGCTCTGGGCGTTCCGGTGGGCACAGCCCTAAGTCAGGTTGTCGGGGCGAAGGCGGCGCGAGCGCGACGCCGACGTCCAAACTGACGCGGCTGATACGCGCAATGAGACAGGGCGTCAAGATGACGGCGCGGCGGGGCGCGGTTGAAGGTCGCATCCCCGGGGCGTGACAGCATAGCGCCTTCCCTGCCCTAGGCGCGCGGCCCAGTCTGTGGCGATCGGCGACGGACGAAAAAGGGGATCGCCATGGCGGGGCTTAAGCAATACCGGACCGGGCGCCGGCGAGCCATGGGGTTTCTGGCGCTCGCCATCGCCGGATTCGCCGCCCAGCCCGCATCGGCGGATGACAAGCTGTCGCCGCCGGGCGACTTTCGACAGCTGCCTGAGCTCGCCAGCCGCAACGGGGTTTTGACGGCGACCCTGACGGCGGAGCCAAAGGTCATCGTGATCGACGGCGTGCGCCTGGACGCCCTGGTCTTCAATGGCGAATACGGCGGGCCGGTGCTGCGACTGAAGCCCGGCGACCGGATGCGGCTAAAGCTGGTTGATCACACCAGCCTGGCGGTGAACCTGCACTTTCACGGCTCTCACGCCTCGCCGGGCGGCCATGGGGACAATATGCATGTTCAGGTCGCCCCCGGGGGGAGCTTCGACTACCGGCTGACCGTACCGCCGGATCAGCCCCCCGGCCTCTATTGGTATCACACCCATATCCACGGCCTGGCCGAGCAGGAGGTGAACGGCGGCCTCTCCGGCGCCATGATCATCGACGGGGCGGAGAAATGGGTTCCCGCCGCAGCGGGCGCCCGCGCGCGGCTCTTGGTGCTGAAGACCTACACCCTCGCCCGCCCGGACGATGCGGATGTGGCGCGTCTGCACGGGGTGGTGCAGTCTATCAACGGCGCGGCCCACGCCGACATCGTCGGTAAGGCGGGGGCGACGGAGTTCTGGCGCATCTCCAACCAGAGCCCCAACGACTACTACCACCTGTCGATCAAGGGGCTGCATTTCCGCATCGTCGGGCTGGACGGCGCGGCCACCGGCCAGCCCATCGACGCCGACCGCCTGGACATTCCGCCGGCGGGGCGGATCGAGGCTTTGGTCACCCTACCGGGTCCTGGCGCCTATCCGCTGCTGTCCAATTCCACCCCGACCGGCGTTGGGCGCGCCATGAAGGTGGTGCGCGAACTGGCCATGCTAAAGGTGGAAGGGACGCCGCCGCCCGTCGTCGCCGCAGCCACGCCGCCCGCCGCGCCGGCTCCGCCGCCCCAGGCAGCCGACCTCAGCCAGGCGGCCCTATCGGCGAAACGCCTGATCGTCTTTTCCCAAAAGCCCGGTGAGGAGGTCTATCTCATCAACGGCAAGGTCTATGACCACGACCGTATCGACACCCGCGTGCCCCTCGGCTCGATCGAGGAGTGGACCATCCGCAACACCACCGATGACATGCACGTCTTCCACATCCACCAGGTGCATTTCCAGGTCATGTCGATCAACGGCGAGCCCCAGCCGTTCGACCGGGTGCTGGATACGGTGCGCGTGCCCGAGCAGGGCGAGGTGGTGCTGCGCATCCCCTTCACCAACCCGCTCATGGTGGGTGAGTTCATGTATCACTGCCATGTCCTCAAACACGAGGATAAGGGCATGATGGCCAATATCGAAGTCTACGACCCTAAGGCGGGGCTTGAGCCCGAACACCGTCATGGGGGTGATGCGGCGCGCGGCTCCGCCGGCCAGAGTTTCTGGTCATGGCTTCTGCCTCGACCCTCGTTTTGGGCCGGAGCGCCGATCTGCCACGCCAAGGCGGAGAGCCGTTAGGCGTCCACAGCGCTAGCGAACGGTCACCTTCATCTTCATGCGAGGATGAACGTGGCAGATCACTGTATAGAGGCCAGCGACGGCGAACGAGGTGTGCGCCGTATCGCCAGGCTTGATCATGCCGTGCTCGGTGGAGGCGCCGTCGGGGCCGACCACCGCCATGTCGTGATTGACGTCGTCGGCGTTGACGAAGCTGAGTTCGGTGCCGGCGACGATCTGCACCAGGCCCGGATCGAACGCCTGCTTGATCTCCCAGACCACCCAGTCGTCAGCCGCCCGCGCCGGGGCGGCCAAGGCTAGAACGAGGGCGATGATTGGAAGACAGATCTTCATGGGGCTGGTCTCCACCAGTCCAGACTGTCCCATCGCCCTGAAAGAGCCCTTAATTGAGCCCCTGCGGGAGGCATCCGCCGGCACGACAAAAGGACGCACCCTCGCGCACCCTCTCCACATTTGGACCTTCCGTTGGGCGCCGCCGCGCCATATTTCCCTGACGACATGACCAGCGTGGCAGGCCAGCAACCAAAGGAACGGGCCGGGCCCCGAGATCGGCGCGCGGCGGCGATCGGCGCCTCGGTGCTGGCCCATGCCGCGATCTTCGCCCTGATCGGCATGGCGACCGCGAAACTGGCGGCCCATCCTCCCCGGCAATCAGCCGTCGACGTCTGGCTGATGCCGCGCCTGACGCTGCAGCCGCCTCGCACGAAGGTCCGCCCCGCCCAGGCGGCACCCCTCGACCACGCCATCGCCCCCAAGGCCGGCCAAACCGAAAAACAGCGCCAACCCTCTCCCGTCGTGCCAGCCGCCGCTCCTTCGCCCCCCGCCGGGCGCACCGGCGGAGACCCCGCCCCTGCCCTCAACGGGCCTTCCGTTGCAGCGGCCGACGCGGGCGGCAGCGTGCGGGAGGCCCTGCGCACCAGCGTCGGCTGCGACTTCGATAAGACCATGCGCCTGACCCCCGCCGAGCGCGACCGCTGCAACCAGCGCTATGGGGAAGCCGCCCGCGCGGCCCCCGGCTTCAGCGGCATCGAGCCCGGCAAGCGCAGCCGCTTCGACGCCCAGGCCGAGGCCGACGAGCGCCGCCGCGCCGGCCGCACCGGGCCGGTTCAGCAACTGACGGTTCCCTGCGACAGCCCCGACGCCGTGGCGGTGGAGGGCGGCGGCTTGGCGAGCGGCTGCCTGCCCAAATCCTCGATCCTTCACATTCCATTTTAGGGCCTGCGCCTTGTGGCCTCACGGCCCCGCTTAGGCCTCAACTTGGCCGTTCGCCCGTCACAATCGCCACCTCTACTGCAAGGGGTGGAGGGGCGATGGCCAAGGCGAGCGCACGCGGCCGAAAACGCAGAGCCGCCCTCGCCGCCTCCGTGGTCGCCCATGTGGGCGTCCTGGCGCTCATTGGCCTTAGCGCGCCCCGGCTGTCGATCCGCGAGCCTCCACGCCCGCCCGCTGTGGTCTGGCTGATGCCGCACTTCGCACTGCGATCCTCGTCTAGGGCGCCGCGCGCCGCCAATCGCGCCGCCGAGCCGATCCTCCTCTCCTCGCACCAAGCGACGCCGCCCACGCTCGCGCCGAGTCTGCCCGCCCCAACCCCGCCCGCCATGCCTCCGCCTGGCGCGATAGCTGCTGGCTCGGCCGGCGGCGCGCAAGGTGTCGGCGAAGGTTCGAGCGAAGGCGTGCGCGGAGCTTTGCGCGCCGGCGTCGGCTGCGACCTCACCGACGCGGTTCACCTGACCCCGGAGGAGAAGCGGCGCTGTTCTCAGCGCGTGGGCGAAGAGGCCCGCCGGGGGCCCAAGTTCATCGACCCGATCCCGGCCGAGAAGCGCGCCTATTACGACGCCATCCAAGCCGCTTATCAGGGCAGCCATCAGGCCATGCCCGTACCCATCGCACCCGGCGGCGCCTATCAGGCCTGGGGTCGCAATCCGGGGCTGGGCTGCACCCTGCTCCGCAAGAGCCCGCGCGGGGCGAGCCTGGCCGACAAGATCAAGGCGACGGGCATGATAGGCTTGCCCCTCGGCCCGATCAGTTGCGGCGTGGTGTTGCCGATCGGCAGCCTGACGCCAGAATTGGGCATCGCGCCCCCTTAGCGCTCGTCAACGCCCTAAACCAGCCGGCTTTGCTCCACCGCCGCAGCCACGAAGCTTTTGAAGAGGGGGTGCGGTGCGAAGGGGCGGCTCTTCAGCTCGGGGTGATATTGCACGCCGACGAACCAGGGGTGGTCGGAACGCTCGCAGGTTTCCGGGAGCACGCCGTCGGGAGAGAGGCCGGCGAAGGTCAGGCCCACCGCCTCCAGCCGCTCCCGATAGCCGATATTCACCTCGTAGCGGTGGCGGTGACGCTCGTGGATCACCGTGGCGTCGTAGATCTCGGCGATCTTGGAGCCGGGGGCGAGGGCCGCCTCATAGGCGCCGAGCCGCATGGAGCCGCCGAGATCGTCGCCCTCCTTGCGGGTCTCCACCGAATTGCCGCGGGTCCATTCGGTCATCAGACCGACCACCGGCTCGGTCGTTGGACCGAATTCGGTGGAGGAGGCCTCAGCGACCCCGGCGAGATTTCGCGCCGCCTCGATGGTGGCCATCTGCATTCCGAAACAGATGCCGAAATAGGGCACGTCGTGCTCGCGGGCGAACTGCACGGCGCGAATCATCCCCTCAGCGCCCCGTTCGCCGAACGCCCCAGGCACGACCACTCCATCGACGTCCTCCAGCCGGGCGGCGACTTTGGAGGCTTCCCCCTCGAACACCTCGCCCTCGATCCAGTCGAGGTTGACCTTGACGTTGTTGGCCAGGCCCCCGTGATGCAGGGCCTCGATCAGGGACTTATAGGCGTCCTTCAAGACGGTGTATTTGCCGACGATGGCGATGGTGACTTCGCCGTCGGGCGCAGCGACGCGGTCGGAAATCCCCTGCCAACGGGCGAGGTCTGGGGAGGCGTCGCCATCGATGCCGAAACAGGCGAGGACTTCGCGGTCCAGGCCCTGGGCGTGGTAGTCCAGCGGCACGCCGTAGATGGAGTCCGAATCCAGCGCCTGGATCACGGCGGAGGCCCGCACATTGCAAAAGAGGCCGATCTTGCGCTTTTCTTCTTCTGGAATGGGGAATTCGCAGCGGCAGAGCAGGATGTCGGGCTGGATGCCGATGGAGCGCAGCTCCTTTACCGAGTGCTGGGTCGGCTTGGTCTTCATCTCGCCGGCGGTCTTGATGTAGGGCAGAAGGGTCAGGTGAACGTAGCAGGCGGTGTGGCGGGGCAGTTCCTGGCCCAGTTGCCGGATCGCCTCGAAGAAGGGCAGCCCCTCGATATCGCCGACGGTGCCGCCGATCTCCACCAAGACGAAGTCCACCTCGTGGCCCTCCTCGTCGAAGGCTGGGGAGAGGACGAAATTCTTGATCGCGTCGGTCACGTGCGGGATCACCTGCACGGTGGCGCCGAGGTAGTCCCCGCGCCGCTCCCGCTCGATGATCGACTTATAGATCTGACCGGTGGTGATGTTGTCGCCGCGGGTGGCGCTGACGCCGGTGAAGCGCTCGTAGTGACCGAGATCCAGATCCGTTTCCGCCCCGTCGTCGGTGACGAAGACCTCGCCGTGCTGATAGGGGCTCATGGTCCCCGGATCGACGTTCAGATAGGGGTCGAGCTTGCGCAGGCGCACGCGATAACCACGCGCTTGGAGCAGCGCGCCGAGAGCGGCGGACGCGAGACCCTTGCCTAACGAGGAGACCACGCCGCCGGTGATGAAGATGTACCGGGCCATGGGATTCCAACCTATCCCCGATTCGGGAGACTGTCCGCTGTGGGTTTAAGATAATTTTAGATGGCGGCGAGCGGCCGCAGGCGGCCGATCGCCTGGGCCGGTCTTTACGGCTTGGCGGGCGTCGCCGGGGCGCCAACCGGCGCGGCGGGGAGCGTATGCACTTCGGGCGCGGGCGCGCTGAAGGTGGTGGCCGAGGTCAGGCCGCCAGTGGTCGGCGCCGGGATCGGCTTCTTCACCGTCAGGCTGTCGGGATTGAGCGGATCGATGCGAAGCCGATCCACCACCGACACCCCCTGGTGCATACGCCCGTTCACCACCGTCAGGACGATGCAGAGGCCGAAGAAGACGGCCGCCAGGATCCCGGTGGTGCGGGTCAGAAGATCGCCCGCGCCGCGCGTGGTCATGAAGCCCGAAGGGCCGCCGCCGGCGCCCAGCGCTCCGCCTTCGGACCGCTGCAACAGGATCACCCCCATCATGGCGATGGAGACGAGCACCAGAATAACCAGAAGAATGCCTTGCAGCATGGGACGGAGGACTTCTCGAAAAAGGAATGAACGGGTCGATGACCGCGAAGGCGCTCATGTAGCATCGCCGCCGCGGTTGCGCCAGAGCGGGCGCCTCAGGCGCTCAGGCGGCGCGAATGATCTCCAGAAAATCCGCCGCCTTCAGCGATGCGCCGCCCACCAAGGCGCCGCCCACCTCCTTCACCGCCAGGATCTGCGCCGCATTATCCGGCTTCACCGACCCGCCGTAGAGGATGGGTGCGCCCGATCCGGCGAAGCTCGCCTCGAGCGTCTCCCGGATAGCCCGGTGCATCTCTTCGATCTCTGCGAGGGTGGGGGTGAGGCCCGACCCGATGGCCCAGACCGGCTCGTAGGCGACGGCGAACCGGTGGCCGGCGAGGAGGGCGGGAAGCGACTCGCGCAACTGGCGCACCACCACCGAAAGGGCGTCCCCGCTTTTTCTCTGCGCCAGGGTTTCGCCGACGCAGATCACCGGCTCCAGCGCCGCGCGCAGGGCCGCGCCCACCTTGGCCGCCACGTCCACGTCGGTCTCATGATGCAGGGTGCGTCGTTCGGAGTGGCCGAGGATCACCAGATGGGCCCCCGCATCGCGCAGCATTTCGGCGCTGATGTCGCCGGTGAAGGCGCCTGAGGCCTCGGCGCGGCAATCCTGCCCCCCGATCTCCACAGGGCCGCCCTTCAGCTCCCGGACCATGCGCTCGATCAAGGTTGCGGGAGGGCAGAGGGCCACCCGGCAGTGGGCGGGCTCCGCTGTCAGCGCCTTGGACAGGCGTTCGGTCTCCAGGAGATCGACTCCAAGGCCGTTCATCTTCCAATTGCCGGCGATCAGTTTTCGAACGGGCGTGGTCATGAGGCGGTCTTGGTCAAACGCATGGGGGCTCGCGATAAAGGCGGCTGTTCAGACCTTGGCTAAGATAAGCGCCGAGAGATGTCACGCCCCGTCGGCTTGCCGATGACGGGAACGCTCGACTATACCGCTGATCCGCGCCCCTTTGCGGCTGTCTTTAAGGTCTTCCCATCGATGATGGCTCAAATCCGCGCCTTCGCGAAATCTCCCATCGCGACCGGCCTTCTCGCCCTCCTTGTGGTGGCCTTTGTCATCTTCGGGGTTCGCGGCGTGGTCACCAACGTCGGCGTGCGCGACGAAGTGGTGAAGGCGGGCGGGCGGCCCGCGATCACGTCTGCGGCGTTCAAGGAGCGCTTCACCTTTTTCAAGACGCAGCTGGAGCAGCAGAATCAGCAACCGATCTCGGTGCAGGAGGCGGTGGCCCACGACCTGGATAAGCGGGTGGTGGACGAGCTGGCCTTCTCGGAATCCTTCGCCGACATGCTGGCGCGCGACGGGATCAAGCCGGCCGACCAGCTGATCGTCGATAAGCTGCGCACCATTCCGCGCTTCTTCAATCAAATCACCGGCCAGTTCGACAAGACCGCCTATGGCCAGTTCCTGGCCCAGAACAACATGACCGCAGCCCAGGCGGAAGGCGAACTCAGCGACGAGATCGGCGAGCGGCAATTTGTGTCAGGAATGGCGGCGGGGCTGCGCAGCCCCCTGATCTACCCCGCCATGCAGGCGGCCTATCTGAAGGAGGGGCGCAGCTTCCAATCCTTTGTGGTGTCGCCGAGCGTGCTGGGGCCGCCGGTGAAACCCACCGACCCGCAACTGAACGCCTTCATCAAGCAGAACGGCGCCCAGTTGATGAAGCCTGAGATGCGTCAGCTCAGCCTCGTCCACTTCAGCGCCGCCGCCTTGGCCGCAACGACGCCGGCCAGCGACGCCGACATCCAAAAGCGCTTCAATTTCGAGAAGGATACGCTGTCGTTGCCTGAAAAGCGCAGCTTCGTGCAAATCCCCATCAAGGACCCCAAGACCGCCGCCGAGATCGCCGCAAAGCTGCGCGCCGGCGCCGATCCCCAGTTCCTGGCGAAGACCTATGGCGTGCAGCCGGTAAGCTATACCGATCAGACCAAGGGCGGCGTTCCGGATAAGAGCGTCGCCACGGCGGCCTTCCTGCTCAAGGCGGGCGAGACCAGCGCGCCGATCAATGGCGATCTCGGTCAGTTCGTCGTCCGCCTGTTCAGCATCACCCCAGGCCACGACGCCACCTTGGCCGAAGCGCGCCCCAAGATCGAGGCGGAGGTGAAGAAGGCCCAGTCGGAAGCCAAGATCTACGAATTCGTGCAGAAGTACGAAGATGTGCATTCAGGCGGGGCCGACATGACCGCCTCCGCCAAGGCCGCCGGTCAGGCCGTGACCAGCCTGCCGCCCATCGTCGCCAAGGGCCTGGATATTCAGGGCCATCCCTCCAATCTGCCGCCCAAGGTGTTGCAAGCGGCGTTCAGCCAGGCGCAAGGCAGCGACAGCGACCCTATCGACCTGGGCCAGGGAGAATATTTCGTGGTGCATGTGGATAAGGTCCTGCCCGCCCCCCCGCCCCCCCCCGGCCGCCAACGGGCCCACGAGGCGACGGTGTTACACACACGCCCCGCCGCCCCCCCG
>JAMFTA010000057.1 GCA_026225565.1 Caulobacter sp. | reverse complement strand
GAAACCGGCCTGCAGCGCAGCGAAGGTCGGAGGGTCCGCGGGGGTTCGCCTCGCCCAGGCGAGGTCGCCTTTGACCCCGACCGTCCCGTCCTAGGTTCGTGAGATTGATCGCGGACGAGCTCGTACCCGCGGCGCCCAACCCGGGAGACGGCTGGCGGCTTGGTGCTGGCGCCGACATGCGGATCACCACAGCCAGACACCTGACGCCCTCAGCGCCTTGGGCGCCCCCTCGCGGAACCCTCACAGGCGCTGGCGATGGCGACATCCTCAAGGTGAACGGCGCAGCGCCGGGCCGCCCGCTGGCCCCATCGGTTCTCACCGCCGTCCCGACAACCACGCGCTCGCCAAAATCGGCGGTTGGTGGCGTCGCGACCCATCACCTGGCGATCTGTGCGACACCGACCCGCCGCGCAGCCGGAGGCGGGACGCCTCCAGGAGGGGTATTCCCGATAGAATGCTAGGAAGCGGAAGCGCAGCGCACCTCCACCCTTTCACCCGCCAGAAGGCGGGTGCGGCGGCCCGAAGGCCGCCGCGACGCGGGCCTTAAGCCCGCGCCTTGACCACCTGGTGACGGATTCCCTTCTCGCCGGCCTTTTGGCCGAGATTGAGGGCCGGTCCGAAAGGCTGCATTCCAGCGCCCCGTTCGGGATTGAGCGTGTTCGTCAGGGTGAGCACGCACACCGGTTCGAGGGCGATCAGTTCGTCGTTGGCCCGGAACGGCGCCGCACGGCCGTGTCGGTCGAAATCAGCCTTGGCGAGCACCAGCGTCACGTTCTTCTGTTTGGCCCACTTGATGGCGATCTTCTCACCGCCCTTGGCGCCGGTAGTGGCCAGCGCCATCTGCGGCCATTGGACGAGAGCCCAGTTCAGGGCGTCGAAGATACGGTTCGCATCGTCGGCGGTATCGGCCTGGGGAGCTGCTCGGAAGGCCACGATGATCGCGCCGGGGTCGGTCGCGGAGTGCTTGCGGGCCTTGGCGGAACGGATGGCTTCACGAGCCTCGATCTGGGCGGCCGTGGTGCGCGAAGCCTTCGCAGAACCCTTCCAGGGGCTCCAGACGTCGCCGGTCGATGTCGTATAGCTGGCGGCCGCTGCGTCTCGGACCATCTCAAGGGCCAGGGTGGCGACATCGGCGGCGCGGGCCTTTTGGGTGGCGGCCTGCATCTCGGTGTCGGCGATCTCGGAGCCGTCGAAGTCGCGGGCGAAGCGGTTGAGATCATCCCGGGCCTTGTCGGCTTCACGCTCGATGCGCTGGGCGGCGGAATGGAAGGCGCCGATCAGGGACTCGCAGATGGTCGACTGAAAATCCTCCAGGGCCGTCTCGGAGAAGACGTCGAGCACTTCGTTCATCAGGGCGTGGCCGAGTTGTTGGAGAGCGTCTTCTGCGGGGTGGACCCGGGGGTCGTCGAGCAGCAGGGCCTGGGCCTCGAAGCTGCTCATGGCGCCAGTTACGGGAGAGAAGGCTGTAAGTTGCATTGGGAGAAATCCCTTTTCGGAGTGGGGTGCGGAGCCCATCGGCTCGTTGACCGTCTCGCGTCGACGGCCGGCGTCCCCCACAAGGGCTTTGAGCGCAGCGTCCCTTGTGGTGGGCGCCGGGCGGTGGCGAGGTCACAACAAGCCAGAGGGGTTCGGGCCCTCATCGACAGGACGGATCCACAGCCTCTTGCACTCGCTCCCGCATCCCTGGCGCCTTGGGCTCGGGGTCCAGGTCCTGCGATGACCCGCCCACTCCCAGACGCGCCAACCCCCGTGCCTCGCCGAACGAAGCGCCGGCCTCCCCAAGTTTGAAGGAGTGTCAGCCGACACCGAGAACACTGCGCCTCTCCGCCGTCAGCACAGGCTGAAGCCGACCGGGCTGATCACAGCCCCGGCCGCGCCGGCTCCCCTCGCCGACATCCGGCGCCCGCCACCCAAAAGGCCCGCGCCGGCATCTGTCACTCGTAATGTGCTCTTGAAGGATCGATAAGCGGCCTTAAGCGCGTTCTAGAGCGTTCGCCTTGCAGGCTCTGCGAAATTGTGGTTTGCTCTTTGACGCACAGTAGGTCGCCTAACTGGCTCTTGAACGCCCATGCCCGCCCGCAACACGCTGCTCCTCGCACCGCCCTATCCCGTGGAACTTGCCCTGACAGAACTCGGGGCGAACCTGCGGACAGCACGCTTGCGTCGAAACCTGACCGTCGAGGAGGTCGCCCAAAAGATTGGAGCGGGTCGCCGCGCCGTGTCGGACGCCGAACGTGGCAAGCCAACAACCAGTGTCGCGATCTATGCCGCCCTGCTTTGGGCCTTCGACCTTCTGGCCGACATGCACAGCCTGGCCGACCCAGCTCGCGACCAGGAAGGACAGGTTCTTGCACGCTCCAAGGCCAGGATCCGCGCGCGGCGCGGTGAAGCCTTGGACAACGACTTCTAAGGCCGATGGCAGAGGCCTTTGTCCATATCACCCTGCCTGGGGCCGTCGAGCCGATCACCGCCGGTCGCTTTGTCATGGAGACCGACAGGACCGGCACGTCCGTCGGACGTTTTGTCTATGGCAGGCGCTACCTGGCGCATCCTGACGCTGTCGAAATCGATCCGGTCGAGCTGAAGCTCGCACCGCGCACCTACGAGACCGCCGCGCTCGGCGGCGTGTTCGGCGCCCTGCGCGACGCCAGCCCAGATTATTGGGGCCGCCGCGTCATCGACAAACATGCCGGCAAGCCGCAACTCGCAGAAATCGACTACCTGCTGCACTCCGCCGACGACCGCGCCGGCGCCCTGGGTTTCGGCCTCAATGCGGAGCCCCCGGCGCCGCGCCGCGATTTCAACCAGACCGTGGCGCTGGAGAAGCTGCAGCGGATCGCCGACGCCCTGATCGCCGACGAAGAGCTGGCGCCCGACGCCGCAAACCAGCAGATCCAGGATCTGCTGCTGGTCGGCACCTCCATGGGCGGGGCCAGGCCCAAGGCCGTCGTCGAGGACGAGGGCGCTCTATGGATCGCCAAGTTCAATCGCCAGGATGACCGCTGGAACAGCGCCCGGGTCGAACACGCCATGCTCACGCTTGCCCGAGCCTGCGGCCTAGAAGCCGCCGACAGCAAAGTCGTGCTGGCGGGAGGGCGAGACGTCCTGATGGTCCGCCGCTTTGACCGCGAGCGCGTGGCGGCGGGTTACACCCGCGCCCGGATGATCAGCGCCCTGACCCTACTGCGGACGGAGGACAGCCATCGGGCGAGGGATCGCTGGTCCTATGTATTGCTGGCCGAGGAACTGCGCAGGGTCAGCGCCGAGCCCGCCAGGGATGCGCGCGAGCTTTTCCGCCGCATGGCCTTCAACGCCCTGATCTCCAACGCCGACGATCACCCGCGCAATCACGCGATGATCGCCAAGGCCAGGGATTGGCGGCTGTCGCCGGCCTACGACCTGACGCCATCGACCCCGATCAGCCTGGAACGCCGTGATCTGGCGCTGGTGATCGGAGACGCCGGCCGCATCGCCTCGGCGGAAAACCTGATCTCACAAAGCGCACGCTTCCTGCTCAAGACCGACGAGGCCGCCGCCATCGTCGGCGAAATGGAGCAGCGGGTGGCGAGCACCTGGTACGAGGTCGCCCGCGCCGCCGGCGTAAGCGCGCCCGACTGCGATCTGATCTCGGGAGCCTTCGTCTATCCGGGCTTCCGGCCCGAACCGCCTCCGCTCTGACCATGAGCGAAGCCGCCACGGCTAGATCAACCCCTGCGCCTTGAAGCTGGCGACCTCGGCGCGCCCGACAATGACATGGTCATGCACCGCGATACCCAGGGTCCGCGCGGCGTCGATGATCTTCCTGGTCATCTCGATATCGGCCGACGAAGGGGTCTGATCGCCCGATGGGTGATTATGGACCAAGATCACGGCCGACGCGGACACCTCCAGCGCCCGCCGCACGACCTCACGCGGATAGACCGGCGCGTGGTCGACGGTGCCGTGATTGAGAATCTCATCGGCAATCAGCTGGTTCTTCTTGTCCAGGAACAGCACGCGGAACGCCTCGCGGTCGCAGTGGGCCATGGTGAGCTTCAGGTAGTCGATAAGCGCCGTCCACGAGGAGACGACGCAACGTCCTGGCAACTCGGCCGCCGCGAGCCGGCGCGCGGCGTCGTAGATCAGCTGCAGGTCGATGCCGACGCGGGTATCGACGAACGCCGAAAGCGCGACAAGGTCGGCCGTCAGCACCCGCCGAAGACAACCGAACCGGGCCAGAAGTGCTGCGGCCGTGGCCCGCGCGCCATTGGCCAGGGACCGCGACAGCAGGAGTTCGAGCGCCTCGGCGTCGCTCAGGCCCACCAGGCCGCCGGTCGCGGCCCTCGCGCCCAGCGTCCCGTTTGAGGGGGCAGGATACGAAGGGCCGGCGTAGCGAGCGGTCATCTCGCCCACGCCCGGCGACGCGGCGAACAGATCCGCGGTCTGGGAAGGTGTGGCGTCGTTCCGATGGGAAGGTCTGGGCATGGAAGCCTCAAGCAGCCAGCTCCGGACCAAATCCCGGTTCGCTCGCGAGCTCCCGCCCTTCCTCCGACTTTCCCATCGGGCAGGGCAGGGCGGGCGCCGACCCCGCCAAACCCTCGCAACACCAGGGGCGGGGCCAGGCGCCCTTACGCGGCCAGGGGTTGCCTGGCCTGCGCCGGCTGGCTGTAAGCGAGCAGGTGATCGACGGCCCGCTGCGCGTGCCCGGAGGCTTCTAGCAGGGCCCCGGGCCGGTCCTTCAGAATCTTGACCCAGTGACCGAGATACGCCGCGTGGCTGTCGAGGATCTGGGGCCTTAGCCCTATCCGCAGCCCGATCGCCGCACTGCCGATTTCGGCGACAAGCTCCTCGAACGCATAGGCGGCGTCACCGAACCGCTGGCCGAGGGTGCGGCCCAGGCGATGCTCCGCGCCGCTCCAGTGGATGGCCTCGTGAGCATAGGTCGACTTCCAGTCCTCCGCGCATCCGAACGCCTCGGGCGGCGGCATCCGGATAAGGTCGGCCGCGCGCACATAGCAGGCGGTGTTGCCGCCGATCTCCAGCCTGGCCGGGATCGCATCGAGCACCGCCTCGCGCGCCGCCGCCCGGATGACCGGGTCTACCTTCGACCCCTCGAGATAGGTCTGCGGACAGTCAGTCAGCTGCTCGGCGTTGAACACCGCGTAGGTTTTCAAGTAGCGCAGGGTCTTGGCTTCGCCCTCGCCGGCGTCGCCGGAATCGGCGACCTCCCGGCCATCGACGACCCGGGTTTTGTAGAGGATCGCCAACGCGCTTCGGGCGCCCTTGGCGACCGGCGCGCCGATCGCCAGCGCCTGCCGGAAGGTGAACCAGAAGGGGCTCGTATAGCCGCGCTCCGCGCCGGCGAACGCAAGGAGCCAGGCGTTGGAACCGCTGAACGGCTGGCCGTCTGATCGCAGGGGCGTGGACGGGTCGGCCCCGTTCGCCCAGGGCTGACGCCAGGGCGGCACGCCGCGCTCCAGGCGGGCGATGATTTCGTTCAACAGCGGCTCAAGGGGATTGGACATCTGGTCCTCCGGCGGTTTCGCGCCGGATCCATTCCCGGTCGCTCAACCCTCCGGTCCCGTCCTCCGCCTTTCCCCAACGCCGCCGGCGGCCTCCCAGCGCATCCCGCAAAAAGAGCCGCAGGCGCAAGCCCACGGCTCTTGATGACCTCTACGCCGCCGCCGGCAGGATGGTCTGGGCTGGCCACTTGGCCAGGACGGCCGAGAGCACCTGTGGCTGGTCGACGGGCACGAAGACGCGAGGGGTGTAGTTGATGATTTCGACAAAGCAGCCGAGCACCTGGAACATCGCGCGCTGGGTGCCGGCGCCGACCACCTCAAGGCGGTAGCGGTCCATCACCTTGGCCCGCCGAAGCCAGAACCCGCCCGTCAGGGCGATGGAGCTGTTCTCGCCGAGGACCATACTGGCCGCGTTGTCGCCGGAGCCGACGGCCGTGGCGACGTCGCTGATCCCGAGCGCGATCTTCAGCTTGGTGACATCCGTGGGGTCCAGAACCCGCCCAAGCCAGCGCCGCCCGTCCGGAGCCTTCAAACGGCGGACAAAGGTCCGCTTGCTCGGCAGACTGCTCCACACCGGCAGCAGCAGCCCGGTGACCAGGGCCAGCTCGCGCGTGTGCCAGGGATCGGCGCCGGCGACCTCGGCATCCCAGGTCGCTCGCCAGATGGGCTCGGCGACCGCCTCCCAGGCCGATTCCTCGTAGGTCTTCAGGGGCAGCACAGTGCGCTTCTCCGCGCGGATCAGCCGGACAGCCTGAACCAGACGGTCATCGTCGTCGGTCGTCGTCAGGCCCTTCACCACCAGGCCGGCGCGCTGCGACTTGGCATTGACCACATACTCCAGCGTTTGCGGATCGAGCCCGGCCAGCGCGTCCGACGCAGAGGCCAGCACGCGGCGCGTGCGGACGGCGAAGGTCACGACCTTGGTCTGCGCGCCCGACACCGCGTCAGTCCGGATCACCTCCTCCGACGTCACCGTCAGGTCGTCGGCGACGATGTCCTCCATGCCCCTGTCCAGAGCTCCCGAGGCCGCGGCCCGTTCGAGGATGCTGGTGAGCACCGCGTCGAAGGTCTCGAACAGGGCGTTCTGATCCTCGATCCGTAGCGCCAGGAGCCGGTTGAGCCAGGTGTTCATCGGCGGCAGGTCCTCGGCCTTCTTCAACTGCCCATCGCTGTCGAGGAGCTGAAGCCCGGTTTTCTGCTCGAAAGTCACCCGGTCCATCGCCGGTACGTTCCCCCAATGCAGGGCGACGTAGAACGCCTGCAGCGCGCGGTGCGCCCACGGGCTTTCGAGATTGTCCTCGGGCCGGAAGAGGCCGTTGCCGGCCGTTCGGCGCTCGCCCTTGGTCAGGGCGCCCAGACTGTCCAGCCGCCGCGAGATCGTCGAGGTGAACCGCTTCTCGCCGTGGATGTCGGTCGTGACCGGACAGAACAGCGGCGCGCTGGCCTGGTTGGTCCGGTGCGAGCGGCCAAGGCCCTGGATCGCCGCGTCGGCCCGCCAGCCGGGCTCGCAGAGATAGTGCCGGCGTCGGTCCTGGTTCCGGCAGTTCAGGTCAGCGTGATAGCTGCGCCCCGTGCCGCCGGCGTCGGAGAACACCAGCACCCGCTTCTTGCCGCTCATGAAGGCGTCGGTCTCGGCCTTGGCGCTGGACGCGCTGCGACGCTCCACCACCCGGCGGCCATCGCGCAGGACGACCCGGCGCGAGCGGCCGGTGATCTCTGCGACGTTGTCCGGGCCGAGCGCGCCCAGGACCGCATCCAGCACACCCGGAACGGCGGGCAGGCAGGCCAGGTGGACGACCAGGGCCTCGCGCAGGCGCAGGGCTTCCTGGCTGACGACCGGCTGACCATCCACGATCAACGGGCGCATCGTCACATTGCCTTCCTCATCCTCGATCGCCTCCATGGCGGCGATGGGGAAGGCCCCCATGAGATAGTCGAGCACCTGGTCCTTGGGGGTCAGGTCGATGGTCAGGTTGTTCCACTCTTCGGGCGGGATCTCGGCCAGCCGGCGCTCCATCACCGCCTCATTGGTCGAGACGATCTGCACGACGCTGGAACGTCCCTGGACGAGGTCGTCGCGGATCGCCGCGATCAGGGTCGGCGACTTCAGGCCCGCCAGCAGCGCGCCGAAGAAGCGCAGCTTGGCGCCCTCGAAGGCCGACATGACCGCCGAAGCGGCCTGACCGCTCTTGGCCTTGCCATCCTCGGTGATGCCGACCGCCTCCAGGGCGGCGCGCAGGTTCTGGTGGATCAGCTGGTAGGCGTCGGCCCAGGCGTTCCAGATTTCGACATCGTCGCCGGTCAGCACATGACGCAGCGCCTGATATTCCACCCCGTCGAACGACAGCGACCGGGCGATGTAGAGGCCGAGCGCCTTCAGTTCGCGGGCGATCAGCTCCATGACCGCCACGCCGCCTTTCTCGACGGCGTCCATGAAGGCGTCGCGGGTGTTGAACGGCGCCTCCGGCCCGCCCCACAGGCCCAGACGGGCGGCATAGGCCAGGTTCTCGGGCGTGGTTGCACCCGTGGCGCTGACATACATCACCCGCGCATTGGGCAGCCTGTTTTGCAGGGCCAGGCCCGCCATCCCCTGCTGGGAGGCCTTCTTGGGTCCACGACCACCCTGGCCGCCGCCCGCCGCGTTGGCCATCGCGTGGGCTTCGTCAAAGGCGATCACCCCGTCGAAGTCGGCGCCCAGCCAGCCGACGATCTGGTCGAGGCGTGAAAGACGGTCACCCCGCGCCGGCTGACGCAGGGTGGCGTAGGTGGTGAACAGCACCCCCCGGTCCATGCGGATCGCGTCGGCCTGCTTCCAGGCGCTCTGCGGGGTGATGTCGGAGGCGGAGCCGCCGATCGCCGTCCAGTCCCGCCGCGCATCCTCCAGAAGCGTGTCGTTCCTGGAGATCCACACCGCCTTCAGGCGACCTTGGGCCATGTTGTCGGCGATGACCCCGGCGGCCTGGCGACCCTTGCCGCAGCCGGTGCCGTCGCCGAGGAAGAAGCCGCGGCGCAGCTGGAAGGCGCCGTCAACGCCCTCCTTCACCAGCACCAGCTTGTGCGGCGCTTCGCCCAGCATCCACCAGCCCGGCAGCAACCCCGATTGCGCCTCACCGGCGTAGATCACAGTCTCGATCTGGGCGTCGGACAACAGCCCCTCCTGCACGATGTTGGTCGGCAGGAGCGGGCGATAGGTCGGGGCCGGCGGCGCCACCGACGCCATGGGGCCGGATTCCACCAGCGCGGAGGGGTGCGGACGGCTCCCCTGCAAGGCCAGGCGGCTGACCCTGTAGGCCTGGTAGAGACCGACGTCGTGGCCCTCGCCCGACCAGGCGATTGTCTCGAAGGCCACCGCCGACGCCCCGGCCAGGAACCCCAGGCGGGTCGAGGGGGTGGCCAGGGCGCGGGCGCGCGGGGCCAGGAAGGCGACGTTGGAGACCGAACGGAACTGGCGCGGCTGGGCGGTCGGGCGCGGGTCGAGCGCGGCGGTCAGCTTGGCGATGTCGGCCAGGGTCTCGCCGCTGACGACCTTGACGGCGCCGACGCGGCACTCTTCGAGGCGGTCCAAGACCAGCAGGCCGGTTTCGACGGAGGTCCCGTGCTTGGCATAGGCGCGGGGTGGGAAGGCGATCAACGCCACGACCCGGCCGCGGCGGGAGAGCGCCTGCATCGCCCCGGCGTCCTCGAAGAGGCGCGTGGGCACGATGGCGCTGAGCCGTCCGCCTTCGGCAAGGCAGTCGATGGCGGCGTGCAGATGACCCTCCAGCCGCTGGAACGGCGGATTGGCGATCACGGCCTGGAAGCTGCCTGACGAGGGCAGGATGTCCTTCAGGTGCGCCGCGTCATGGCGGGTGCGCGAGGCGGCCGGAAACAGGCCATCCAGCAGAGCCGAACGGTGCGGCGCGATCTCATTGAGCTCCAGCGTCGCGCCGCACGCTTCGGCGATGATCGCCATCAGCCCGGTGCCGGCCGAAGGTTCGAGCACCTTGTCGCCAGGCCGGACCTGGGCGGCGAGCACCGCCAAGGCGGCCAAGGCCGGTGGCGTGGAGAACTGGTCGAGCGCGACCTGCTCCTCGCTGCGGCGGGTGTGGGTCAAGGTCAGGTCGGTGACGCTGGCCAGCAGCGCCGCGATCTCGGCCGGAGCATCCTCGAGCCGGCCAATCTGCGGGCTGAGCCGACGCAGCTGCAGGACCAGGGCGGCCTCGATGG
>JAMFTA010000056.1 GCA_026225565.1 Caulobacter sp. | reverse complement strand
GCATGGCGGCAAGCTGTTCTTCGAGGACGACGCCACGAAGGAAAAAGCCGAGCTGATGGTGCTGTAACCCGTGACCGCGCATCCGATCCTTTTGCTGGACAAACGAACGGGCAAATTGCTGCCCGCCGAACTGGTCGAGACCATCAACGAGGGCCACCTGGCCAGCGTCGAAAAGGAATGGATGCCGATCCTTCTTCGAAGGTTGCGTGAACTTGTCGGCCAGAAGGAACCGTTGCCGGAAAACCGGCACTGGGTCTGGCGCGAGAAGGTGGCCCGTATCCAGGGGCTTTTGGCGTTTAGGACATTTGCAGTCGTGTGTGAGGGCCAAACCCAGGGCCTCATGCAGGTCAACACCGCCGTCACCTGTCGCCTCCCCGGGCAGGTTGGCAAGGAACTCGCCTACGTTGACTACGTGGAGTCGGCACCCTGGAACCGCGCCTCAATCGTCCAGCAACCGCGCTTTGGCGGCGTCGGCACGACCTTGATTCGTGCGGCCATCGAAGTGAGCCTTGAAGAAGGGTTTCACGGTCGCATCGGCCTGCACTCGCTGCCGCAATCCGAGGCCTTTTACGCACAAGTCTGCGAGATGACCGACCTCGGTGTCGACGGCACCTATGAAAACCTCAGATACTTCGAGATGACGCCGGCTCAAGCCACGTCATTCTCGAGTTAGGACAACCATGAAACTCGCCATCACGAGGGAGTGGTTCGAACGCAAAGCCAAGCTGGAAGGCGACTTGGAGATCGCTGCCGGCATGCTTGCAAGGGACCCATCCCCGGAGGAGGCCGCGACGCGGCCGACCGCCGAAACAGACATGGAAACGCGCTTCGCTTTCGGTTCGCTTGTCGAGTACATGCGCCGCAAAGGCGGTTTCACCATGGAAAGGCTGGCCGAAAAGGCCAGCATCGACGTGGCTGAGATTCGCAACATAGAGCGCGACGCCCACTATCGAGCCGAGCCGCGCACCGTCTATCAGCTCGCCTCAACCTTCGGGCTGCCCAACAAGGCGCTCCTGCAGCTGTCTGGGAATTCGTCCGCGCGCGACCCCGGCATGCATGAGCACGCGATGCGGTTTGCGGCGCGCTCCGGCGAGTCCGTGCAAAACCTCTCGAAAGAGGAAAAGCGCGCGCTCGAAGAGTTCATCGCCTTCTTGGCGAAACAGTAGAGGCCCCACGCCGTGCGGAATATCCTTCTGAGCCGCCCGACGGCGACCGACGTTGAAAGCCAGGTGCGCAAGGTTCTACGGGGGCTTGGCAATCCCGAGCCTCCGTTGAAGCTTGAGGACGTCCGCGCACTGCTCCGTCTCGACCGGGGTTACTATTCGACCCGCAACGACGGCTTCCTACGCGAGAAGGTCAGCCGGCTGGCGGTGGCCGGCGCCCAAATCATTGAACGCCCGACTCTCCTGTTCGACGCGGTCCGCAAATTCGACCTGCGCGCGCTGTATCTTCCTGATCGGCGCCGCATCTTGCTGGACGAGACCCAGCCGACGCCTAAGCAGCGCTGGAACGAGGCCCATGAAATCGGCCACAGCATCCTGCCGTGGCACGCGGATCTGATGCTGGGCGACCACGAGCAATCCTTGACGCCAGGCTGCCATGCGCAGATCGAGGCCGAGGCCAACTACACTGCTGGCCAGCTACTCTTTCTGCAAGACCGCTTCCTGACCGCCGCCAACGATTCGACTCCAACGTTGGACGCCGTTCGCGCCTTGAAAAGCGGTTTCGGCAACACCTACACCACCACATTTTGGCGCTTCATCGAGGGCGCGCACACAGATTTGCCGATGATCGGCTTGATCGGACCGCATCCTCGCCGTTTGCCGGCCAATTTCAATGTGTCCGATCCATTCCGCTATGTGATCGAATCGCCGGCGTTCGTGGAGACATTCAAGAGCGTGGCAGTTGCTGACCTGCACCGCGCCGTAAGTTCCTATTGCGGCGGCCAGCGCGCTGGACCGCTGGGTGCGGCGGAAATTGTTCTGACGGACCGGAACGGCGACGGCCACGTTTTTCACTTCGAGTCGTTCGGCAATACCTACGACTGCCTGACCCTTGCGGTCTATCGCCGCCGCCATGCACGCGTCGTCGGTTTCTAGCCAACAAAATCACTGCTCCGTCCTCCTTGAATCGCTATTGGGGTCAATGTCCTGCGCCAACTCCGTCTTCAACCGCGGGCCAAACTCCATCCGGCGGTTCAGCGACTCGACGAAACCTTCCCAACGCTCCTTGCCCATCGCCTGGGCCGCCGCGCGCGCGGTGTCGGGCAATGGCGGATTGGAGGTCAGCCAGAAACGGACGAAGAGGGACAGGGCCTCGGTCGCCAGTTCGACCTGCCATTCGAGCCGTTCCACCGCCCGATTGGTGCGATCAAGCCTGCGGCTCACCGCCGCTTCCAGCCGGTCGGCGCCGTCCGGCGACAGGAAGGAAGCCAGCGCCGCCTCGACCACGGCCACCTGCGAGACCCGCCGCGACCGTGCATGATCGGCGAGCTGGCGCGCGAGGGCGGGCGGAAGGCGGAACGTATGCTTCAGTCTCTGGCGCGCGGTCATAGTTCCAGCCCGTCGGCTGGATCGAGCGACGCCTGACGCGCCGTGCCGGCCATGCGTTCCTGCAGGCGACGGTTGCGGACCGCATCGCTTTCCGCGTCAGTCCCGTCGAACTCGAACTCGCGGGGCGGCGCTGCCGGAGGGGCGATGATCTCCTCATGCTCGGGAAGCTCGGGCTCCCGACGGATGCCGCCGTTAGCAGGATCTGCGCTGGCCGCCGTTGGAGCCGCTTGGCTCGTCTCCGCGGCCGGCCCGTTGTGCGACGCCACTGCGGCCTCGGGTCCGCCGGCGCCTTGACGCGCGGGCGGGGTGGGCGCCGCTATCGGCGCGAGCCCTGTCCAGTCGTCCTTCGGCCTCTGGTCGGGGGAAAGCGCCTGCGGCGTCGGCGCGGGCAGCAGACGTTCGGTAAACCGCCGATCCTCATAGTATCGCGCCTTCTTCCCCCGGATTGGGGCGACGCCAGCAGCCATGACGATCTCGTCGTCGGGCGGCAGCTGCATCACCTCGCCGGGCGTCAGCAGGGCGCGGGCCGTCTCCGTGCGCGAGACCATGAGGTGGCCGAGCCAGGGCGACAGGCGGTGGCCGGCATAGTTGCGCATGGCGCGCATCTCGGTCGCCGTGCCCAGCGCATCGGATATACGTTTGGCGGTGCGCTCGTCGTTGGCGGCGAAGCTGACCCGAACGTGGCAGTTGTCGAGGATAGAGTTGTTCGGGCCGTAGGCCTTTTCGATCTGGTTGAGGCTCTGGGCGATGAGAAAGCACTTGATCCCGTAGCCGGCCATGAAGGCGAGCGAACTCTCAAAGAAATCGAGCCGGCCTTCCGAGGCGAACTCGTCGAACATGATGAGCAACTTCTGGCGTTCGGCCTTGGGGGTCAGCTCCTCGGTCAACCGGCGGCCGATCTGGTTGAGGATCAACCGCACCAGTGGCTTGGTGCGCGAGATGTCGGACGGCGGCACGACCAGATAGAGGCTGGTCGGTCGGGCGCCGTCGACCAGGCTGGCGATGCGCCAGTCGCAGCGGCTGGTGACCTGGGCGACGACCGGGTCGCGGTAGAGGCCCAGGAACGACATCGCCGTCGACAACACGCCCGATCGCTCGTTCTCCGATTTATTGAGCAGCTCCCGCGCGGCCGAGGCCACGACCGGGTGGACGCCGGCCGCGCCCAGGTGCGGCGTCGTCATCATGGCGCGCAGGGTGGTCTCGATCGGGCGGCGCGGATCGCTGAGGAAGGTGGCGACACCTGCGAGGGTCTTGTCGGCCTCGGCATAGAGGACGTGGAGGATGGCGCCGACCAACAGGGCGTGGCTGGTCTTCTCCCAGTGGCTCCGCTTCTCCAGGCTGCCTTCCGGGTCGACCAGCACATCGGCGACGTTCTGGACGTCGCGGACCTCCCACTCGCCCTTTCGTACCTCCATCAGCGGATTGTAGGCGGCCGAAGCCACATTGGTCGGGTCGAACAGCAGGACCCGCCCATGCTGGGCGCGAAAGCCCGCGGTCAGGGTCCAGTTCTCGCCCTTGATGTCGTGGACGATGCAGCTTGCTGGCCAGGTGAGCAGAGTCGGAACCACAAGACCGACGCCCTTGCCCGATCGGGTGGGGGCGAAGCACAGCACATGCTCGGGCCCATTGTGCCGCAGATAGCGATCGTGGAGCTTGCCGAGCATGACGCCGTCCGGGCCAAGCATGCCGCTGGCCTCGACCTCACGTTCGCTGGCCCAACGCGCCGAGCCGTAGGTCTGGGCGCGCTTGGCTTCCCTGGCGCGCCAGACCGACATGGCGATCGCCACGACGGCCGACACCAAACCGCCCGATGCGGCGATGGCGGCGCCACGCAGGAAGATCGCCGGCGCATAGGCGTCGAAGGAAAACCACCACCAGAAGAAGGCGGCGGGAATGTAGATCGGGATGTGACCGATCATGAACCACGGCCGCCCCAGCTCGGGCTGGTAGGCGAGCGCCGCCGCCGTCCACTGGGTCGCGCCCCAGATCGCGAGGAGCACGACCAGGAACACCACGATCACCTGACCCCAGAGAATCTTCGTCGCCGACATGACTGCACCTCCTTTTGGCGAGGAGGTCGGGCGTGGCGCGGGATCAATTCAAGGGCTGAATGGGCCGCCCGAGGCCGCATCGCACGATGGCGTGCAAAGACAGGTCGCAGCGTAGATAGCGGATTCACCGGAGGCGGCGACCCGCGCCGGCTAGATCTGCACCGACGTCGGATGGGTCGCCGTGTACGACGCCAGCTCCTCGGCCGCCCACGGCACGTAGACGACCCCAGCGGATCGATAGTCGCCAATCACCTTGGCTAACAGCTTGCTGGACACGAAGGGGGCGAACATCACCGCCCGGTCGCAGGCGGACTGGATTTTCTCCGTTTCCAGGTGGGCCCGCACGCCGGAAATCGATCCCACCTTGTTCTTCGCAAACGCCGCGACGAACCGCTCGCCCAGAACCTCCTCGAAGACGCCGCCGTCGAGCATCTGGAGCGTATGAACCAAAAAGATGATCTCGTTGACCCCGCAGCCGGTGGCCAGCGAAACCGCCTTGGCCAGTGCGGTACGGAAGGCCGCCACATCGGGGCCGGAGGAATTGGTGTGGTACTGCATAGACGCCCCGACCCCGGATTGAGCGCCAAACTAGCCGGTGATCCCCTCTCGCGCCATTCGCCCGATCCCGGCGTACTCCAAAGGCCACGGTCAGATACCCAGCCCTCGGCCACGCCCGAGGCTCCAGTCGACGCCGCCGCCCGGCGTCATCGTGCCGGTGATGTGCTGGCCGAGGTGCTGGTCGAGCGCTGGCCGCCACGGGACCAACTGAAACCCAAGGCCATTGTCGATCATTGCGAAGCGGCCAGACGCCAGCGTCACCCGCTCGCGATAAACGCCGCTGACATGCTCGCCTGGCGAGGAGGGTTGCAGCGCCAAGCCGGTGCGCCCGGCGATCCGCGTGGCGGCGTCCTCCAGCTCACGGTTGCGCAGGGTTTCGATCAGGTCGCGCGCGAACACAAACCGCTGGCCCTGGCGACGGGCAAGACCCTCGCCGGCCAGGTGCTCGGTGCGCGCCTCCATAGCCTCGCGGATGTCCCGGCCAAAGCCGCCGGCGGTGGCGATGGGTTCGCGGGCGACAAGCTGGCGATCGAGCCAGGTGGCGCCCGGCGCGCCGACCTGTTCGCCGAGACTGAGGTCGGAGCGGGTCGCGAGCGACAGGCGGGTCTGGCCCTTGGCGTCCTGCCATGACCGCAGCTCAACGATGGCGCCGGGCCGCGCGTCGCCGGTCAGCTCCATGTCGTCGAAACGCAGGTGATGGGTGCGGCCATCGGCGCCGTCGATCACGGCATAAGCGGTTCCCGTCAGCTCGTCATGCAGGCCGCGCTCGACCAGACGGCCAATGACCGGGTCGGGCGGCGGGCCGTCATGCAGCGCGAAGGCCGAAAGGTCCGGGCCGCGATCACCGCCGCTCATAGCCCGGTGCATGGTCTTGATAATGTCGGTGCGGATCGACAGGTCGCGCAAGGCGGTCTCAAGGCCAGGCTTCACTACCCAGACCGCCGGGTCGATCTTGTCGGCCAGGCCCAGCCGTTCGAGCTTGGCCGCGCGGCCAAGCAGGAGCCGGCGCACCTCTGGATCGGCGTCAGGCCCGCCCGGCCGAAGATCGACGACGCCGGCGCTCTCGTCCGCCATCCGCTGTAGTCGCCGATCGAGGCTGGTCCAGCGGTCAGCCTCGACCTCGCGTTCGAGGGAGGCCTGCATTTCGCGCTCACTGCGCGGCCCCAGTTCCAGCGTCACTCGCTCCTCGGCGCGGGTGCGCATCCCCTCGCGGATATAGTCGCGGTCGATCACCATGTCGGATCCATCGGCTGTGCGGCCGCGGACCAGCACATGGATGTGCGGATTGTCGGTGTTCCAATGATCGACCGCGACCCACTCCAGCTTGGTGTCGAGGTCGTGCGCCATGTCTTCCATCAGCTCGCGGGTGAAGGCCCGCAGGTCCTCCATCTGGCCGGCATCCTCGGGCGAGACGATGAAACGGAAGTGGTGGCGATCGTCCTCGCAGCGCTCGGCGAAGGCATCGCCATCGGCCTGGTCGGAGCGGGCGTCGAACATGGAGGCGTCGCGCCCGTCCCGCGTGACCCCATCGCGCTCGAGATAGGCGACGTGGCGGGCCAGCGGCGCGGCGCGGAACCGGGTCCCCGTGTGACGCACCACCCGCGCCTTGATCACCACCCGCCGGCTGTTGGGACGCGAGCGCGCGCGAAGCGCCGCGCTGCGGCCCCGGCCCCGATGGCCGGTCCCGCCGCTTCGTCCCCGCCCCGGCGCCTTGCGGGCGTAGCCCGCCTTGGCGGCCGCCCGGCGCACCTGGGCGGCAAGGCTCTGAGCCTTTCGCCCGCCCGCCCGGCCCCCGTCCCTGATCATTCCCGGCCTGGCCTCGAACTCACGGTCATCACCGCTCATTTTGGCCGCTTCGAAGGCCGACGCGGATAAGCCACCCGGTTCGGCGTTGAAAACAATGGCGAAATCCAAAAAGCGGCTGGCCGGCGAAAATTTGAGCCACCCGAAAAAACCCAATCCAACCAACCACATGCGCCCCGTAAGACGGCGGCGCTTTTATCTCGCCATCGCTGCCTTTGATGATTTCCCGTCCCCACCCCCAAAAACCCACCATCCAGCCCCGACCAAACAGCCGGGCCGGAAAGGGAGAAAAGCGATGCCAAAGCCGGTGGTCGATGTGTCGGCCGCAAAGCAGCGGGAGCGACACCGTGACGACGCCGCTCCCGAAGTGGTCCAGCGTCGCTATGTAGCGGTCGCCAGCTCCTCGTTCATCGCCGCATCGAGCCTGGCCTGTTCCGCCATCGCCGCTTGCAGCTGCCTGGTGATCTGCCGGATCTCCTTCTTGCTGCAGCTCATCGCCAGCTCGGCCCGCAGTTCCTGAATGTGGTCGTAAAGCGCCATCGTCGCCTCCTGTTGAATGAAAAGGTGACGTCGCCGCCCGGTGTGGAATGGGTCGGGTCAAGGATTGCGGAGCAACCGCGCCAGCGGCGATGGGGGTCACGATTTTTTCCGGCGTCGCGCGATGGTGACGGGTGATCAGCAGGGGCTCGATCGCTGGAAAAAATGGTGGGGCCCCGTCGTCCTTGAGGCGGCCCATTTCGCGCCGGATACTGGGGTCGACTGAGCAGACAAAGCCCTCTCCGGATGGACACCCGCCTTGCAACGCTGGGGTCGCCAACCGCCCGTCCGACCGTCGAGCGGGCGCTGTCACGGTGTCCGTTGGCCGGAAGGGGAAATGAACAACCCCGTGCTTGGCGGCTCAATGTCGGCGACCGGGGTGCGGGCGCCGCCGTTGGCCTGACCGTCGATCGGCGGCGCCCCGACAGCATTGGTGGTGCGCGTGGGCGGAGACACAGGCGCATCGCTGGCGCGGGCTGAGAACAGGGATGCGCGGGTCCAGGCCAGCGGATCAGCCACCGGCGCGCCGGCGATAGCCGGGGCTAGCTGGGCGACATAGGCAACGGTCTCGGGTGGCAGCGGGCGTCCCCGAAACCGGTAGTCTTCATAGCGCCCTGGACCGGCGTTGTAGGCTGCGAGCATCCCGTCCGTGCCATAGCGGTCGCGCATATCCCGCAGAAAAGCGACGCCGGCTAGGATGTTGTCGTGCCGGTCGAAGGGGTCTGCGCCGAGCCCGAACCGCGCGCGCTCGTTGGCCCATGTGGCGGGCATGATCTGCATTAGGCCCATGGCGCCGGCGCGCGAGATCGCGTGCGGATCGCCACCGCTCTCGACACGGATAACCGCCCAGATCCATGTCACCGGGATGTCGAAGCGTCGCGCCGCCTCCGCCACGAAGTCGTGGGTCTGGGTCTCGGCCAGGCGCGGATGGAGCGTCGGGCCGGCGGGCTGTGCGAACGCGGCGATCGGGAGAGCGAGAGCGCCGAGCGCCATCGCCAGCCGGCGGGCGCCGCGCTGCTTTGACGGCGGGACCATGTTAGGCACGCTCGCGCCGCCCTTGCGGACGGCTCCAGATCAGCCGGTGGACACCGTTGCCGCTAGCTTGGAGAAAGAGGTTGGCCTGGATGGTTTGCGGCAGGCCCGGGCAATCGATGACCAGCGAGACGTAGCTTCCTGCTTTGTCGCCGACATGATCCCAGCCTGCGCCGACCTCCGGGCCCAGCAGTGGATCGTCGCTGTGGATGCGCCAGTCGGGCGCCTTGTCCGCGTCGCTCTTCACAGCGGGCGTGAGATAGAGGCCGATGTTGAGGGTGAGCGTGCGCAGCCGGCCTTCGTAGCCCGAGGCGGTGCGATTGAAGCTGCCGATCTGGGTCATGAGAGTCTCCTGGGTTGCGAGGGGATGGCCGCCGGGCGCGTCCACAGCGGGACGGCCCGGCCGACGATGGATCTGACCGGGAGCGGGCCGAAGTACCGGCCATCCAAGCTGTCGGGGACGGCGGCGTTCATCAGGAAGACATCGGCGCGACCGAGGGTGCGGCAGCCGGTCCAGACCGGCAGCGGGCGCCCGAAACGGTCGCGCTCACGCGCCTGGACGATGGTGCGGCCGTCGATGGTGATGGTCAGGCCATGGCGGCAGACCCGGGCGCCTTCAACCGCGGCCACCTGTTTCATCAGGACGGCGTGGAGCGGCAGAAAGTGGCGAACGGCCAGCCAGTTGGCCAGCTTCGCGGGGGGCGCCACGGCGACCAGCTCGCCGACACGCAGATCGCGGTCTTTGACGATGCGGTAGAAGCCGGTGGGCGTGCTGGCGGTGGTGTTCCAGACCAGGCCCATAGGCGACCGGAAATAGGCCGTCACGCCGACGAAGAGCACCATTGCGTAGGTGAGCATCGCGTATCCGAAGCGGCTCATGGCTGTAGCTCCCGGCGTTGGAGCCAGGCGCGATGGCGCTCGGCGGTGTAGTCCCGGGGCTGGTCCCCAGCGGCGATGCGGTTGTGGACGTGGCGCCAGTGGTCGGGCGCTGCATCGCAAGGATCGACCCCGGCCCCCTCGACAGCATCGATCGCGCGCAGGACCTGCTCAACCCTCGGCCAACCGTTGGCGCGCAGCAGGATTTCGCCGCCGGGACGCACGAACGGAAGCGTGGTGTAGGCGTGGCCGGCGTCGACCGTCCGCACCACATCGATGCGCGAGACGACGGTGCCGAAGTCGTTCGACGCCCATCGGACGAAGGCGAAGATGGCGCCCGGACGGAAGCTGACGACGCGCGTGCGCCGGGTGATCACCTGGTCCTGGGCGATACGACCGAAGCGGATCCAGTGCTCGATCTTCTTCTCGACCCAGGTCAGCTCGACCTGGGTCAACCCTTGGCGCAGCAGCGGGGTGGGCACAGCTCCGCCAGGCGCACCGGGGGGCGCATTGTCGTTCATGTCTGATCTCCTTCGGGGTCGGGAAATTCACGCGCGAGCAACGCGCGCAGCATGTCGGCGACGGTTTCGCCGCGCTGGACGGCGACGAGCTTGAGGCGCCGGCGCATGGCCGGCGTCACGTCGATGGTCAGCCGGGCGCTGTTGGCCGCCTCGCTGCGGGGCCGATCGCTGGATTTGATCCAGCGGTCCGCGTCGCCTGGTCGGCCGACGAAGGCCCCTTTGCCGTCGCTCGCCGTCACGGCTGGAGCCTGCCCAGTTCGGCCGCCAGCGCACCGATCTCGCGCGCAGCGCCGCTGTCGGAATCGATTTCCGCCGCCAGGCGGCCGCTCTGCATGGCCTCCGCGAAAACGACACGCTGGCCGATGCGGGTGGCCAGCAGCGGCGGATCATGGTCGGCCATCGCCCGGCCGGTCTCGCGCGCGATCACCGTGCGGGCGGCGCAACGGTTCAGGACGAACCGCGCGGCGAGGTCCGGTCGGAAGACGCGGGCTTCGGCCAACAGGGACAACATCTCGGCCGAGGCCCAGCCGTCGAGCGGCGAGGGCTGGACCGGGATCAGCAGAAGGTCAGCAGCGAGCAAGGCCGAGCGCATCAGGGCGGCGACACGGGGCGGTCCGTCGATGACGACGTGATCGCAGGCCCGCGCCAGTTCGGGCGCCTCGCGATGCAGGGTGTCGCGCGCGAGCCCGACGACGCCGATCAGTCTTGGCCGACCGTCGGCGGCCCGCGCCGCCGACCAGTCGAGGGCGGAGCCTTGAGGGTCGGCGTCGATCAGCGTGACCCGCCGCCCCTGGCGCGCCCATTCGCCGGCCAAGTGCAGGGCCAGCGTGGTCTTGCCGACGCCGCCTTTCTGGTTGCAGACGGCGACGATCATGGACGCCCGCCCACAGGCGACGGCCCCGTTAGCAAGAGTCCGAAGGACTCTTTGTTAGGATAGTTAGAGTCAGTGGGATTCTGTCTGTGATTCCATAGTGTTATGGTGGGTCGCGGTTCCTGATAGTCCGAACATTCGGTTCCCGATCGTCCGAGTCCGGCGGTTCCTGATCGTCCGAACGCGCGGGTCATTTATCCACAGCCTTGAAGCCGACGCGGCGCATGGCCGCCTCGAAGGGGTCGATAGGGATCGGGGTGAAGTTCAGCCGCTCGCGGCCGTAGGCGCGTTCGAGCACCAGGACGTAGCCCGGCAGCGGCTGGCGATGGACGATGCCGCGCAGTTCGAAGGCGAAGCGCTTGAGCGGCGAGAGCGCCCCGGATTTCAGGTGGAGGTGGGAGACGTCGAAGCTCCAGCCTCCGCCCTGGCGGCCGCCGTGCTTGCGGACGATCCGATAGAGCCAGCGCTCCAGCCCGCCGGTCAGCGAGAAATAGGCCCGGTCTATGGTCAGCACGAGCGCCTGGTCGAGGACGCCGGCGTAGAACCAGTCCGGCACGATCATCTCGATGCCGAGGGGGCGGCCGGCGCCGTCGAGACGCTCCTTCCACTCGTTGATCCAGGAGAAGCGGTGGCGGCGGCGCTGCGACGGCTGGCGGATGGAAGTGGCGACGGTGGTCGACTGGAGCCGGTCGAGGGCGGCCTTCAGCCGCTCGTAGCTCGCCTTGCCGGTGCCGCGCTCGGTGAAGGCGAGGATCTCATGCGGCGTCGCCGCGATCAGGCGCGAGGTTGGCCGACCGGCGTCGCGCGCCTCGACGATCTGGCTCGCCGCCCAGATCAGCACATCGGCGTCCCAGATCGTCGCCATGCCGTGTTCGGCGGTAGCCTCGACCAGGATCCAGGTCTCGCCCATGCGAAAGTCGATCGGGTGGATGCGCCTGGACTTGGCGAGGCTGAAGAAGGGCCAGGCCATCAGGTCCTGGGCGTCGCGCGGCGCGATATCGCCGGGGATCGACCGGAAGAGGTCGAGCTGGGCGCGGACCGATGGACCGGTGATCGACATGGCCGCCGCTCAGCGACGAACGACTGCGGTGGGCAGGCGCTTGGCGGGATGGACCACGCCGACGCCTGGATCGACGGTCGATTTGCGGGCGCCGAGCGCGGCCCAGGCGTCGAGATCGTCGATGGCGTAGACGATCCGGCCGCCGAGCTTGCGGAAGATCGGTCCGGTGCCGAAGCAGCGGTGCTTTTCGAGCGTCCGGGCGGACAGCCCCAGATGGATGGCCGCATCGGGGGTTTTCAGGAACCGTGGGGTGGTGGCGGCGACTGCCTGCTGCATTGAGGTTCTCCGGCGATCCGAGAGGCCGGGCACGGCCGGTCGGGATGTGTCGGAGGCCACCCTGGCGAAGCCGGGAGGGCTCACCGGAGGAACCAAATGGTGGGTTGCGGAAATGTCCCCCTGGACGTCAACGCCCCGCAAGGAGGCTGCGGTAGCCACCCTGCATCAGGGCGGTCGCCTCCTTGGCCAGGCGGCGGGTCCGCTGGCGTTCGGGGGAATCCTTCCACGCCGCGGCGCTCAGCGGCGGCATGCGCGGATAGGTGAGGTGGATCGCCATGTCTCGGGGCCCCGCGCCGGCGAGGGCGGCCTCGGCGAGGTTGAGCAGTAGGATCAGTCGGCGCCGTTGGAACGGCGTCGGACGGCAGCCGAGGGGCGGCCTTCCAGCCGGGAGGCCGCGAAGGCGGCGGCGTAGGCGCGAAGCCGCCGCGGAGCGCAGCTCG
>JAMFTA010000055.1 GCA_026225565.1 Caulobacter sp. | reverse complement strand
ATGGAGCGGAAGGCGGCTCCCGCTTCGATGGCCTGCAGCTGCTCGGGATCGCCCACAAGCACCACCTTGGCGCCATGCTCCTGCGCGTGACTCAGCACCCGCTCCATCTGCCGTGAGCCGATCATCCCCGCCTCGTCGATCACCAGGATCGAACGGGAGGTGAGGTGCTGTTGGTGCTCCGGGTCCGCCTTCGCCCACTGGTGCTCCAAGCTGGCGATGGTGCGCGAGGCGATGCCGGAGCCCGCCTCAAGGTTCTCTGCGGCGATCCCCGAAAGGGCGATGCCTTGGACCTCGTAACCCGCGCCTTCCCAAGCCTCGCGCGCGACGCCGAGCAGCGCGGATTTACCCGTGCCGGCATAGCCGACCACGACGCTGAGATCATGACCATCGGTGACATGGGTAAAGGCTTCTCGCTGCTGATCGGAAAGGACCATGCCCCCGGCTTCAGCCTGGGCGAGCGCCCTACCCTGCTCCCGCTCCCCGACGCGGTGACGTTCACGCTCCGCCATCAATTCAGCGGCGTGATGCAGGCGCTCCTCCACCGCCACCATGTCACGGCTGGTGAAGCGCTCTTGCCCAAGCCCGTCCTTGCCGAGCTCCACGAGATCAGGCGAGGTCTGCACCGCGCTCATGGCGGCGTCGAACTGGTCCTTCCCATCAGAATGGCGATGGATGAACATCGCCAGGTCCTTCCTGGTGAAGGTCGCCTGCTGCTTGGTGATGGCGTCCAAGGCGATGCTGGGATCGTTGACGATCCGCTCGCCGTTGGAGCGGGCGATCTCGATGTGCTCTTCCAGCCGATCGGCGTCCAAGCCCTCCTCAAACCGGCGACCTGCGGCCGCGCCGATCTTGCTCTGGGGTTCCAGGTCCAGGCCCTGAGCTTCGAAGCTGCGGTGGTCGATGCGCACGTCGATGTCGAGGGATGCTAGTCGAGCATTGGCGTGGCCCTCCCAGGCCTGACGCCAATGCTCGACTAGCTCGGTGCGGTTCCAATCGCGAACCTTGGCGCCGAAGCCGTTCTCGTCCACTTCGCGCATCGACAGCATGACGTGTGCGTGGGGCTTGGCCAGGCCATCCGCCCCGATGTCCCAATGCACATTGACGTCAGCGATCATGCCGCGATCGACGAACTCCTGCTGCACGAAGTCACGCGCCAGCTCGATGCCCTGCGCCTGATCGAGTTCTCGAGGAATGGCGAACTCGATCTCCCGGGACAGCTGAGCGTCTTTGCGCACTTCTCCGGCTTCGACGGCATTCCAAAGCCGTTCGCGCTCCCGAAACTCCTCGGGCGCGCCGTCCGGCAGCATCACCTCGGAATGAACGACGCCGCTCTTGTTGGTGAAGTCGTGGGAGCGATCCAGTCGATCGTCCCGCAGCCGCGAGGCGGAACGATAGGCGGCCGAGGCCACGGCGCTGGAGCCGGCGCTGCGGCTGATGACCTTCGCGGAGAAATGATAGATCGCCATGATGGCGATCCAATTACGCCCTGAAGAGCACGTCGGCACGACGTATAAGCGCGCCCTCGAAAGAAAGAATCTCGGGATGGACCGGACTGTACCAGAGTGTTCCGCCGCACATAGAGCCTTCCGGACAGCCCTGCATTATCCTCAGGCCATCGCTCATCAAGGAAGGTGGACATGCGCAAGCCCAGGGACTTGGACGCTGAACTGAAGACGCTCGAAGACAAGACTAAAATGCTGAAGAACCGCAAGGTTCGGCAGCTTGGCGACTTGGTTATCGCCACCGGCGCGGACACCACCGACATCGAGACCCTGGCGGGCGCGCTGCTCGATCTGGGGGAGCTCAAGGACCAAGTCCAGGCTGAGCGCTGGCGTAAGCGTGGCGCCGCGTTCTTTCGCCGGCATGCACGCGGCACGACGCGCGGCGCTGGCGGCGACGATCTCGGCAATGCGCCGGACGGAGGCGGCACGGCGACGCCTTGAGGCGCAGCGGGCGCGGACCGACACGCGAGCATGGGTGATGAAGAGACGGGAGCGGACTCGTCATCTGATCGAGCTTGGCGGCCTCGTCACAAAGGCCGGACTGGTCGACCTGACAGGCGACGATCGAGCGATGCTCTATGGCGCGTTCCTGACGCTCGCGCTGACGCTCCGCAGTGAAGAGCGCGAGCAAGCCTTGGTGCTTTGGCGAAGGCGTGGGCAACGGGCGTTCGAGATCGGCGCCACAGATGCCAGAGACCCCACCCAACCGTCTCGTTGATCAAAGGCTGCCTCGAACAACAACGCAGGTTCGAACTAACCGCCTTTGCGCAACCGGACACCCGGTCCTTCGCCGTTCTCATCGATGAAGATTATACCCGCTTCGGTAAGCGCCCTTCGCAAGGCGGTCTCAGTGTTCGTATTCGCGGAAATCGAGCCGGACACCGCATGGAAGGTCGCGCCTCGATCGATGGGGCCCACGGGGAAGTCAAAAAGGCCGATCGTGAACTCGACAGGCTTTTGGACCTCAGGCGTCGCAGAAGCAAACGTTGATCGCAATGGTCTCGCCCCAGGCGCCAACCTCTACCGTGCCGCACTCCGTTGATACGCCCCGTGCTTTGGCTCCTTCTTCGTCATGGGCGCTATAACATTCGATCGGCGGCCCTGAGTTAGCGGAAAAGGCTCGTTCCGTTGTCCCCCGCGATCGCCGCCCAATAGTCCGAGGGCGCGGGAATACCGTTGCGGCTCTCGATCGGCAATGCGGGGTTGGGCATCGACAGGCGGGCATGGCGGCTGTCCTCGCAGAACCCGTACGCGTGGGCCCAGGCTTCGATCGCCTGATCGGCCGTTGGAGCCGAACAGGCGGCGGTGACCTTCTGGCAGAACTCCAAGGATCGCACGAAGATCGAAGGGTCGTCGCGACGGGAGAGCGCACGCAAGGCGTCGAAATAGTCGTTGCGGAACACCGTCGGGATGATGATGCGGGACAAACCGGCGGCCAGCAGCTCCTTCGTCATCATGATCCGGCTGATGCGGCCGTTGCCGTCATTGAACGGGTGGACGTCGACCAAGAGAAAATGAACGAATATGGCCCGGGAAAACGGATCGGAGATGGAGCGAAGGATGCTCACGCCTTCGCGCAGCGTCCCGCGCACGAGGTCGGGATGGACAAAGGCGGTGTTCCCGGCTTGGTTGGGCTTGGTCTTGAGGACTCCCGGCAAGATGGACGGGCGAGGCGCCATCAGATGTCGATGGCGCTCTTGGACCTCGTCGATGAAGGCGTCGGCGTCGATCGAGGTGGCCGAACGTTCACCCAAGTCCATGAGCTGGAGATAGGTGCCCAGCACGTCATGGCCGTCTTCCGGGCGGGTTTCAGGGACCCGGCCTTCGAAGACGATCTCCACAGCTTCACCGATGGCGAACTGAGTTCCTTCGATGAAATTCGAGAAATAGGCCTCCATGAACGCCCCGGCGCGGTTGCGGTCGGGAGAAGTGTCGCCGTTGGCCACGGTGACGGGCGCGCGGGCCTGCATAAACTCTACCAGCTTGATCAGGCGTTCGACGCAGGCGGGATCGAGCGGATGGCCCTCGGCGCGCGCCTGGCCTTGGGGCGTCAGCGCCTTGGCCTCACGTGTCTGCAGCAAGGTGCTGATCATCGCGTTCAGCGTCTTAAACTCCGCCTCACGATCGATCAGCGGCGCCAACTGCCGGGCCTTATCCCGAATGGTGTTGAGTTGGCTGACGCCGTGGATAGTGCAAAGGCTGTCCAGGCGCTTCTCCACCTCGGCAGAACCGAGGGTCCGGGCAGGCCCGGAGCGCGTGCGGGACGGCGCCAGATTGTCGAGCAGGCGGCGGGTCTCGCTGGCGAGATGGGTTCCGAGGTAGGGTATGTCCTCGCCTGCTGGACCGGCACCCTGGCGGATGTTGATGACCAGTCCTGGCAAGGCGATGGCTGCGCGGCTGCGCGGGGCGCTCATGAAGAGGATGGCCTCTCCCTTTGGCGTGCCGCCCGAACGGTCCCGCCAGGGCTGGGCCTCGATGCCGGATCGATCGGTGACGACGCCATCCGGCACAAGCCGGGCTGCGATCTTGGCCCAGTTGCGCAGTACGACACCCTCCACCGGCCCGCTGGACAGGTCGGCATAAACGCCATTCGCCAGACGCTGAAGCTTGCCAGCAGCGAGATCCCTTCGGATCTTCCGATCTTGAGCTTCGTCTCCCAGGCCCGTGAAGAAGATGTCCGCCATGATAGCCTTACACTCCGCTGGAGGGCGAAAATGTCCGTAAAATTCGCGTAAGACAGAAAAATGTCCGCCAGATTTGCATAAGGCACCTTCGCATAAGCGGCAAGCGACTCGACCGAATGTCCGTCAAATTTGCATAAGAGCGGGCAGTGTCCGCTCAATTCGCGTAAGCCGTCGCGCTTTGGCGACCGCTTCGCGGTCAAAGGGGGTCAGGTCACCTGACGAATCGCCTCCCCCGCGGTAGTCTCGGGGACATGGTGAAGTACACGAAACCGGAAAGCGAGCAGATCGTCCGCCGGCTCTGCCATGACTGGCAGAGGGAGCAACCGGAAGCGATGCGGGAGCACCCGAGCTTCACCGACTTCCGAATCTGGCTGGAGGCCCGCTATACGGGCGTCTTTTCTTTTCGGTCTCGCATGAGTCCTCTCTACGACGCCGAGATGTGGTTCGCCGACGAACTCGGCCAGCGGTGGCGCAACTGATCCGCCCCCCGCAAATGATTGAAGCGGCGCGCCGTTAACCTCGACAATAATGAAGTCGACCCGCCCTGATGCATGGCGGCTAGAAATTGGACGCTACAGGGCTTTCTGACGGAATGGCGGCGCACCAGCTCGGAATCCGCAGCGGTGCGGACCTTTCGCCGACGTAGACGGAGATCGACCGTATCGCTTGGTCGCCTATCTCCGCTGAACGCATGCCCATTCGATCCAGGCACAACCATAAAAGTGTCACAGAAATATAGACAACTACACGCTGCGCGGGGGGCTCCAATGACACCCATCACTAAAGGTCGAGCGTGGTGCAATAACGAAGTCGCCTATCTGGCCTGGGACATCCACGATAGGATTGATGGCCTTTTGGGCTTCATGATCGTGCGGGTCCACGCAAACGGCGAGCGTCGCCTCCTGCCCGCATGGGTCGCCTTTGAGGGCCAGTCCAACCCGAACTGGCTACCGCAAGATGTCAGCGTATGGCCGATCCAGAAGTTCGAGTGGCGCGATTTGACCCTGAGGCGAAGCCGCGACACCCTGGACATTCGCCTGCCCTTTGCCTGCCACTATGATATTTGGCCGGTCGGCCACGCCGCGCCGGGCCGCCAGGCGGTCGCCGATTGGCGCGCCGCCAACCCGGATGTCTTCTCAAGCGCCGACCCCACCAAGATGATGGGCGACGCCGTTCCGCTGTATCTGTGCGCGGACGAGGCGTTTTCGACTGAACCCATCGCCGCGACAACCGACTTCGGCGACTTCACCGCGGTCTTCACCAACGGCATCTTGTCGACACAGAATCTGAGAAGGCAGCTCGGTACGGCGCCAGGCAGGGCGCCGAGCGCGCAGGACCTGCGCACGCACACCAAAGACCCCGCAGATCCCATCCGGGCCTTTCTGACCGGCGACGTTTTGCCGACGCTCAAATCCTTTCTTGCCGGGCTTACACCAGGCGACACGGTGCACGCCGCGCTCTACGAACTGTCGGACCCAGAATTGATCGGCCGGCTGTCCGGCCTCGGCGCGCGCTTACACCTGATCCTGTCCACGGCAGGGTCCCCGACAAAAAGCGACCCCGCCTGGGACACGGAAAATCATGCGGCGCGGCAGACTCTGCACGGCACCGCGAGCGAAGTGATCGACCGCCTGTTCAACAACACCAGCCGGATCGGCCACAACAAGTTCGTCGTTCAGGTTGGCCCCGACGGCGTGGCCAAGGCGGTTTTGACAGGCAGCACCAACTGGACGGACACCGGCCTTTGCACCCAATCCAACAACACGATCATCTCGCGGTCACCCGACCTGGCCCGCGCCTATCTCGACTACTGGAACCGGCTCAAGGACGACACGGCCACGTTTCCGCCCCAAGCCGACACCAGCCAGCCTAACCACAACGTACAGCAGGCCCCGCTGCGAGAGGCCGATGGCCACGCCTATCCCGCTTCGGACTTGCCGGCGCCGACGACCGCTCGGATGTGGTGCTCGCCCAACACGTTCGCCACCAGCAAGACCGCGACGTCGCCGCCGCCCGCAGATCTGACCGACGTCTTCGCACTCATGCGACAGGCCAAGGCGGCGATCCTGTTCCTGACCTTCATGCCCTCCCCCGAAGGCGTCAAAAGCGTCATCGACATGGCCATCGAACTCGGCAAGGAGAACGCCGAGTTGCTGGTCTTGGGCGCGATCAGCGACCCACAGGCTATGCCCAACTATGTTGCGGCGCCAAAATCCGCGGATAAGACCGCCTCCAAACTGCCGTCGCCTTCGGTATTTTCTCCTGAGGGCGCGCCGAAAGTTCTGACGATCAGAGCCGCCGCGATCGGCGCACATTTCGGCGATTTCGAGCCGGAGCTGCTATCGGCCGGTTTCGCCATCATACACGACAAGATCGTCGTCATCGATCCGTTTTCGGAGGATTGCGTCGTCGTAACCGGAAGTCACAATCTCGGGTTCAAGGCGTCTTACGCCAATGACGATAATCTCTTGATCGTGCAGGGCCTCCCGGCCCTGGCGCAGGCCTACGCGGTCCATGTGCTCGACGTTTTCGAGCACTATCGGTTCCGGGCGGTGCAGGAACAGCGCGAGCGGGATCGCCTGCTGGCGGGCGGCCCCGCGATCGATCCCGACGCACCCCAAGAGGGATTTCTCTCAACCACTGATAAGTGGCAGGATGCGGATCTCACGGGAGACAAGGGGCTGCGCGCGTTCCTCTAGGAGTGAAGTTGAGCGCTGGCTGGCGACTAAACGGGGAGCACGATCGTGGCGGAAACCTATAACGGGGCGGCCCCTCGACCGGGCGATTTCGAGGCCGCGGTCGCGGCGACCGCGGTCGCCCTGAACGACCTGTCGGAGCGGCACTACCATCTGAGTTTGCAGAATGTGCTCGCCAACGTCGAAACACCGCTGGCGCGTCGGCAGTTCGCCCGCCTGATCGGCGTCATGGTCAAGGAGCCCTTCGCCATCCAGATCGCGCGGCCGCCGTCGGAGTCGACGGGGGCAGTTTTTCGTCTCGATTGGAAGGCTGATGACGAACTGCGCGGTCTGAAAGACTCCGCTTGGCAGTACGCCTTCATGCGGGAACTTCTCAGCGAGCAACGGGGCAGCCTCCTTTCCGACGACGAAGCACTCGCGATGCTGAGCTACTATCACTACGAGTTCAACTTGGGAAAATTCGTCTTCGAAGCGTTCCGCGAGCGCATCTGCAGCGATCCGCGCACGTCGAAGGCCGTCCGCGACGCGATTGCTCAAGCGAAGCGTGCGGGCGTGCAGTTGACCGATCCCACGGTGACGGGACTGTCCGTCGGCGCCGCCTCGATGGTCGCCGTAACGGTCGCCAGTCACTTGACGCCGGTCCTCGCGGCGGTTGGTGCGCCGGTCATCGGGGGCATGGCTTTGCTGCTGATGCAGGTGGGCGTGGATGGATTTTGCCGGTGGACGCGCGCGGTGATCGAAGAGCCGCAGCCGAGCGACCGGGCAGATGCGTGAAGCTTCATTCGTCGGGGGAATGCCATGTTGATGGGCCGTTTGGCGGGCGGCGCGCTCGCCATCCTCATGATTTGCGGCGGCCCGGCCTGGGCGGCGCCCACCGGAGGCTTTCTCGGCGATCAGGATTTGAAGGTCCTAACCTGGATGCCCCCAACGCCTTCGCCGGACAGCGCCGTGGAAACCGCGGATCTCGCCACCTATCTGGGCACGCGCGCCCTTGCGGCTGGCCCTCGCGGGGCCGAAGCTCATCTCGATGACGTCTACATGCCTGCCGACGTCGCCCCTCGCTTCAGCAATGCGCTGGGCGTAACCCTCACGCCCGCGAATGCTCAGATCATCTTGAACACGATCCATCTCGCGCAGCTCGATCTTGAGGCTCTGGTCAAGCCCGTGAAGCTCAAGGTCAAGGCCGACGGCACCGGCGGCCGCGTTCGTCCCTATGTGCAATTTCCCAACCTGGCGGTTTGCCCGCACGACGTCGATGACACCCAATATCAGCTCAACGAGAGCGGCTCCTACCCATCGACTCACGCGGCGGTCGGGATGCTGTGGGCCTTGGTCTTGTCGCAGCTCGCGCCCGACCGCACCGACGCCCTCTTTGCCAAAGGCTACCAGTTCGGCGAGAGCCGCCTGATTTGCGGCTTCCACTATCCGTCTGACCTAGCCGCCGGCCGGCTCGCGGCCACGGTCCTGTTCGCCAGACTTGAGACGAATAAGACGTTCACCGATCAGGTGTTGGCGGCGAAAGCCAAGCTCGACAGTCTCCGTGGGCTTCCCGTCGCTAAGATATCGCCGCTTGTTGAACGCATTAATAAGCAGGACGCGCTGCGCGTTCTGCCGCCCTTGTCCCCAATGCAATGAGCAAGGCCATAGTGGCGCCTGACCCCGAGCCGGACCTTGCCCCAGCGAGAGCGGCCTAGTCATGGTCAATCGGCTGCGCCTGACGCTACGCCTCGAGCCTCTATGGTAGAAAAACGACGGCGCCCAGCATGATCAGGGCCAGCAACGCGCCGATCCCCATGGCAATGAAGGTCGACAATTCCGCGTCGTGAGCCGGCTTGGACACCATGCGCTGGTAGTCCTCCGAGGTCAGAAACCGATATAGCCGACCGCGCCATTCCTTTCGGATGGAGCGCTGCAGCAGGACGAACTGCAAGTTGCTAGCGATCACGGCGGCGACGTAGCCGGTGAGAACAAAAGCCAAGACAACGATGAGCGGCTTAGGCGCCGTCGTCCCGAGCTTCGCGGCGACGAGGCCGAGGCCCAACACGAGCGCACCGGCAACCGCGGCTGCAATTTGCCGCGTTGAATCGGCCAGCTTCGCGGCGTCGTCGCCGAGCCCTTTGCGCAGATCCGCCAAGGCCTTCAGCGTATCGCGGCTCAGATCCTCCAACCCCAGTTGGAACGCGAGGCGTGCACCCTCCAAGGCCTGAGCGCCGCAGGCCGCCAAAACCGCGCCGACGTTGGTCCGAGCGGTGGCGGACCGGGCGACCTCAATGGCGAATAGCCTGTGGCGCGTTTCCGTCTCGCGCTCATTTTCGTAGACCCAGCGCGCAGCCGTCTGGAGCGCAGCGAAACCGGTCTTGCCCAGGGTCTGGGCGAGATCCACCGCCGGCGGGTCGAGCTTGATTTTTGGAGGTCCCGCGAACACCAACGCACAGTCATCCGGTTCGATTTCCGTCGCCAATGCGCGAGAGAGCATTGTCGCAGCCTGTTGCGCCCACAGAGCAAACACCGGATCGTCCCAAGCAGCATCGGAGGCATCAGCTAGAAGCCAAGGCCGGATATCCTCCGGTGCCACCCGGATCGGCGCCGCCTCGCGAACAAGCGTGCGGGGAGATTTTAGAGGCGGCCCAGTAGCCGCTTTGACCGTGGATTCCCAGGGCGCCGCGACATAGCCGAAGGTCGCGTACGACGCGCTCAGACGACAGACTTCGACCTTGCCGACCGCGGAGGCCTCTTTCAGCCAAGCCTGAAATCCTCCGTTTGTGAGATAGCGAATGCCGGTCTCTGGCGCGGGCTTGGTGATCCGCAGTCGGTAGGGCTGCAGATCCTCGCCGATCTGGGCGATCGTGCACTCGGCATCGGACGAGTCCTCAAGCGTAATGGCCCAGCCGAGCGCTTGAGTCGCGGCGGCGAAGTCTTTCGCATGGCTGGCGGTTAAGCCCGAAAGGATGACATTGGTGGGTGTCTCGACCAGCACGGCGGGTCCGACAGCCACCAATTCGTCAATTCGAAGCGCCAGCTCGCTCACGGACGATTTGGTCATCCTCGACTCTCTTAGTCTCGATCACAAATGTGGCGCTGCCATCCGCATGGACGGTGCGTTTGACGCTGGCGTTCTCCAGGTCGGTTGGATATTCCAGCACGACGCCCTCGGCGGTCCGGAGCCGTCGGCGTTGAGATCGCCGGAGCACCTGGGCATCAGGCTTGAACGACAGACCCGTCAGTTTTTGCCGCTTCACTTGGGAATTGATCGCACGTTGGATGAGCTTTCGCTCATCCTCGCCTTCGGGATTTCCCGCCGCCGTGAACACGGCCTCCGCGATCGCCTCCTCATCAATCAGCTGTCGGTTTCGGAGGATGTCCTTTGCCATCGCCAACGCCAAGCCGACGTCTTTGCCTGGCAAGAGATCGCGGGTGTCATTCAGCACCTGGCGCAGGCCCTCGTTGACGGACCGATTGAGTTCCTCATCTGATCGATCCCGCTCAACTTCAAGGAACTTCATGAAATAGTCGGTGAGATTGGGCGCCGATCCCATTCGGTCCTTGGCCGAGATCTCATCAATGACGACGCCATCGACGACCCGGACGAGGCAGGATTTCTGCAACGCCTTTTTATCCTCCACAAACGCATCGATGATCCGCCGTAGGTGAACCTGCCCTTGGTCCTCGGTCCGCTCGACCGCGGCCTTATAGTCGTATTTCACCATCCCATAGAGCTGCGTTCCCGCCACGCCAGCATTCAATTCGAAGATAAAGAAGGCGCCGTTGACGCTGGTGCCGACATGCCATTTCGAGAATTCTCGGGCCAGGGCTTGGGCGCCGGCCTCGAACGACGTCACCCCCGAAGCTATGTCGCCGATGGCCGACTTGGTCGGAGACGTTGGTTTGAACTTGAACAGCCCGGATGCATTGACGTCTTGAAGGCGATCCAGGAAGAACTGCTCCTGTTCAACCTCCGCAAGTTCAGGTTCTGGCTGGAACTCCCCATCACCCACCACATGCAGGATCATTCGGGTGATCCGCAGCGCGGCGGCCTCCTCGTTCGATAAGAATCCCATTCCTCGCCCTCCACATTTCGGTCAAGGTAGGCCGCAACCCGGGCGGGTGTCGATGGCGGACCGTGCCTCTCGGGACGCCAGGGCCGATTCATCTGGCTCTTTGCATTATAACCGTAGCGCGACCAGAACAATTAGGAAACACGCTCTACACGGACACGGTCAGATCACGGTGCCCGATTGTGCTGGAAGCGGGCGGTGCGAGCCAGTCATCGGATGGATCCCAACCATCAAAGGTGAGCAATGCACCGGCTCCCGCTATAGTCATTGCGAACGAAAGGCGCGGATATGGGCGATCATCCGGAAATCCTACAAAGCGGCGCCCAACTCTGGGATGCGCTCCGGCAAAGGGCGGGCCTCACGACTTCGACCCAACCCAGCGAAGTCGAGACCTACGACGACGGCTTCGTCAAGGAAATCCGAACGGACATCTTTCGGGTTGCGGATGGCGACGTCGGCGAACTGCTCCGCATTCACGACACGTCACCGGAGCGCCTCCTCACGAGCGTCTTTCGGGCCCTTGCGCCCTACCCTCGCATGGCCGCGGACATTCTGCGCATGTTCGAAGCTGCTGCTGCCCAACACAGCGACAGCAACCTGCGTGTCGCGGTTGATGTGGCTGGCATTGAAGCTCCGCTGGATCTCGACCTCGATTCCTTCAGAGAGACCGTCAGGACCTTCGAACGAGCCGTCCAGATGGTGGCTCAGAGAGTGTGGGACGCCAATTCGTCCGCGATGGTGAACGACATCTTTGCGTCGTCAGGGCTCATGGGCGGGCTCTTCTATTCTTCGGGGCCCGTCGAGGCTGCCCCGGAGCCAGACGCTCCGGCGATCCGTGACTGGCTCGCGGAGATGGACCGAGACCATCGCTTTCCGGACCCGCCCCCCGTCCCCCTCACCGGCGTTCCTGCATATGACGCCTTGGCGAGCTTTGCGGAGATACCGCCCGCCAAAGCTGATGAAAGTGCGTCTCATGTCCGGGTCAGAGAGGATTATGCGGCTTAAGGCCGTGCTCGAGCGGACCGGGCTGTCGCGCACAAGCGTCTATCGCAAGATCTCGGAGGGCACCTTCCCCCGGCAAGTAAAGATCAGCGTCCACAGCGCTGGCTGGCATGAGTCGGCGGTTAGCCGTTGGATCGACAGTCCTTCGACCTATCGGGCGAGCGACCCAGGCTGAGGCCTGCCCGGGGCGCGTTGGCTCGCCCTTGATCTGGATTTTAGCGATTGGACGTTTGTGGAGTCTCGCAGCGCTTCTAGATAGTCGCTCCACCACTGCATCATCTTCACCCGCTCAGCCCAGTGGAGACCGCGATGGTAGGCGCCTCGCACGGTGTCACTGTCGCCGTGGGCTAGCGAACGCTCGATGGCGTCTGGATTCCACTTTCCGGATTCGTTCAACAAGGTCGACGCCATGGCTCGAAAGCCGTGCGAAGTCATTTCGTCTGCGCCGTAGCCCATGCCGCGCAACGACGTATTGAGCGTGTTTTCACTTAAAGGCTTTCCGCGATTGCGGATTGAAGGAAACACGAGGCCCTCCCCTCCGCTCATTGCTCGAAGATCCTCCAGGATCGCTAGCGCCTGACGCGAAAGCGGAATGAGATGCTCCTTACGCATCTTTGTTCGGGCCGCGGGGATGCGCCACGTTGCGTCGCGCAAATCGAATTCGCACCACTCGGCGAGCCGCAGCTCTCCAGGGCGAGGGAATGTATGCGCCATCATGGCCAATGCGCGTCCGGTGACGCGCTGGCCCGTATAGGCATCGATGGATCGCATGATCCGCCCCGCTCCTTCGAGGTCGAGGATCGCCGCGTGGTGCGTGACCTTCGGCGAGGTGAGCGCACCTCGCAGATCTGCCGCCACGTCGCGCCGCGCGCGACTTGTAGCGATGGCGTAGCGGAACACCCTACCGGCAAATGCCAGTGTGTTTACCGCCGTCTCGTAGCGTCCTGAGGCCTCTATCTTCCGCAACTGATCGAGCAGCTCGAACGCCTCAATCTCACTGATGGGGCGGTCGCACACTGAGCCGAGCAACGAGCCATACCAACGAAGCTTGGTCGCCGTCGTGGGGGCCAAGCCCTCTCGCTCCCGCTTCGCAACGACTTCCTCGGCGATTACGGCGAACGTGTTCCCGGCCGCGGCCTTAGCCAGGATCGCCTCCCGCCGTTTCTCAAGCGCTGGGCTCTTGCCGTCTCTGATTTGACGGCGGGCCTCATCACGCCTTTCTCGCGCGGCGCCCAACGTCACCTCCGGATAGGGGCCAAAACTGAGAAGGCCTTCCTTCCCGCCTTGGCGAAACTTCATCCGCCAGAGCTTCGCCCCGCTGCTTGTGACCTGCAAAAAAAGGCCCTGGCCGTCAGCTAATTTGTAAGCAGCCTTTTGAGCCTTGGCGTTGCGAACCTGAACATCAGTTAGGGCCATTGGGGGTATCGCCAAACGGGGTATTTCAAAATACCCCCAAATATACCCCCAATTTTCTGGGCTGTCACGGATCTCGCCGGGACGCACCGGGACATCCCCGACGCCGCAGAACGCCAAGACTTGTTGATTTATATAAGGTTTTGGGACTTTGTGGGCTCTCGGGGGACGTCCTGGGACGCCCCCGAAAACTGCCCTGGTGCGGTCGAGAAGACTCGAACTTCCACTCCGGTTAAGGAACAGCGACCTCAACGCTGCGCGTCTACCAATTCCGCCACGACCGCTCGCTTGGGAGCGCGGGGGGTAGCAAACCTGATCCGCTTTGGGAAGGGCGGATCGGGAGAAGCTTTGACTTGACCCTATCTAAACCCCCGGGGGATGGTCAGCGGCGTTCGGCGCGCCATAAGAACCGCTCGGGGTGGAAGATCATGGGGACGATCACAGCTTTGCGGGCGTCGCTCGCCAGCCTGGCGCTGCTGGCCGCCGTCGGCGGGGCCCAGGCCGAGCCCGTGGGAGTGCGGATCGAATCCGGCGCGCTCTTGGGCGATGCGGTCGATGGCGTCGCCACCTTCAAGGCCATTCCCTTCGCCGCCCCGCCGGTGGGCGCCCTGCGCTGGGAGCCGCCCGCGCCGGCGCCGCGCTGGAGCGGGGAGCGCCCCGCCCTCGCCTACGGCCCAGCCTGTCCTCAGACCATGCGCCCGGATCGCCCCAATGGCGGCGGGGCCATGGGGGGCACGAGCGAGGACTGCCTGAGCCTGAATGTGTTCGCGCCGCGGGCCGCCCTGAACACGCCAGAGAAGGGCGCGTCAGCGAAGGTCGCGCCGGTGATGGTGTGGATCTACGGCGGCGGCAATGTCTATGGCTCCAACGCCGTCAGTTCCTACGACGGCTCGGCCTTCGCGCGGGACGGGGTGATCCTGGTCTCGATCAACTATCGCCTGGGGGCCCTGGGCTTTTTCGCCCATCCGGCCCTGACCAAGGCGGCCGCGCCCGGAGCGCCGCTCGGAAACTACGCCCTGATGGACCAGATCGCCGCCCTCAAATGGGTGCAGCGGAACATCGAGGCCTTTGGCGGCGATCCCAGGAACGTCACCGTATTTGGCGAATCCGCCGGCGGCGTCGACACCCTGGCGCTGATGAGCACCCCCTCGGCGCGGGGCCTGTTCGCCAAGGCCATCGTCGAGTCCGGCGGCGGATGGGACAAGCCCGTCTCCCTGGCGGAGGCGGAGGCCAAGGGCCAGGCCCTGGGGGAAGCCCTCGCCGGCGCAGGCGCCGCCCTCGATCGGCTGCGCGCTCTCCCGGCCGACGCCCTGGTCAGGACCGAGGAGCGCTATGGCCCGATCGTCGATGGCCGCCTGATGGCTGAGGATACGACCGCAGCCTTCGCCCACGGCCGCGCCATGGACGTGCCCCTGATCATCGGCTCCAACAGCTTCGAGGCCTCCTTGATGGGCGCCTTCGGCCTTCCGCCGGAGGTCTATTTCGCCGTCCAGCCCGACGCCTTGAAGGCCGCCTATGCCGACGCGCCGAGCGAAAGGGCGAAAGGCTACGTCATGTTCACCGATGCGGTGATGGGTGGCCCGGCCCGCTGGATCGCGGCGAAGGAAAGCGGCGGCGCGCCCGCCTGGCTCTATTATTTCTCGTTCCGGCGAGCGGTTTATAAGGACTATCTGCCCGGCGCGCCCCACGCCTCGGACATCCCCTTCGTCTTCGACAGCTGGGATCATCTCGATCCCAAGCTGAGCCGCGGCCCGCCCACTCCTGAGGACCGCGCCCTGACCAAGGTGGTGCATGGCTGCTGGGTCGCCTTCGCCAAGACCGGGGCGCCAACCGGCGCCGCGCCCGCGTGTGGGCCAGCGTGGCCGGCCTATAGGCCGGCGGGGGATCAACTGATGGAGTTTGGCGAAGTCGTCGCCCCGCGCACAAACTTCAAGAAGCCGCAGCTGGACGCGCAGGAGGCGGCCAAGCTCGCGCCCTTGGTCAAGTAGCGGTTTAGGCCCAGTCGCGGTTTAGGCGTTGCCGGCCATGAAGTCGTAGACGTCGGCGGGGCCGGTGACGCTGATGGCGATGCGGTCGTCGGAGATCTGGATCTCGCCCCGGGCCACCGGATGGTTGTTGGCCAGGATCCACACCTCGTCGTGCTCGTTGGCGTCGAGCGGAATCACCGCGCCGCGCCCCATGCGAAGGAGCTGCTGCATCGGCAGGATGCTGCGCCCCAGCACCACGGAGATCTCCACGATAACGGAATTGACCTGACTCACGCGCGCGATTCCCCAAGGCGCCGCTTGTACCAGGGGCGCCCGGCGCCACATTGAAGGGCTATGCTTGCAGCGAAGTTAAATAAACCGGCCTTGGATTTTTTTCGCACCGACGGACGGCCCGCCGGCTGGGCGGTCTCGCCCGAGCCCGTGCCCTACGAGGCGGCCGTCGCCGCCATGGAGGCGCGCGCCGCCGCCATAGCATCCGGCGAGGCGGGGGAGCTGGTCTGGCTCCTGGAGCACCCGCCCCTCTATACCGCCGGCGTGTCTTCGAAGGCCGGAGACCTGCTAGCGCCCGACCGCTTCCCGGTGCATCAGACCGGGCGGGGGGGACAGTTCACCTATCATGGGCCGGGGCAAAGGGTGGCCTATGTGATGCTGGACCTGACCGCCCGCCGCCGCGACGTGCGCGCCTTTGTCGCTTCCCTGGAGGCCTGGGTGATCGGGGCGCTCGACGCCTTCAACGTCACCGGCGAGATCAAGGACGGCCGGGTGGGCGTCTGGGTGGAGCGCCGCACCCCCGGCCTGCCCCCCCGGGAGGACAAGATCGCCGCTATCGGAGTGAAGCTGCGCAAATGGGTGTCGTTCCATGGCGTCAGCCTGAACGTGGAGCCGGATTTGGAACACTTCGCCGGCATCGTCCCCTGCGGCATCAGCGCCCACGGGGTGACCAGCCTGGTGGACCTCGGTTTGCCGGTGACCATGGACGAGGCGGACGCGGCGCTGAAGGCGAGCTTTGGGCGGGTGTTTGGGGGGGTGGAGGCGGCGGAAGCGCCGATTTAGTCTGACGAGGCGAAGTTCATTCCTAACTAAGACAGCACAAGCGGGCGCTCAATATGGAGCATACCGTCGCTCCCACCATACTTCTTCGCTTTGGCTGAAGCGGGCCAGCAGGTGTAATCCAAAAATTGATACACGGCGAGTAGACCAAGAACTATTACTGCGGGTACTGAATACTGGGTGAACCCAACCGCTGCAAACGCCGACAGAACAGCGACAAGCAGCCCCACGCTAAACCAGGCCGGCCGTCCCCGATCATGCCCCCGCTTAACCATTATTGCGGAAATCGGCCAAAGCAGAAATACCCAAAGAAGTACAAACGAGCCCGATAGCCACAATGGCAACGTGAGATCGCTGGATTGATAAAAGGTTCTGGCAACACGCGGCACCGACGAAACGAGATTCGTCACGACCCCGCACCCTAGGTACGCACCGCGCCCCATGCGGCCTCTATAACCGAAAAAACTCTCTACCAGACCCATGCACTTGTCCCCCAACCCCAGGGAACGATACACGCATCAAGAGAACTCCACCAGCACCTCATCCGCCGCAACACTATCCCCCGCCTTGGCGCCGACCATCTTCACCACGCCGGTGCGTTCGGCCTTGATGATGTTCTGCATCTTCATGGCTTCGATGATGGCCACGGTCTCGCCGGCCTGGACCTCTTGGCCCAGTTCCACATGCAGCGAGACCACCAGCCCCGGCATGGGGGAGACGATCAGCTTGGAGGTGTCGGCGGGTTCGCGCTTGGGCAGGCGCTGGTGCAGCTCGGCGGAAAGGGGCGTCAGCACCAGGACGCGGGCCTTAGCGGCCCGGTGGCGGATGACGAAGCCCTCTGCAGCCGGGTGGACTTCTACCGTGAAGGCCTGACCGTCCAGAGCGCCTTTGAACACCGCCTTGCCGGGGCGCCAGTCGATGGCTTCCAAGGCCAGGGTGCGGTCTTCGTCCAAGAGCGCCACGTCCAGCTCCGTGCCGTTGGCGGTCAGGCGCACGTGGCGCGGGGCCGCCTCGCCCACCACCACCGTCCACTCGGTGCGCGCCAGAGGGCCGGCGAGCCCGTTGCCGATCTTTCGGGCGCGGCTGGCCAGGGTCTTGTGCATATGGGACGCCACGGCGGTCATCACATCGGCCTGGAAGGGGGTGGGTTCGGTTCCGTGGAAGCCGTCGGGGAACTCCTCCTTGATGTAGGCGGTGGAGATCTTGCCGGACTTGAAGCGCTCCTGATCCATCACCGCCGCCAGGAAGGGCACGTTGTGACCCAGGCCCTCGATGTGGAAGTCCTCCAGCGCCCGGCCCATGCCGGCCACGGCTTCGGCCCGCGTCTGCCCCCATGTGCAGAGCTTGGAGATCATCGGGTCGTAGAACATGGAGATCTCGTCCCCTTCCCGCACGCCTGCGTCGTTGCGGACGGCATAGGCGCCGCGCTCGCCCTCGGCCGGCGGGTCGTAGCGGACCAGGCGCCCGATGGAGGGCAAAAAGCCGCGATAGGGGTCTTCGGCATAGATGCGGCTTTCCACCGCCCAGCCTTTGATCTTCAGATCGTCCTGGGTGAAGGCCATCGCCTCGCCGGCCGCCGAGCGCAGCATCTGTTCGACCAGATCGAGGCCGGTGATCAGCTCGGTCACCGGGTGCTCGACCTGCAGGCGCGTGTTCATTTCCAGGAAGTAGAAGCTCTTGTCCTGGCCGGCGACGAACTCCACCGTGCCAGCGGAATCGTAGTTCACCGCCTGGGCGAGGGCCACCGCTTGCGCGCCCATGGCGGAGCGGGTTTCGGGATCGAGCAGCGGCGAGGGCGCCTCTTCGATCACCTTTTGATTGCGGCGCTGGATGGAGCATTCGCGCTCGAACAGGTGCACCACGTGGCCGTGCTTGTCGCCCAGCACCTGGATTTCGATATGGCGGGGCGAGGTGATGAATTTCTCGATGAAGATGCGGTCGTCGCCAAAGGCGCCCTTGGCCTCGGCGCGCACAGCCGGGAAGCCCTCCTCCACCTCGGCGCGCGTGTAGGCGACGCGGATGCCCTTGCCGCCGCCGCCGGCGGAGGCCTTGATCATCACCGGATAGCCGATCTCTTCGGAAATCTTCACCGCGTGGGCGACGTCGTCGATCTCGCCGATATGGCCGGGCACGCAGGAGACCCCTGCCCGCTCGGCGAATTTCTTGGATTCGATCTTGTCGCCCATGGCCGAGATGGCGTGGGCGTTGGGGCCGATGAAGACGATCCCCTCGTCCTTGCAGCGCTGGGCGAACTCCGCCTTTTCCGACAGGAAGCCGAAGCCCGGATGCACGGCCTCAGCGCCCGTCGCCTTACAGGCGGCGATGATCTTGTCGGCGTCGAGATAGGATTGGTTGGCGGGGGGCGGACCGATGAAGACGGTCTCGTCGGCCATTTCCACCGCCAGGCTGTCGGCGTCGGCCTCCGAATAGACCACCACGGTCTTGATCCCCATCCGGCGGCAGGTCTTGATAATCCGAACCGCGATTTCCCCACGGTTGGCGATCAGTATCTTGGAAAACATTCCGTCCCCGGCTCTCGTTAGCGCGCTCGCCTTCGAGTAGCCGGGAACGGCGGGAAATCCCAGAGGCTATTGCAACGCCCCGGCGTTACGCGGCGGTGGCGACGCTGGTCAGACCGCTGATCTTCTTGGTGGCGGTCAGCCGGCCATAGAGGGCGACGGCGGCGCCCACGCCGGTGGCCAGCTGGGTGGCGGTGGAAAGGGTCGCGGCCTGATCGGCCGGCGCCTTCACCCCGACAGCGCTGAGGATGATCGGGGCGAACGCGCCCACAAGGGCGATGAGGCTGCCCCAGACGCTGGTGGAGGCGACGGCGGGTTTGGTGGTGTCCATATGTGGTCCTTTCGGGTTATGTCGGCTGGCCGGTGCGAAGCAGGACGGCCAATTGCTGAGCGCGGTCGCCGACTTGACCGGCCCATTGGGTGCCCAGAAGATCGCTCGCCGCCGCCGCGAATGCGCCGGTCTTGAGCAATCCCAGGAAGTCTTTGAAACTCGCCAGCCCGGAGGCTCCGAGGTTGAAGGCCAGCTCGGTCAAGACGTCCCGGCGCACGGGGTCCATGGCCCGCCACCAGGGCCAGCGACGGTCGAGCGCGCCGCGCACGGCGGCGATGTCGCCCGCGAGCAGGAACAGGGCCTCGGCGCGGGTCAGGCCCACGTCGTCGAGGTTGCGGCCGACGCCGATGGTCAGCTTGCCGGCGGTGTCGCGATAGGGTTTGAGCCTGAGCCCCTCATGGGCGATCAGGCGTGCGGTGAGCAGGTCGTCGGTCTCGGTCATGCGCTCAGCCCTGCCAGCAGCCGATGTTGGGGGACGCCGGCGTGGCGATGGCCCGCCCGTCGATGTCGCAGGCGGGGCCGCTGGCGGCGATCGAGGCGCCGGCCCCCTGCACGATCGAGCTCGTCAGGGTGTAGTCGGTCGCTCCCCCATAGCCGGCGCTAAGGGCCAGGGGCGCGAACTCGTCCCCGGCGAAGCCGAACGACGGTCCGTCTGTGTCGCCAAGGGTGGCGTGGGAGTGGGCCTCCCCGCCGGTGGCCGTCCGCCAGCTCGTAATGTCGTAGAGCTGGTTCGCCCCATCCCGCCAGGCGCCGCCTGAGCCTGTGGGGTTGGCGAGGTTGGCGTAGGCGTTGTGATCCAGCGCAGGCGCCGCCGTCCCCGCATCGATCTGGGCGAAAAAGACGAAGCCGGCGGTCGGGGCCGTGGCGACGAACAGATTGTTGAAGAGGCTGTGGCCTGTGGCCCCCGCGCCCCGCACATACCAGCCATTGCCCCAGCCCTGGCGGGCGCCGACGACGGTGTTGTTGTAATACCGGTCCCCGGTCCCGCCGAGCACGTCGATGCCGTTGTTGCCGGGGTCCTGGATGTAGTTGAAGCGGACCGCATTGCCGCCGCTCTTGGCGTCGTCGCTGGCCGCGCCGGTGACCGTGGAATAGTTGGTCCGCCACACCCCGCCGTTGTGATAGCTCGACGACAGGCGCTGGCCGGCCAGGGGATCGTTGTAGCCGCGATTGAACTGTACGGTGAGGTCCGAGCACAGGGCCCACATCTCGACGATGGAGTTGCCGCCGGCGTTCCAGCCGATGTTGCGCTCGATGGTCCCCGACACGGCGGCCGCCACCTCATAGGCGTTGTTCAGGGTGTCGAAGGCGTAGTTGCCGGCGATGTAGAGGCTCGAAACGCGGTGGGCGTCGTCGATGCCATAGACCTGGAAGGCGTCGGCGCTGAGGGTCGTATCGAGCTGGGCGCCGGTGCGGCCGCCCTGGCAGGCGATGATCTGCAGGCCGGCGGGCGCATTGGTTCCCACCACATTGGCGGGCCCGACGCTGATGGCGCTATAGCGGGTCATGATCCCCGCCATGCCGGCCAGGGTGACAAAGCCGGCGCCGGCCACGTCCGGGTAATTGATGAGGATGGCGTTGGCGCTGTCTGCCGTCTCCACCTGTCCGAGGGTCGCAGAAGCGCCATCGGCGAACCAGGCGTAGAGGGTGGCGCCATCCCAGGCGAAGGCGCCCGCCACGCCGGGAAGAGGGGCGGCGATGAAGGCCTGCAGGGGGCGATCTTGGCGGCGAGGTTGGCGCCGGCGACAGCGAACAGCCGCTCGCCCTCGGCGAACAGATCCACCGCCTGGGCGACGCCGGAAAGCTGCCAGATGCGGGGGTCGGCGGGATAGGCGCTCCAGGCCGTCCGCACCGTGCCGCCGGAAAACACCGGCATGGCCAGGGCGTCGCCGTAAGGGACGATGACGAAGGGCGCGCCGCTGGCGCCGTAGCAGGTCAGCGCCAGGGTCCCCCGCACAAAGCTTCCCCGCTTCACCCCCAAGACCTGCCCGCCCATGAAGCCGGCGCAGCGCGCCTGAAGCTGGGCGGTGGTGGTGTAGGGGTTCTGATAGGTCCCAAGGTTGCGCGAGGTCTCCGCCGCCGCCGGATCGAAATGGATGGTCGGCGTCATGCCAAAGCCCAGGCGGTAGAGATCGAGCCCGTTCATCGTGTCGGTCAGCCATGGGGTGCTCGGCGGCATGAAGCCGAGCCCGGCGGGATTGTAGATCGACCGGGCCAAGGCCGGATCGACTGGAACGCTAAGACCCATGCTCACCACTCCTCGGCAAAGAAGGCCTGGCCGGCGGCCAGACCGATGATCGACAATGCGTGCGGGGTGACCTTGGACGGCTCGTAATAGCCGCCGGGGGGCACCAAGAGGCTTTGCCCGTCGGCGGTGGCCACGGCGGTCCCCGCCGCGCCCTTGCTGCGGACAAACAGGTTGGCGGCGGACTGGTTCTGGATCAGCCAGCCGTTGCGATCGGGGTTGGCAGCCATCAGATCCTGCGCCGCGGCGGCGGCTGCGATGACGCCCGCGCGGCTGGTGGCCACCGCCCGCATGGCGGCGGAACCTACCGGCGACGGCGGATCGAGCGCCTGCACCAAGGAGAGCCCATCCCCCGACTTCATCGGGACCAGGGCGAAGCCGCCGGCCTCGACACGCCAGCCTGTGGTCTCACTGGCCGGCGCCGCCCCCCAGGCCACGTGCGCCGCGCCCGAAAGCCCGGTGATGCGGGCGAAGGCGGACCCTTCCACCCCCGGCTCGCCCTGGGTGAAGGCGGGCGCCGTCACCGACACCGGGGCGGTGGCGACGCTCAACACCTCGGCCGCGCCGAATAGTTCAAGCGGCTGGTTCACCGCCGCGCCGCCCCCGCCCCCGAGCGCGCCCAGACGCACCCATTCGATCCGTACCTTAGCCATGCCGGTCCTCCCCGCTCAGGCCACGACGGCGCGGTCGGCGACCCGGCGCCAACTGGCGCCGTCGGAAAACGCCAGCGTAGCGCCGCCGACCTCGTCGGAGACGAACAGCAGAGCTCCTGCCCCCTGCGAAGCGGCGGTCGGCAGCGCGGCTTTCGCCAGGCTTTTCACCTGCACCGCCCCGTCCACCGCCACCCGCGCGCCGGCGCCGCTGGAGACCACCAGGGCGTCGCTCCAGGCCGACCCGTCCGGCGAGACCTTCAGATGCAGATTATCGTCGCCGCAGAGGCCGACCTCCGCCCGCCCCGAATAGCCGCTCTGCAACAGCATCGAGCCGGTATTGGCCGTCGCCGCCTTGTTCAACTTCAGCTGCAGGTCGGCGCCGAGGTTGGAGAACAGCACCGCCGCCGTCTTCACCGAGAGCAGGTTGGTCCCGTCGGCGGTCGTGCCGACGCCCAGTTGGGTGAGGTTTTGCAGGGACCGCAGCGCCAGGCCGACGTCGCCCCAGCCGGCGCTCCCCTGCACCAACAGCACCCCCTCGTCCTTCACATAGGCGAGCCACCCCGGTTGGCTTTGCAGCACGCTCCAGGCGCCCGCCTCAAAGCGCAGGGCGGTTCCGGCGGCGCGGCCGGCCCAGTCAATGCCCACCGCTCCCGCCGGCAGAATGTAGATTGCGCCGTCCGCCGGCGCTGTGGGCTCGGCCGCCGTGCTGCGGCTCTCCACCGCCGTCTGCACCAGTCCGTCCAGGAGGGCGAGGGCGGCGTTCATGGTCACATGCTTTTGCGCCTGGGCCGCCGCCAGATAGGGCAGGGCTAGGCGCGGGGTGGCGTCGTCGGACAAGGCTGTCTCCCAAGATGGCTGCGGCGAGCCGCGATCTCAGGAGAGTGTGCGCCTGTTTTTTTGGGGTTGGATAAGGGTGGGGATTACTGCGTCACGCTGGCCAGGCGATCCCCCTCCGTCAGCGCCACCTTGGCGGCCAGCGCGCCTTGCGCCGCGCGGTACTCGTCGGTCAGCCGGGCGACCAGATCGGCGGCGCTCGGCACGTCGTGAATCGCCCCTATGCCCTGGCCGCAACCCCATATGTCGCGCCACGCCTTGGCTTCCTGGTTGCCGCCGGAACCGAAGTTCATGGCCGAGGGATCGCTGTCGGGCAAATGATCCGGGTCCATCCCCGCCTTGACGATGGAGGGGCGCAGGTAATTGCCGTGAATTCCGGTGAATAGGTTAGAGTAGACGATGTCCTCGGCGGTGCTGTCGACGATCATGTCCTTATAGGCCTGAGGCGCGTTCGCCTCCTTCGTGGCGATGAAGGCCGAGCCCATATAGGCCAAATCCGCCCCCATGGCCTGGGCCGCCAGGATCGACGATCCGCTGGCGATGGAGCCCGAAAGGGCCACCGGCCCGTCGAACCATTGGCGGACTTCCTGGACCAGCGCGAAGGGCGAAAGGGCGCCGGCGTGCCCCCCCGCCCCTGCCGCCACGAGGACCAGCCCATCGGCGCCCTTCTCGATGGCCTTGTGGGCGAAGGCGCCGGTGATCACGTCGTGCAGGGTGATCCCCCCATAGGCGTGGATCGCCTGGTTCACATCCTCCCGCGCGCCGAGGGAGGTGATCACCAGGGGCGCCTTGTATTTCACGCAGAGCTCCAGGTCCTGCTCCAGCCGGTTATTGGTCTTGTGCACGATCTGATTGACGGCGAAGGGGGCGGAGAGTTGGTCCGGATGATCGCGATCCCAGGCCGCCAATTCCTCGGTGATCTGGGCCAGCCACTCGTCCAGCTGCGACAGGGGCCGCGCGTTCAGCGAGGGGAAGGCGCCGACCACCCCCGCCTTGCACTGTGCGATCACCAGGGCCGGATTGGAGATGATAAACAGCGGCGAGGCGATTACTGGCAGGCGCAGACGGTCGCGCAGAATAGGAGGCAAGGCCATGAATGTCGTTTCCTTTTGAGGCTTTCGCCTGCTGATCGAGGAGTGGGCACCTTATAAGCCTACGCCGTCAGGGCAAGCAGACGGGCTTGACTGGGATTGCAGCCGGGGCCTTTTGTCGCCGCAATATTGAGGATGATGCGATGGACGACGGCGCGATCTCTTTGACGGCTGGTTTTCAACCCGCTGACGAGGCGGCTTGGCGCGCCCTGGTGGACAAGACCCTGGCCGGCGCCGACTTCCAAAAGCGCCTGGTGTCGAAAACCTACGACGGGATCGCCATCCAGCCCCTCTACACCGCCGCCAACGCCGGCAAGCCCCTGGCGGAAGCGCTGCGCGGCCGCGCCGCCCACGACGCCGACCGGGCCTGGGACATCCGCGCCCTGGTCGATCATCCCAATCCGGCCGAAGCCAACACCCTGGCCCTGGCCGATCTGCACGGGGGCGCCAGCTCGCTCTTGGTAAAGATCGACCCCACGGGCGCACACGGCGTCGCCGTGGGATCGAAGGCCGATTTGGCCGAGGCGCTGGAGGGGGTGCTGTTCGACCTGGCCCCGGTGGCGCTGGACGCCGGGTGGCTGGGGGTGGAGGCGGCCGGGTGGCTGGGCGAGATCGCCCACGCCAAGACCCTGCGCCCGCACTTGGCGCTGCACATGGACCCGCTCAGCGCCTTCGCGCGGGCGGGCGCCAGCCCCGGTCCGATCGAAGGCCACGTTGCGGCGGCGGCTGAGGCGGCCCTCGCCATCGACGCGAAAACCGCCGTCCTCGCCTCCGGCCAGGCAGCGCACGAAGCGGGCGGAACCGACGCCCAGGAGATCGCGGTGATGGCCGCATCCGGCCTCGCCTACGTCAAGGCCATGGTCGCGGCGGGGGCGGATATGGATGCGGCGCTGGGCAAGGTGGCCCTCAGCCTCGCCGCCGACGCCGACTATTTCGCCGCCATCGCCAAGATGCGCGCCGCGCGAGCGGTGTGGGCGCGGGTGGCGGGCGCGCTCTCCTCCACAGCGCCGACCGTCCGCATCGAGGCTCGCTCCTCCCGGCGGATGCTCTCGACCCTGGATCCCTGGGTGAACATGCTGCGCCTGACCTCGGCGGCGTTCGGGGCCAGCATCGGCGGCGCGGAAAGCATCATGTTGGAGCCCTTCACCCAGCCGCTGGGCCGCGCCACCCCCTTCGCCCGCCGCCAGAGCCGCAACATCCAGCTTGTTCTGATGGAAGAGGCGCACCTCGGCCGGGTAGCCGATCCCGCCGGCGGCGCCTGGTACATCGAGACCCTGACCGACCAGACTGCCCGCGCCGCCTGGGCGATCTTCCAATCTATCGAGGCGCAGGGCGGGATTATTTCTGCCCTGACCTCTGGCTTTGTCGCGCAGGCGGCCGCGACGGCCCACGCCGCCCGCGCCGCCGACATCGCCAAGCGCAAGGCCGGGCTGGTGGGCGTCTCCGAATTTCCCAACCTCTTGGAAGCGCCGGTGGAGGTCGATCCGGTTGATCCCGCCCCCTACGCCAAGGCCGCCCCGAGCCCGGCCCAGCCCGGCGCCGACAGCGCCTGCCCGCCGCTGGTCGCGTCCCGCGTCTCCAGCGGTTTTGAGGCCCTGCGCGCCCGCGCCAAGGCCCTCCCCGCCGCGCCCACCGCCTATCTGGCCACCCTGGGCGCCCCCAAGGACTACACCGGCCGGGTCGGTTTCGCCCGCAACGTGCTCGCCGCCGGCGGCATAGCCTCCGAGCTCGGCGAGGCTGACGCCTATGACGGCGCGCCCCTGGTGGTGCTCTGCGGCTCGGACGCCCTCTACGCCGAGACCGGCGGCGACGCAGCCCGCGCGCTGAAGGCCAAGGGCGCCAAACGCATCTATCTGGCCGGCCGCCCCGGCGAGCAGGAAGCCGCCCTCACCGCCGCCGGCGTCGACGGCTACCTCTACGCCGGCGCCGACATCGAAGCGGCCCTCGATACGATCCTGAACAGCCTGAACGGCGGAGCAGCCGCATGACGAGCTTTCCCGACTTCGCCACCCTGGCCTTCGATGCCGACGCCCCCGCCTCGCCCGCCCTAGCCGCCTCGACCGAGGCCTGGAACACCCCCGAAGGGGTCGCGGTGAAAGACCGCTATGGCGCGGCGGACGTGGCGGGCCTGGACGCGCCGGACGGCTACCCGGGCGTCGCGCCCTTCCTGCGCGGCCCCTACCCCACCATGTACCTGACCAATCCGTGGACCATCCGCCAGTACGCGGGCTTCTCCACGGCGGAAGACTCCAACGCCTTTTACCGCAAGAACCTGGCGGCGGGTCAGATGGGCCTGTCGGTGGCCTTCGATCTGGCCACCCACAGGGGCTACGATTCCGACAACCCGCGGGTGGCCGGCGACGTGGGCATGGCCGGGGTGGCGATCGATTCCATCTACGACATGCGGACCCTGTTCTCCGGGATCCCCTTGGACCGAATGAGCGTGTCCATGACCATGAACGGCGCGGTCTTGCCGATCCTGGCCCTCTACATCGTGGCGGCGGAAGAACAGGGCGTCGGGCCGGAGAAGCTGTCCGGCACCATCCAGAACGACATCCTCAAAGAATTCATGGTGCGCAATACCTATATCTACCCGCCCGAACCCTCGATGCGGATTATTTCGGACATCTTCGCCTATACATCGAAGAACATGCCCAAGTTCAACTCCATCTCCATTTCCGGCTATCACCTGCAGGAGGCGGGGGCGACGGTGGATCTGGAGCTGGCCTATACGCTGGCCGACGGGATCGAATACATTCGCGCCGGGGTCGCCGCCGGCCTGCCGGTGGATCAGTTCGCGCCGCGCCTGTCCTTCTTCTGGAACGCCGGCATGAACTACTTCATGGAGGTGGCCAAGCAGCGGGCCGGGCGCCTGCTCTGGGCCAAGCTGGTGAAGGAGACCTTCGGCACCTCGAGCTCCAAGTCCCTGTCCTTGCGCGCCCACACCCAGACCAGCGGCTGGAGCCTGGCGGCCAGCGACATCTTCAACAACGTGCCGCGCACCTGTGTAGAGGCCATGGCCGCCACCAATGGCCAGACCCAAAGCCTGCACACCAATTCCCTCGACGAAGCCCTGGCCCTGCCCACCGACTTCTCCGCCCGCATCGCCCGCAACACCCAGCTCTTCCTGCAGATCGAAAGCGGCCTTGTCCGCACCATCGATCCCTGGGGCGGCAGCTACTACGTCGAGCGCCTGACCCAGGACCTGGCCGAGCGCGCCCTGCACCACATCCAGGAAGTCGAGGCCCTCGGCGGCATGACCAAGGCGATTGAGCAGGGCCTGCCCAAGCTCCGCATCGAGGAAGCCGCCGCCAAGACCCAGGCGAGGATCGACGGCGGCATTCAGGCGGTGGTCGGCGTTAACCGCTATAAGCCGGACGGCGCGGACGAGATCCCGGTGATGAAGGTCGACAACGCCTCGGTGCGCAAACAGCAGCTGGAGAAACTGCGGCGCCTGCGCCTGGAGCGCGATCCGGAGGAGACCGCCGCCAAGCTCGACGCCCTGACCAAGGGCGCCAGCACGGGGGAGAACCTGCTCGCGCTCGCCGTAGACGCCGCCCGCGCCAAGGCCACCGTCGGCGAAATCTCCGACGCCTTAGAGAAGGTCTTCGGCCGCCACCGCGCCTCAATCAAGGCCATCGAGGGCGTCTATCTGAAGGAGATCGGCCACGATCCCACCGCCGCCCGCGCCAAGGCCATGGTGCAGGCGTTCAAGGAGGCCGACGGCCGCCCCCCGCGCATCCTGGTCGCCAAGATGGGCCAGGACGGTCACGACCGGGGCCAGAAGGTGGTGGCCACCGCCTTTGAAGACCTGGGCTTCCAGGTGGACATCGGCGAGCTGTTCCAGACTCCGGCCGAGGCCGCTCGCGACGCGGTGAAGAACGGCGTCCACGTGGTGGGCGCCTCGTCCCTGGCCGCCGGCCACCTGACGCTCGTGCCCGAACTGCAGGCCGAGCTGAAGGCGCTGGGGCGCGGCGACATCATGGTGGTGGTGGGGGGGGTGATCCCGCCGGAGGATTTGAAGACCCTCTATGAGATGGGCGCGGCGGCGGTCTTCCTGCCCGGCACGGTGATCTCCCAGGCGGCCATCCAGCTTTTGGAAGAGCTGAACGCCCGGCTCGGCTACGCCCAGGCGGCGGCGGAGTGATCTGAACCGAACCGAAACGAGCGGGCAGGCGGGCCATAACCCGCCTGCCCGCCGCCAAACGTCAACGGCCTTGGATGATCGGCGAACCGTCAGCCTAACAGCTGCATCCAAAGCCCTTGGTGAAGATTTTCTGCCCGGCGAGGGAAACCGTCACCTCGACGCCGCAGGGAATGCCCCACTTCGTACAGATATCCAGGCAGGCTTGGACAGCGGTCCCGTTCGGCACCCATGAGGGAACCGAGAAGCACTCAGAACCGACCACCGGAAGGTTCAGGCACACCTGACCGTTGTTGACCGTCACGCTGATGCACTGGGCGCTGACCTTCAGCGCGCCGTCGGCAAACACCAAACCTTGACCTGATGCGGCCTGTAAACGCGGTGCGCTGTGCCTTTGCGCCGCTTCGAGCGCTTGAGCTATGGCTTCTGCACTAAACTCTGGGTAGGCTGCCGTGGCCATGATGCATCTCCATATGCAAGTTATGAGTGCATATAATTGGAGATATTTACAACTGTAAATTGTGATATGCACCTATAGAGAGATTATTTCTCCGGGGCGCACGGCGAAGACCGTGTTCCATGGCGTCGCAGAACGCGGCGGTGAGCGTGGGAGGACCGCGCCGGCCAGCGCCCGTTCAGGTCGGTGGCGATAAGGGCCTCACCCCAGATAGACGATCCGCGCGCCCTTGCTTCGCGCCGCCGCCAGCTGTTCGGCGAGTTCAGGACGCATGGGATCGCTCTTGCGGCCTTCCACATAGACGGTCTTGTCGATGGCCTTGATCAGGAGTTCCGCCGACATCTTGTGCCCGCGAAACAGGTCCACGAGGGCCCCGGAAATCGGATAGATGGGACCCAGGAACGGGATGGCCGCCGCGCCGATGCCGGTGCGCAGGCCGATGATCGCGCCCACCTGGATCAGGTTATGCAGAGGCGCGCGGGTGCGAACCCCCATCAGCAGCAACATGCCCCCGGCGGCGATGGAATAGACGTCGCCCAGGCCCGGAACCCACGCCAGTATGCCGTCGATGCCGATGCCGAACGGGCCGATGCCAATTACATTGTCGGACAGCTTGCCGATGCGGGCGATGGCGCCCCGCGCCCTCTCGACGTCCTTCAGCGAACGAACGTGCAGCATTTCGATCCCCTCAAAGCGACAGCGCGGCCGCGCTCCACCATGACTGAACGAGCGCCTGAAGACTAAGGTTGTTCCCGCCCGGCGGGTCAGCCTACCAGCCGGCGCACCTGGGCCTTGCCGCCGCTCATCCCGCAGGCGTCCACCACCCATTCCGCCGCCGCGCGCGCGTCCGCCTCCAGTTCCAGCGCGTTGACGAACACCATGGCCGCGCCGTTCATCTTCATCGGGTCCATCAGGGGCCGCAGCCGCGCCTCCACCGCCAAGAGCGAGGGCGGATCGATGGCCTCCAGGCCCCGGAGCAGGAAGTCGAAGGTCTCCAGATCCTTCAAGGGGGTCCAGATGGCGATCACGCAGCCGGGATCGGCGTCCAGCGCCCGCCCGACCCCATCGACGATCTGGGCGTATTCGTCGCCGCGCTCGAACGGCGGATCGACGATATAGGCGCGCCGCCGCCGATCCCCGCCGCCGCCCAGCTCGCCATAGCCGTCGGCCAGCACCGCCCGCGCCTCGGCTCCACCCCGCGCGCGCCGATCCAGCAGGGTCTGCAGCGCCGCCTGATCGTCGTCCCGCAGCTCGCAGCCGAGGTAGCGGTCGCCCTTGCGCAGGCCCTTGACGGTCAGCAGCGGGGAGCCCGGATAGAAGCGCAGCTTGCCGTCGGGGTTCTCAGCGGTCACGGCGGCTTTCAAGGTGTCGAACACCTCGGGCGCCCGTCCGGCCATCAGGCGGGCGATTCCCGCCTCGGCCTCGCGCGAGCGCTGGGCCACGGCGTCCTGCAGATCGTAGAGCCCGGCGCCGGCGTGGGTGTCGATCGCCGTCAGCGGCGCGGGGTCGGCTGTCAGCCGCGCCAGGAGCCGCAGCCACAGGGCGTGCTTCAAGAGATCGGCGAAGTTTCCGGCGTGGAAGTGATGGCGGTAATTCAGCGGAGCCGCCTTGGATCTGCCATAGGGTTTGAGCCTTGAGCTTGAGCGATTTCAATCGTCGGTGCAGACGCGCGCCGGGCGGGCGGCCAAAGCTCCTCTACGCGCTGGACGGGGCGGCGGCCAAGGCTGAAGCTCGCAATGCCCGCCGATCACGGCCATTGTGATCGGCGAGCGCCTTGCCGAGCCCCTGGCCCGCTTCTACCCTAAACCCACCCCCACATCGTCCGGAGGCGCAGATGCGCTATCGTCAGCTTGGCCGCACCGGCCTGTTCGTTTCTGAAATCTGCCTCGGCGCCATGACCATCGGCGGCGGCAAGGGCATTTGGCAGGCGATCGGCAACCTGGAGCAGGACGCGGCCGACACGCTGATCAAGCGGGCGCTGGACGGCGGGGTGAACTTCATCGACACGGCGGACGTCTATTCCGCCGGCCATTCGGAGATCATGGTCGGCCAATCCCTGGTCAATCTCGGGATCAAGCGCTCGGACGTGGTGATCGCCACCAAGGTCTACGGCGAAATGGGCAAGGGGCCGAACGATCGCGGCGCCTCGCGCGGCCACATCATGGACGGGATCAAGCAGAGCCTGGAGCGGATGAAGCTCGACTATATCGACCTCTACCAGATCCACGGCAACGATCCGGTGACGCCGGTGGAAGAGACGGTTCGGGCGCTGGACGACCTCGTGCGCGAGGGTCTGGTCCGCTACGTCGGCGTCTCTAACTGGCCGGCGTGGAAGATTATGAAGGCGGCGGCCTATGCCGAGCATAAGGATTTCGCCCGTTTTGAGAGCCTGCAGGCCTATTATTCCATCGCCGGGCGGGACCTGGAGCGCGAGCTGGTTCCGATGATGGAGGACCAGAAGATCGGCCTGATGGTCTGGTCGCCCCTGGCCGGCGGTTTGCTGTCCGGCAAGTTCGGGCCGGGCTCGAACGGACCGGAGGGCGCGCGCCGCGCCAGCTTCGACTTTCCGCCGGTGAACAAGGAGCGCGCCTGGCCGATCGTCGACGCCATGCGCGGGATCGCCACCGTCAAGGGGATTTCGGTGGCGCGGGTGGCTTTGGCCTATGTCCTGGCCAAGCCCTTCGTCACCAGCATTATTATCGGCGCCAAGACCGTCGAACAGCTGGACGACAATCTGGCCGCCACCGCCCTTAAGCTGACCGCCGAGGAGCTGAAGACCCTGGACGACATCAGCGCCCTCACCCCCGAATATCCAGGCTGGATGTTCGAGCGCCAGAGCGGCGACCGGGTGCCCAAGTCCTTTGAGGCGGTGAAGGGGGGATAGGACTGGCGGCCTTGAGGGCGCGTTGACTTAGAGCCTGGCTCCTCCAACCGCTCATCCCCGCGGGGATGAGCGGAATGCTGAGGGCGCAGCGACTTTGACGAAACTGAATTCACCATTCGTCGTCGAAATCACCTATCGAACTAACCGCCAAATCGCCCTTGTCGTCACGTGGTGATTTCAGAGCGACAGCCTCAGTGAAAATCCCGGGACGGCAGGATCACCCGCACGTCGCGGGGGTGGCGCCCGCTCCCGCTGGGCCCGCCGGCGCTAGGCCCGTCGGTGCGCCCATGATCGACGGGCGCGGAGGTGTCGGGCAGCCCCGCGAACAGGTCCGCCTCCCGATCCAGCACCTTCAAGGCGGCGGTGCGGTCCACGAGCCGATGGGCCTGCACATGCACGACGCCCTCGACGCTTTTCTGGATGCGGCCGTGGGCCACGATCAGCCGCGCGCTCATGATCGCCCGCCGGTATTTGGCGAACACCTCGGGCATGACCACCAGGTTGGCGACGCCGGTCTCGTCCTCCAGGGTGATGAAACACACCTTGCCCGTGCCCGGCCGCTGGCGCACCAGCACCACCCCGGCGGTGCAGACGGCGGCGCGATCCTTCAAACGGATCAGCGAGGCGCAGGGGATAATTCCTTCCTTGTCAAAGGCTTGCCGCAGGAAACTCACCGGGTGCGCCTTCAACGACAGTCGCGTGGTCTGGTAGTCGGCCAGCACGTGCTGCGCCAGGCCCAAGGCCGGGAGATCCGGCGTCGGCTCCGCGTCGGGCAGATCCTGCAGCAGCGGCGCGGGGGCGGCGCGGGAGACGCCGCGCACCTGCCAAAGGGCCTGGCGGCGGTCCAGGCCGATGGAGCGCATAGCGTCGGCGTCGGCCAGCCTTTGCAGCTGCGCCTGGGTCAGGCCGGATCGGCGCACCAAGGCGTCGAAATCGCAGAACCCCGCGCCCCGCCCGGCGACCAGCTGCTCCGCCCAAGCCTCTGAAAACCCATCGATTTGCCGAAGGCCGAGCCGCAGCGCCGGCCGCCCCGGCCGGTCGTCCTCCAGGGTGCAGTCCCAGCCTGAGTGCTCCACATCCACAGGCAAGACCGTCACCCCGTGCTCGCGGGCGTCGCGCACGATCTGCGCCGGGGCGTAAAAACCCATGGGCTGGGAATTGAGCAGGGCGGCGGCGAACACCGCCGGGTGGCGGCATTTCAGATAGGCCGAGACATAGACCAGCTTGGCGAAACTGGCGGCGTGGCTTTCAGGAAAGCCATAGGCGCCGAAACCCTCGATCTGTTTGAAGCAGCGCGCGGCGAAATCCCGCTGATAGCCCCGCCGCACCATCCCCTCGATCAGCATTTCCCGATAGTTGTCTATGGTGCCGACGTTGCGAAACGTGGCCATGGCGCGGCGCAGGCCATCGGCCTCATGCGGCTTGAACTCGGCGGCGACGATGGCCAGCTGCATCGCCTGCTCCTGGAACAGCGGCACGCCCAGGGTGCGCCCCAAGACGCCCTTCAGTTCATCCTGCGGGTATTGCGGCGAAGGATGAGGAAAATCAACCGCTTCCAGCCCGGACCTGCGGCGCAGATAGGGGTGAACCATGTCGCCTTGGATCGGCCCTGGCCGCACGATGGCCACCTCGATCACCAGGTCGTAGAAGGTCTGGGGCTTCAGCCGGGGCAACATGCTCATCTGCGCCCGGCTTTCGATCTGGAACACGCCGATGGTGTCGGCGGCGGAGACCATGGCGTAGACGTCCGGCTGGTCGGGGGGCAGATCGGCCATGTCGGCGACCGGCGTCCCCTGTTGCTCCAATAAATCAAAAGCTTTGCGGATGCAGGTGAGCATTCCCAGCGCCAGCACATCCACCTTCATGATGTTCAGGGCGTCGATATCGTCCTTATCCCATTCGATGAAGGTGCGGTCGTCCATGGCGGCGTTGGCGATGGGCACGATCTCGTCCAGCCGCCGCTCGGTCAGCACAAAGCCGCCCACGTGCTGGGACAGGTGGCGCGGAAAGCCGATCAGCTCGCGCGCCAGCCGCACCGCCCGCCGGATCGCCGGATTATCGGGATCGAGCCCCGCCTGGCGCACATGCTCCTGCGGCAAGCCGTCGCCCCAACTGCCCCAGACGGTGCCGGCGAGCGCCCCGGTGACATCCTCGGTCAGGCCCAGCACCTTGCCCACCTCGCGGATGGCGCTCCTGGGCCGATAGTGGATGACGGTGGCGCAGATGGCGGCGCGGTGGCGGCCATAGCGGCGGTAGATGTATTGGATCACCTCTTCGCGCCGCTCGTGCTCGAAATCCACGTCGATATCGGGGGGCTCGTCCCGTTCGGCGGAGACGAAGCGGGCGAACAGCAAGTCGGTCTCGGTCGGGTCCACCGCCGTCACCCCCAGACAGAAGCAGACGGTGCTATTGGCCGCCGAACCCCGCCCCTGGCACAGGATCCCCTCGCCGCGGGCGAATTTGACCACATCGTGGACGGTGAGGAAGTAGGGGGCGTAGCCCCGCGCGGCGATCAGGGCGAACTCGTCCTTCAGGTTCGCCGCCACCTTGGCTGGCGCCCCCCCCGGATAGCGCCAGTGCGCGCCGGCCCAGGCCAGGTCCTCCAGATGCGCTTGCGAGGTCTTGCCTGGCGGGGTCGGCTCATGGGGGTATTGGTATTGCAGCTGTTTCAGCGAAAACCGGCAGCGCGCCGCCAGCCGCACCGTCTCGGCCACCGCCTCGGGGTGGTCGCGATAAAGGCGGGCGATCTCGCGGCGGTCTTTCAGGTGGCGCTCGGCGTTGGGCTCCAGGGTCCGCCCCGCCGTCTCCAGCGAGGCGTGCTCGCGGATGCAGGTCATGATGTCCTGCAGCTCCCGCCGCTCCGGCGTGTGATAAAGCACGTCGCCGATGGCCAGGAGCCGCGCGCCGGTCTCTTCCGCCACATCCGCCAGGCCGTCCAGCCGCCGCCCGTCCATCGGGCCATAGCCCATGCCGGCGGCCAGCCACACCCGATCGGGCGCCGCCTCGATCAACCGGTCCAGATGGCCCGGCAGGCTCCCATCCGGCCGCTCCGGCGCCGCCATCGCCAGACTTAGCCCCTCAGTGTCCGCCAGCAAATCTTCGAAGAGCAGCCGGCAGTCGCCCTTCTCGGTCCCCGCCCCGGTGTTGCCGTGGGTGAGCAGGCGCGACAGGCGGGCGTAACCCTCGCGATCCTGCGGATAGGCCAGGACGTCCGGCGCACCGCATTCGAAGCGCAACCGGCAACCGACGATGTAGCCCTCATACTCGAACGACCGGCCCTCCTCCGCCGCCGCCTTCTTCATCTGCTTGATCTTGGAATAGGGCCGCACCGCCCCGGCCAGGGTGTTGATGTCGGCGACCGCGAACCCCGAATAGCCCAGCGCCATCGCCTGCAGGGCCAGCTCCTCGGGCGTGGAGGCCCCGCGCAGGAAGGAGAAACAGCTGGTCATGGCCAGCTCTACATAGGCGGGGCCAGCGTCCGGGATGGGCGCGCTCATGGGAAGAGGCCGTGCAGGAACCAGCGCGGGCGCAGACCGGGGGCGAAGGCGCCTTCGCGGAACACCCAAAAGCGCCGGCCCTGGTCGTCCTCCACCCGATAGTAGTCGCGAAAGGCGCGGTCTGGCGCGGGCTGGAGCGATCCGAGCAAACCATCGTTTGCGGGCGCGGGCGGTTTCGCCGAGAGCCGAGTGCGGGCGTCCTCCTCCGCCGCCCGCTCGGGCTCCGCCCCCCGCCACCATTCCCAGGCGATGCGCTCAGGCCCTTCCGCCCGCACCACCCGGTGCGACAGCCGCCGCCAGGAGAACCGTTCGGGAGGGTCTTCGGGCACCCCGGCGATCGCCTCGATCGGCTGGGGCGGGGCGAACAGGGTGGCGGGGCGCAGCAAAACCCCATTATAGACGGCCGGCATCTCATCTTTCCAGCCATCGGCGGCCTTGTCGGTCAGGGCTGTGGTCTTCACTGCCTGTTCCGGGATGCGACTTTGCGGGTCGGGCGCGAGGCGGCGCACGGCGACGGGGCCGTGGCGCACCGACAACCGGTCGATCAGGGCGACAAAATCCCCATCGTCGGGGGCTCCGAGGAGATCGCCCGTCCCGGCGCCGATCGGCTCGGCGCCATCGGCGCTCAGCCGCAGGAGATCGAAGCCGAAGTCCGCCTCCAGCCCCTCGTTCAGCCCGGCCAGCCGCTCGGTGAACAGGGCGGCGATGCGGCGGGGATCGCGCAGCGGCCGGCCGGCCTGCACCAGGAGGCGCTTTCTCGCCCCATCCACCCGGAAGAGCTCCAGGGCGAAGGTGCGCCCGCCGACCCGGCGCCGGTCCAGCCGCTCGGCCAACCGTTCCGCCAGCCAGGCGATGAGGCGCAGCACCTGGTGCTCAAGCGCGATCGGTTCGGCCAGGCGGTGCTGCACATAGAAGGGTTCGGGCTCTGGAACCAGCGCCACCGCCGCCCCGCGAAAGCCGAGGGTCTCGTCGAGGCGATGCAGCAGATGCTCCCCGAGGCGCCGGGCCAGGGCCGGGCGCGGCATGGCCAGGATTGGACCCACCCGGCGCAGGCCCAGGCGGTGCAGCACGCCGACGCTGTCGGGATCGAGGCGCAGGGCGGCGACCGGCAGGGCCTCCACCGCCGTCGGCCGGCGCGGGTCGCCATAATGGGCGAGCGCCCAGGCCAGGCCCAGGGTGTCGGCGACGCCGGTGCGCGCGGTGAAGCCCTGGCGCCGCAGCCGGGCGGTCAGGTCGGCGATCAAGGCGACCTCGCCGCCGAACAGGGGTGCGGCGCCGGTAATGTCCAGATGCACGCCCTCGGGCGGATCGAGCGACAAGGCGGGGGTGTAGCGGCGGCAGGCTTCGCCGATGGCGGCGAGCACCGCCCGGTCGGCCGCCGGGTCGGCGTCGAGCACCGTCAGCTCGGGCGCGCGGGCGCGGGCGGCGGCGAGCGGCAGGCCGACCTCCAGGCCGAGCGCCAGCGCCGCTTCGTCCATGGCCGCGAGCCGCAGGGTGTTATCCCGCTTGGCGATAAGGGCCAGGGGGGCGAGCGGCGGATGCGGCCCGCGCATCACCCGCTCGATCGCCAGCCGCGGCAGCCACAGATGCAGCCACCGCCGGGAGGGGGCGCAGGACGATCCCGCTAGGGGCGCCAAACGCGGACTGGAGGGGGACGGACTGGAAGGCGCGGTCATGGCTGTTCCACTGCAAAATCCATTGCCCCGTCCGCCCATGACGGTTGCGGACGAGATCGAGCGAGAGGGTCGGCGGGCCGAGCCGTCGCCTTCGCCCATCGCCGGGCGTCGAGACGCTGGGAGCGGCGGCGACGCGCCAACGGGTAAGGGCCGCGCTGGTGGCCGAAAGGTCCGGGGTGGTGAGCAGCACCAGGGCGCGGGCCTTTTGCGCCGCCAGATTGAAGCGGCGGGTGACCGACAGGTCCGCCAGCCCCGCCCCGTCGCCGAGCTCGGCCAAGAGGATGTCCGGCGCGCGGGCGCGCAGGGCGTCGTTGATCGCCCGCAGGGCTCCGGCCCCGTCCGCCGTCTGCACAAGCACCAGCCGGCCGGGATCCAGGCCCAGGGCGTGCAGCCCCGGCCCATAGAGGCCGCCGGTCTCCCTTAAGGCGGAGGCTTCTTGCACCACCAGGGCGCGGGCGGATGGCCGCTCCGCCAGATAACGGGCCAAGAGCATGAGGCCAAAAGCGCGCGCGGAGAGCCCATCCCCCGCCGTTCCCGCCAACTGATGCGAACCCCAGCCAAGGCCGCCGGCGGTGAAATGCCGATCCACATCCCCATGCCCCAGGCGCAAGCCCGTAGCAGCCCCCTCGCCCAGGCGCGCAGGTCCAGCCGCTTCCAGGCGCTCGATACGGCGGCGCAGCCCCGCAAGCTTGACGTCGGCGACCATGGGAGGACCATCGGCCTAGCGAACGCGGCCATGGCGCGCGCACGACGCCGCCACCTTGGGGCCGGCGGGGGCCGTCTCGCCGAAATTCAGGGAAAGCTGCATGGCTTCGTCCTCCGGCCCAGACTAGAACATAACCAGAACATTTTGTCGAATCATTGAACACGGAATCTTCGTCGCGGTTCCCCTCCGGCGCTCGCGCCTATAAACCGCTGGGGAAAGCGAAGGGCCGCCCGTGACCGAGATCCCCCCGTCTGACTTCGACCTGGCGATCGTCGGCGGCGGGATCAACGGCTGCGGCGTCGCCCGCGACGCGGCGGGCCGGGGCGCCAAGGTGGTGCTGTTCGAGAAGGGGGATCTGGCGGGGGCCACCTCCTCGGCCTCCACCAAGCTGATCCACGGGGGCCTGCGCTATCTGGAGCAATATGAGTTTCGCCTGGTGCATGAGGCCCTGGCCGAGCGCGGCGTGCTCTGGCGCATCTCGCCCCACCTGACCCATCCGATCCGGTTCGTGCTTCCCCATCATGAGGGGCTGCGGCCGCGCTGGATGCTGAGGCTCGGCCTCTTCATCTACGACCATCTGGGCGGCCGCGGCGGATTACAGCCGGCCGAGAGCCTGGACCTGACCGCAGATGAGGTCGGCAAGCCACTGAAACGCAAGTATAAACATGGCTTCGCCTATACCGATTGCCAGACCGACGATGCGCGCCTGGTGGTGCTGAACGCCATGGACGCCCACGCCCGCGGCGCCGATATCCGGGTTGGCGCCCGGGTGATCGCGGCCCAGCGCGAGGGCGGGGTTTGGCGCATCACCTCTGAGGACATGGCGGGGGTGCGAACCACCGTCACCGCCAAGGCGCTGGTCAACGCCACCGGCCCCTGGGTGAACGATACGCTGGACATCGCGGGCGCCGCCAAGCCGTCCGGCGTGCGCCTGGTGCAGGGGAGCCACATCGTCACCAAGAAGCTCTACGATCACGACCGCGCCTATATTTTCCAGAACGGCGACGGGCGGATCGTCTTCACCATTCCCTGGCAGGGGGATTTCACCATGATCGGCACCACCGATCGCGACTGGAAGGCCGCACCGGAGAAGATCGAGGCCAGTGCGGAAGAGATCGCCTACCTCTGCGCCGCAGTGGATGAGTATTTCGAGCGGGCGGTGACCCCGGCGGACGTGGTCTGGGCCTGGTCCGGGGTGCGGGCGCTGGTCGACGATGGGGCCAGCGACGCCCAGGAGGCGACGCGCGACTATGTGCTGAGCCTGGATGCGCCGGGCGGTGAAGCGCCGGTGCTGTCGGTCTATGGCGGCAAGATCACCACCTATCGGCGGCTGGCGGAAGCCGCTTTGAAGAAGCTGGCGCCGCACCTGCCCGCCGTGGGCGGTCCGAGCTGGACCGGCAAGGCGGCCCTGCCCGGCGGCGACTTCCCCCGGGGCGGGGTGGAGGTCTTGATCGGCGAGCTGATGGAGCAATACCCCTTCCTGGCCCCCGCCCACGCCCGGCGGCTGGTGCGGAGCTACGGCACACGGGCGTTTGCCTGGCTGGATGGGGCGACGGCGGCGGAGGACCTTGGCGAGGTGCTGCTGGCCGATCTCACCGCGCGGGAGGTCAACTATCTGATGGACAAGGAGTGGGCGCGGACGGCGCAGGATGTGCTCTATCGCCGGTCAAAGCTGAACCTGCGGGCGTCGGCTGAGGATGAGGCGCGGCTGGCGGCCTATATAGCCAAACGGCTCAACCCCACTCCGCTCATTCCCGCGGGATGAACGGGAGCGAACTTTGCGCTCAGATAAACGCCGAAACCGCCGTGGCCACGCCCGCCACGCCGAGGATCGCCGACATGGCCCAGGGCCAGTGCTTCCTGGTGATGATGGCGATGGTGGAGATGGCGATGCCGATCTCCAGCAAGGTGGCGGCGATGGCCAGGCGGTGGTGGCGGTGCTCGTGCTTTTCGCTGTCTTCCAGGGCTTCGTCGCGCTGTTTTTCGAAGCTCTTGGCGGTGGTCTGCAGGTCTTTCTGATCCGCCGCTTCGTGGGCGGCCTTCTTGGCGAAGTCGTCGGCCTTGGGGCCGCCCTGGGCTGAGGCCACGTCGTAGATGTTCTTCTTCAGGCTCTTGGCCTCGAAGAAGTTCCACTGGTCGGTGGCCTTGTCCTGGGCCAGCACGGCCTTGGAGAAGCCGGTGATGGTGGCGGCGGTCTCGGTATTCTCCAGGCTGGAGGTGGCGGCGGTCACCACCGCCAGCATCGCCACCAGGATCGACACCCGCGAGACGAAGGCGTCCTTCTCATGGCGCGCCTCGGCCGCGCGTTCGCGCTGCTCGTTGTTCTCCATGAAGTCGGTCATCCTGCCCTCGAACGTCGCTTAGCGCTTGGCCGAAAGCGCCGCCTGCGCCGCGGCCAAGCGGGCGATCGGGACACGGTAGGGCGAGCAGGAGACGTAGTCGAGCCCGATGCTTTCGCAGAAGGCGATGGAGGCCGGATCGCCCCCATGCTCGCCGCAGATGCCCAGCTTCACGTCCGGGCGGGCCGAGCGGCCACGCTCGACGCCGATCTTCATCAAGGCGCCCACCCCATCCTGGTCGATGGAGACGAAGGGGTCCTTCTCGAAGATGCCCTTCTGGATATAGGCGTCCAGGAACCTCCCTGAATCGTCGCGGCTGATGCCGAAGGTGGTCTGGGTCAGGTCGTTGGTGCCAAAGGAGAAGAACTCCGCCGACGCCGCCAGCTCGTCGGCCCGAAGCGCCGCGCGCGGCAGCTCGATCATGGCCCCGACCTTATAGGGCACTTCGATCCCGCTCTTCGCGATAACTTGCTTCGCAATGCGATCGGTCAGTTCGCGCAGGAACTTCATCTCCTCGCCCTTGGCGACCAGGGGGTGCATCACCTCCACGATGGGGGCGTCGGTGGTCTTGGCGATGGCGCAGGCGGCCTCGAAGATGGCCTGCACCTGCATCTCGTAGATTTCCGGGAAGGCGACGCCCAGCCGGCACCCGCGCCAGCCCAACATGGGGTTGGTCTCTTGCAGCTCGGCGGTGCGGCGCTTCAGCTTGGCGGCGTCGAGGCCTGCGGCGGCGGCCAGGGCGTCGCACTCGGCGTCGGTGTGGGGCAGGAACTCGTGCAGGGGCGGGTCGAGCAGGCGGATGGTCACGGGCAGGCCGGCCATGATGGTGAAGAGCTCAGAGAAGTCCGACCGCTGGAACGGCAGGATCTTGGCCAGGGCCGCCCGGCGGCCGCCCTCGTCGTCGGCCAGGATCATCTCCCGCACCGCGGCGATGCGGGTCTCGTCGAAGAACATGTGCTCGGTGCGGCAAAGGCCGATGCCTTCGGCGCCGAAGCCGCGCGCGGTCTTGGCGTCCAGCGGCGTTTCGGCGTTGGCGCGCACCTTCAGCCGGCGCGCGCGGTCGGCCCAGATCATCAAGGAGGCGAAATCGCCGGAAAGCTCCGGCTCGACCATGTCCATGGCCCCGGCCAGTATCTCGCCCTTCGACCCGTCGATGGTGATGATGTCGCCGGCCTTGAAGGTGCGGCCGCGAGCGGTCAGCACCCCGCCCTTGGCGTCGATGTGCAGCTCGCCGGCGCCGGAGACACAGGGGCGCCCCATGCCGCGCGCCACCACCGCCGCGTGGCTGGTCATGCCGCCCCGCGCCGTCACCACGCCCTTGGCGGCGTGCATACCGTGGATGTCTTCGGGGGAGGTTTCGTCCCGCACCAGGATCACCGATTCGCCGATGGAGCCCAGGCGCTCGGCCTCGTCCGCATCGAAGACGATCTTGCCGGTGGCGGCGCCAGGAGAGGCCGGCAGGCCCTGGGCGATGATGTCCCGCTTGGCCGCCGGATCGATGGTGGGGTGCAGCAGCTGGTCAAGCGACGAGGGCTCGACCCGCATCACAGCTTCCTCCTCGGTGATCAGGCCCTCGGCCACCTGGTCCACGGCCACCTTCAGGGCGGCCTTGGCGGTGCGTTTGCCGCTGCGGGTCTGCAGCATGTAGAGCTTGGCCTGTTCGACCGTGAACTCGATGTCCTGCATGTCGCGATAGTGGCGCTCCAAGCGCTCCACCACGTCCTTGAACTGGGCGAACACCTGCGGCATCGCCTCTTCCATGGAGGGAGCGGTCTCGCCCATCTCCTCGCGGGCGATCTTGGTCAGGTTCTGGGGGGTGCGGATGCCGGCCACCACGTCCTCGCCCTGGGCGTTGATCAGGAACTCGCCATAGAGGCGGTTCTCGCCGGTGGAGGGATTGCGGGTGAAGGCCACCCCCGTGGCCGAGGTGTCGCCCATATTGCCGAACACCATCGACTGGATGTTGACGGCGGTGCCCCAGCTTTCGGGGATGTCGTGCATACGGCGATAGAACTTGGCCCGGTCGTTCATCCAGCTGGCGAAGACGGCGCCCACCGCGCCCCAGAGCTGGGCCTTGGGGTCTTGCGGGAAGTCCTTGCCCAGCTCACTGCGCACCACCCTCTTATAGTCGCGCACCACCTCTTCCCAGTTCTCGGCGGTGAGGTCGGTGTCGATGACGATGTCCAGGCGATCCTTGTGATCGTCCAGGATCTCCTCGAAGGCGTGGTGCTCCAGGCCAAGCACCACGTTGGAATACATCTGGATGAAGCGGCGATAGCTGTCGAAGGCGAAACGCCGGTCGCCGGAAAGCTTGGCGAGGCCCTCCACCGTGGCGTCGTTGAGCCCGAGGTTCAGCACCGTATCCATCATGCCGGGCATGGAGGCGCGGGCGCCCGAACGCACGGAGACCAGAAGCGGGTTGGCGGCGTCGCCGAAGCGCTTGCCGGTCAGGCCCTCGACCGTCTTCAGCCGCTCCTCGACCTGGACTTCCAGCCCTTCGGGATAGGCCTGGCCTTCCTTGAAGTAGTGGACGCAGGCTTCGGTGGTGACGGTGAAGCCCGGCGGCACCGGCAGGCCCAGCGCCGACATCTCGGCGAGATTGGCGCCCTTGCCCCCGAGCAAATTCTTCATCGAGGCGTCGCCATCGGCCGAGCCGCCGCCAAACGAATAGACCCAGCGGGTGGTGGTGGTCGGTTGCGCGCCGTCAGCCATGCTTGTTCCTCAGCTCATCTTGCCATCCCGCAAGGGCGCAAAGCGCCCATCCGGAACCCAGCTTTAACATCGCAAGCGCCATCAGGGTCCCGGTTCCGCAAGCGGGCCGGGATGACAGCGCGTACTTTTGGGCTTTACCCCGAAATCAATGAAAAGTCCGCCACTCGGTTCGCCGTATCACGCACCTGCGTCAAGAGCCGTAAGCGATTGAGCCGAATCTGCGGATCGGGATCGTTGACCAGCACCTTGTCGAAGAAGGCGTCAACCGGGGCGCGCAAATGGGCAAGCTTCTGCATGGCGCGGGTGAAGTCTTCGCGCTGCAGCGCATCGTCCACCTCGCCCTGCACCACGCGCAGGGCGGCCATCAGGGCGGCTTCCTCCGGCGGAGCGGCGTCGGAGAGGAGCGGATTCAAACTCCCTTCCCCCTCGAAGGGGGAAGGGTCGGGGATGGGGGTGCTCGCGCTGCGGTTTCCGGATGTGCCTCCGGAGGCGCCCCCCGAGCCTTCTGCCGCCCCGCCCTGCCCGACACCCCCACCCTCGGTCCCTCCCCCTTCGAGGGAGAGGGAGGATTTCTTCTCTTCCGCCTTCAGCAACTGCGATGCGCGCTTGTAACCGGCCAGGAGGCTCGCGCCGTCCTCGGTGGCCAGGAAGACCGACAGGGCCTCCACCCGCGCGACGATGCGCACAAGGTCGTCGTCTCCGAGGGCGAACACCGCATCCACGAGGTCGTGGCGCTTGCCTTCGTCCCGGAGCAGGACCTTCAGGCGGTCGGCGAAGAAGGCCAACAATGACTCTGAAAAGCTGGCGGCTGACGCGCCCTGAAAGCCTGCCTCAGTTTCCGCTGCTATGATAACGGCCTGTCGAACAACCCGCTGCAGCTGAACCCTAGCATTGTTATCCAAGCATAGGCGGATCACCCCCAAAGCCGCCCGCCTGAGCGCGAACGGATCGCGCGAGCCGGTCGGCTTTTCGTCGATGGCGAAGAAGCCGACCAGGGTGTCGAGCTTGTCGGCCAAGGCGAGGGCCACAGTGACCGGCGCGGTGGGCACGCTGTCGGAGGGGCCGGCGGGCCTATAGTGGTCGCGCACGGCGTCGGCGACCTGATCCACCTGCGCCGCCGAAAGCCCGTCGAACCAGCGCGGCCGCGGGGGTTCAAACGCCAGGATGTCCTCGATCGACGAGCCGGGGTCTTCAGAGCCGTCGGGCTCAAAACCCCCTTCTCCCTCGAAGGGGGAAGGGTCGGGGATGGGGGTAAACGCGGTGCGGGTGCGGTGTGTGGCGCAAGAGGCGGCCCGCCTCAGGCGCCCTTCCGGAAATGGCGGTGCGAGCCCCCCCTCTCCCGGCCTCTCCCCCTCCGAGGGGGAGAGGAGTCACGCTCCACCCCCAATACGCGTCTGCCCGCGCATGTAGGGGACCAGGGCTTCGGGAATGGTGATGCTTCCGTCCTGCTCCTGATAGTTCTCCAGCACCGCCACCAGGGTGCGCCCCACCGCCAGGCCCGAACCGTTCAGGGTGTGGACGAAGCGGCCGCCCTTTTCCCCAGCCTTGCGGGTGCGGGCGTCCATCCGCCGGGCCTGGAAGTCGCCGCAGTTGGAGATGGAGGAGATTTCCCGATAGGTGTTCTGGCTCGGCAGCCAGACTTCCAAGTCGTAGGTCTTGCGGGCGGAAAAGCCCATGTCGCCCTTGCAGAGCAGCATGGTGCGGAACGGCAGGCCCAGGCGCTTCAGCACCGCCTCGGCGCACTCCACCATGCGCTCGTGTTCGGCGTCCGAGGTTTCCGGGGTGGTGATGGAGACCAGCTCGCACTTGATGAACTGATGCTGGCGGATCATGCCGCGGGTGTCGCGCCCCGAGGCCCCGGCCTCTGAGCGGAAGCACGGCGTCAGGGCGGTGAGGCGCAGCGGCAGCGCCTCCTCCGGCGTGATCTGTTCGCGCACGAGGTTGGTGAGGGAGACTTCGGCGGTGGGGATCAGCCCAAACCGCTTTGGTAATAAGGGCACGTCCTTCCCCCATTGCATCGTCTCATGGAAATTAGAAAACCCAATGAGACTGGATGCACTTTCGGCAGCTACCTTGAGAAAACCCCTAACTTGTTCAGCATTATAGGTAACATCTTCCCTCAACTCAGAGGTTGATGTCGCGGCTGCCTCAATGACCCGTCGCGTTTGAATAAGCCATTCAGCCGATCGCGGATCTGTAAAGAAGAGATCATCACCAAACTTCGGCAGTTGCCCGGTCCCGAACAGCGCCTCATCCTTCACCAGCAGCGGCGGGTTGATCTCGGTGTAGCCGTGCTCCTCGGTCTGCAGGTCGAGCATGAACTGGCCGAGCGCCCGCTCCAGCCGCGCCAGGTCCTTCTTCAGCACCACGAAGCGGGCGCCGGACATGCGCGCAGCCGCCTCGAAATCCATCATGCCGAGGGCCTCGCCCAGCGCCACGTGGTCCTTGGGGGTGGCGTTCAACTTGCCGGCGGGCACGGCGGCGCGGTCGCTCCAGCGGCGCACCTCCACATTGCCGGCCTCATCCTTTCCGTCCGGCACGTCCTCGGCGGCGAGGTTGGGCAGGGCGGCCAGGACGCCCTTCAGCTTTTCGCCGAACTCTCCTTCAGCCTTCGACTGGGTGTCGAGCTCGTCCTTCAGGGCCGCCACCTCGGCCATCAGCTCTGCGGCGCGGGCCTCGTCCTTCTTGGCCTTGGCGGCGCCGATCAGCTTGGAGGCCTCGTTGCGGCGGGCCTGGGCGGTCTGAAAGCCGGTCTGGGCGGCGCGCAGATCGGCGTCGAGGCTGAGGATGCTTTGCACCACCGCATCAGCCTCCGACACGCCGCGAGACGACCAGGCGCGGGCGTAGGCGCCCTGGGCTTCGCGGATGGCTTTGACGTCGTGCATGGGAGGATGGGATTCGCGTGGGGAAGGTCGCTTGTTTAGGGGGCGCGGGCGGCCGAGCCAACACCCCTCGTCACCGCATGTTCACCATTCCGACGGCGCCGCTCCCCCAACCCACAACATCGTCATCCTCGGGCTTGTCCCGAGGACCCATAAACTCGACCGCATGGGTTAGGGTGGTAAGGCCCGCCCCACGCTCATCGCGGCTAGCTCAGCGCGTATGGGTCCTCGGGACAAGCCCGAGGATGACGACCTTTTTGATGTGGGTTTAGATCAGCGCATCCTCGCGCTTGCGGCGCAGCTGCATCAGCCGCACGCAGAGGATCGAGCCTTCGTAGAGCAGGTAGATGGGCCCGGCGAGCAGGAAGGGGCTGATCATGTCCGGCGGGGTCACCATGGCCGAGACGACGATAATGCCCAAGAGCGCATATTTGCGGAACCCGGCCAGCTGCTTGGCGTCCACCAGGCCCGCAATGCCGGCCAGGGACAAGACCACCGGCAGCTGGAAGCAGAGGCCGAAGGCTAAGAGCAGCTTGGTGACCAGATCCAGATAGTCCGACACCTTGGGGATCAGGACGATGTTCACCGCGGTTGAAGTCACCTGCTGGCTCAGGGAAAACCACATCACGAACGGCAGCATGACGAAATAGACCAGGGCCGCGCCCAGGAAGAACAGCACCGGCGAGGCGATCAGGAAGGGCAGAAACGCCCGCCGCTCCTTCTTATAGAGCCCCGGCGCCACGAAGCGATAAAGCTGCCAGGCCAGCACCGGAAAGGTGACCACCACCGCCCCAAACACCGCCAGCTTCATCTTGGTGAAGAATATCTCCAAGGGCCCGGTGGCCTGCAGAGTCGGGGTGTGCGTAGCGACGGGGTGGATGACGCCGGAGACGGCCAGGATCAGGTCGAACGGACCGGGCTTCTGGGTCTGGGAGCTCAGCGCCGAAGCCATCTGGAACGGGCGCACCAGAAAGAGGTAGATGTCTTGCGAGAAGAAGAAACAGGCCACGAAGCCCACCAGGATCGCCGCCGCGCAGACGATCAGCCGCGAGCGCAGCTCCGCCAGATGGGAGAGCAGCGGCGCGCGGGAGCCCTCGATCTCGGCCTCGTCATAGGCGCTCACTCAGCGGTCTCCCCGGCGCTTTCGGCCGGCTTGGCCCTGGGCTTGCGCGGGGCGCGGGGTTTCTTGGGCGGGGCTTCTGGGATCGGCGCGGAATCGGCTGCGGTCTCCGTGGCCGGGGGTGCCACGTCGGCCACGGGTGTGTTGGTCACCACGGGAAGTGTCGCCTCGGGGGCCGAGGGATAGCCCGTCGGATAGGGGTTGAAGCCGCCCGAGAGGTGCTGGTCGATCTCCTGGCTGATCGGGGCGATGGAGGCGCCCGTGCGCAGGGCCTCGACCTCCTTCCTCAGATCGTCGAGTTCCGACTGGCGGGCCATCTCGTCGAAACTGGCGCGAAATTCGGCGGCCAGACCGCGCATCTTGGCGGTGAACTGGCCGACCTTGCGCATCAGCATCGGCAGGTCCTTGGGACCGACCACGATCAGCGCGATGGCGCCGATCAAGATCATCTCGAACGCGCCCTGTTCTAGGGGAAACATGCCGGCTCTATCTTTATGGCTTAGGGCGCGCCGTCAGGCGCGGGCGCGGCGAGTTATGGCTTAATCTCTTCCCGCTCGGGAACGGCCACGGGCGGCAAGGGGGTGGGGGCGACCGCTGCGGCGGGCTTGTCCTCTTCCTTCAGGCCGTCGCGAAAGGCCTTGATGCCCTTGGCGGCGTCGCCCATCAGGCCAGACAGCTTGCCACGGCCGCCGAAGACGAGCGCTGCGACCACCAGGATGATGATCCAGTGCATTGGGCTGAGGCTACCCATCATGACGTTTGCTCCTTGCCCACCGGGCCAATCCTGCGCGGCGGGACGCGACGCGCGCTTTGACCTCAGAATATAGGCCTTCGCAAGGCCCCGCGCCAACCGAAGTTAGACGCGGTGGTGTCGCCGTTCGAATCCGCCGTCGAGGCATGCCAGCCACCTCGACTATCTCAGGCCGCGCAGGCGTTGTGATACATTTCACCCTTTGAGGCTTTCGCCTGAAAGGCTAAGCAGATACACAAGCGATCCGATCTTTAGATTAGATGCTAAGGCCCCATCATCATGAATCTTATCCGTGGCGTCCCGTTTCTGCAAGAATATCTCGATGCAATATATCCTGGCATGGGGTATACTGCCGGATTGAATTCATACGGCGATCCACGGATACTTTCTTGGGGTGAAGGACAAAAATTCCATGCTGGGAATTTTTGCTCCATCGGTTCTGAAGTCAGCATATTTTTAGGCGGCAATCATCGAACGGATTGGATTACTACTTTTCCGTTTAGCGCTTTAGATCCTGAAGCTGTATCCATCCCAGGCCACCCTCATAGTCGGGGTGACGTTTTATTGGGTCACGACGTATGGCTTGGCCAGGGATCGGCGATATTATCGGGAGTAAAGATCGGGAACGGGGCATGCGTTTCCGCATATGCCGTGGTAACGAAGGATGTTCCAGATTATGCTATTGTAGCCGGCAATCCCGCTAAAATCCGGCGATGGCGATTTACTCCGCAACAGATTGAACGACTTCTCCTTGTTAAGTGGTGGGATTGGCCAGAGGAGACAATTCAGAAACACTACCCCCTCCTTCTTTCGAAAAATATAGACGAGTTTCTAGACGTTGGTGAAACTCTGAACGGTCGACCAGCAATAAAGCGCAGGCAAGGTCTCGGGGCCAAAGTTGACCGGCAGTTCGCGCTCCTGAAGTCTTTGTGGATCACATGGGTCTTCGGTCACAAAAACGGTCCAGGAAATTTGAACTGAGACATTACCAAACACGCGTGGCTGCGGCGTCATAGCCATAGAGCCAGTCGAAGCGCCCAGCCCCGCCGCCGGGGGTGACGCGGTCGATCAGGGCGGCGCCGCCGAAGGCCGCCCTCGTCGCCGGACCGGGCAGATGGAAGAGGGTCGCGTTGCGGCGGGACCACGCCTGAACCTTGGCGGTGCGAGCGCGGCGGGCCTCTTCATAGCGGGCCAGCGAAGGCTCGGTCCCCTCCCCGCTCGCAAGACAGCGGGCCAGCACCACCGCGTCCTCGATGGCCATGGCCGCGCCCTGGGCCAGGAAGGGGAGCATGGGGTGGGCGGCGTCGCCCAAGAGGCTCGCGCTCCCCTTCGACCAGCGGGGAAGCGGCGGGCGGCCATAGAGGGCCCAGCGCATGACGCTGTCCGCCCCGGCGATCAACGCCTGCACCGAGGGCGGCCAGCCGGTGAACTCCGCCGCCAAGGCCGCCTTGTCTCCCGGCTCGGACCAGGATTCGATCCGCCAGTGCTTCTCCTCGGTGACGGCGATGAAGTTGATCAGGGCCCCGCCGCGCACCGGGTAGTGGACGAAGTGGCGGTGGGGGCCGGTCCAGACGGCGGCCATGGGCGCGATCAGCCCGGCCGGCAACCGGTCCGCCGGCACGACGCCCCGCCAGGCCACGTCGCCGGTGGAGCGCGCCGCCCCCTCGCCCCAGAGCGCGGCGCGCACAACTGAGCGCACCCCGTCGCAGCCGATCACGGCGTCGCCGGTCAGGCGCTCGCCGCCCTCCAGCACCACGCCGCCCGCCTCCACCGCCGCCACCCGCGCGCCGAGGCGCAGGGTGGTGCGTCCAACCTCCTGCACCGCCTGCAAGAGAATGGCGTGCAGATCGGCCCGGTGGATCTGCAGATAGGGGGCGCCCCAACGGGCCTCGGCCGCCGCGCCCAAGGGATTTTTCAGCAACAGGGCGCCGCGGTGGCTCCGTACCTCGGCCGCCTGCGGGGCGAAGCCTGCGGCCCGCACCGCCTCTTCCGCCCCCAAGGACCGCAGCGCACCCATGGCGTTGGGGCTGAGCTGCAGCCCCGCGCCCACCTCGCCGAATGCCTCTGCCTGTTCGACCGCCGTGGCGTCGATCCCGGCCCGCGCCAGGGCCAGGGCCAGGGCCAGCCCGCCCAGACCTGCGCCCACCACGATCACATGCACGCCATGGCTCCGTTCAGCAGGTGTTCAGGCTTGACCCTCGCCTTATCGTTCCCGACCATGGAGCCCAGCCCAGCGAACGAAAACAACGTTCCGTGCGTTGGACTTAGCGATTGGTGATCTTGGTGGAAAGGGACGTCCATTGGTGTTCGATCTTCAGCTGCGCCCCGATCGCCTGTTCCACGGCATAGACGCTATCAGTCGGGCGTGGATCGACCCCGAAATGGAGCGCAGCCGCACCGCTCCCCACCTGATCGACACCACCATGCTCTTCGCACCCCGGTCCGGCGGGGTGAAGCGCTACCTCACCGCCAAGGGCGCCTGGCTGGCCCGCCATCGCCCCGGGATTCGCCACACCCTGGTGGTGCCGGGCGAGGACACCCAGCGCAGCGGGGGGATGATGACCATAGCCGCGCCCAATCTGCCCTTCGCCGACGGCTATCGCTGCCCGACCTCTATCAAGCGGTGGGCCGACCATCTGGTGCGGCTTCGACCGGACGTGATCGAGGCGGGGGACCCTTACGGTCCCGGCCATGCGGCGCTGGAGGCGGGAGAGCGGGTGGGCGCGCCGGTGGTGGGCTTTTGCCATTCCGATCCCGCCGCCCTCGCCGCCCTGCATCTGGGCGAATGGGCCGAGCCGCCGGTGCGCCGCCGGTGGGCGCAGCTATTTCGCCGCTTCGACCGGGTGGTGGCCCCCAGCCGCCACATCGCCGAGCGCCTGGCCTATGCCGGGGTGCCGCGGGTGACGGTGCAGCCCTTGGGCGTCGACACCGACCTCTTCCATCCCGCCATGGCCGACCGCGAGGGGGTGCGCCGCCAGCTGGGCCTGAAGGCCGACAGCAAGCTCTTAGTGTTCGCCGGCCGCGCGGCGCGGGAAAAGAATATCGAGGTTTTGCTGGAGGCGGTGGCCAAGCTCGGCCCCGACTATCACCTGATGCTGGTGGGCGCCGGCGCCCTGGCCAAGCCCCAGGCCAATACGAGCCTCATCGACTATGTGCGCGATCCCGGCGAAGTGGCGCGGCTCCTGGCCTCCTGCGACGCCTTCGTCCACGCCAACGATCGCGAGCCCTTTGGCCTGGTGGCGCTGGAGGCCATGGCCTGCGGCCTGCCCATGGTTGGGGTGGCGTCCGGGGGCATCGGCGAGTTGGTGGACGAAGAGGTGGGTCAGCTGGCCCCCCGCGCTGCGCCCGCCGCCATGGCCGAGGCCATCGAGGCCCTGTTCGCCCGGGACGTGCAGGAGATCGGCCTGGCGGCGCGGCGGCGGGCGGAAGAGCGCCATAGCTGGGACGCCACCTTCGAGAATCTCTCGGCCCTCTACGCCGGTCTCTGCGGCGCGCCGCCGCGCGCAAGCTCGGTGGTGGTTCCGCTCCGGCCGCGAATGAACCTGGCGCCATCGTTTTGAACCCCCTGTTCTCGGGGCTCCAGACCACGGTTTTCGAGGAGATGTCGGGCCTCGCCCGGCGCCACGACGCGGTGAACCTGGGTCAGGGCTTTCCCGACAGCAACGGGCCGGACGACGTGCGCGCCAAGGCCGCCGAAGCGATCCTGCACGGCTCCAATCAATATGCCCCCATGCTGGGCTCGCCGGCGCTGCGCGCCGCCGTCGCCGATCACTACCGCCGTTTCCAGGGGCTCGCCCTCGATCCGGACGCACAGATCGTGGTTACCGCCGGCGCGACCGAGGGTCTGGCCGCCTCAATCCTCGCCCTGGTCGCGCCGGGGGACGAGGTGGTGCTGTTCCAGCCCATGTTCGACGTCTACCTGCCCCTGGTGCTGCAGGCCGGGGGCGTACCCCGCTTCGTCAGCCTGAAGCCGCCGGAGTGGCGGATCACCGAGGCGGACCTTGAGGCCGTGTTCAATGAGAAGACCCGGCTGGTCGTCTTCAACTCGCCCCAGAACCCGGCCGCCGTGGTCTATGGAGAGGATCAGCTGACCTTGCTGGCGGATTTTTGCCGGCGGTTCGACGTGGTGGCCCTCTGCGACGAGGTGTGGGAGCAGATCCTGTTCGACGGACGGCGGCATATCTCCCTGGCGACCCTGCCGGGCATGGCGGAGCGCTGCGTGAAGATCGGCTCGGGGGGAAAGATCTTCTCCCTCACCGGCTGGAAGGTGGGCTGGGTCTGCGCCCCGCCGGCCCTCGCCGCCGTCATCGCCAAGGCCCACCAGTTCATCGCCTTCGCCGTCAATCCGGCCACCCAGGCGGCTCTGGCCTATGGGCTTGGCAAGGACGACGCCTATTTCGACGCGCTGAAGGCCGGCTACCAGCGCTCGCGCGACCGACTGTCGGATGGGCTGAGGGACGCCGGCTATGCGGTGCTGCCGAGCCAGGGCACCTATTTCCTCAACATCGACCTGGCCGCCTCGGGCGTCGCCCTGGACGACCGCAGCTTCTGCCTACGCGCGGTTAAGGAGGCCGGGGTGGCGGCCATCCCGGTGTCGGCCTTTTATGCGGAGGCCCCGGTGACCGCCATCGTCCGCCTCTGCCACGCCAAGAAGGACGCGACGCTTGACGCAGGGATCGAAGCTCTGGCCAAGGCCAAGCGCCTTTTCGGCTAGGGCGGGCTGTTGGGCGCGAGGGCCATCTGCCGCTCCAGCCCCGTGATGATAGCGTCAAACAGCTCGCCGAGGCCGGGAAACCGGCCGCCCAGGGTCTGATAACGGTCCTTGGCTCGCCGGCATTCGGCGATCCGCTCGTCGAAATAGTGGGCGTTCGACAGGCGATCGATGCTGGCGTCGCTGTGCACCCGCACGCCAGGAGGCGAGACGAAAACGATCTGGCTGCCCGCCTCGACCAACCTTAGGATCCACTCGGAATCGTCCATCACCCGATAGCTGGTGTCCATCGGCCCCGCCTGCTGCAGCGCCAAGCGGTTGATCGCCAAGCCCGACATGCCGGTCCTGAGCGCTTGATGGATGTCGTGCCCGAGGGGCGTTTGAGCCGATGTGAAGGTCTTGATGCGTTCGCGCAGCAGCGCGCCCGCCTTGTCGTAGTCGAGCACGAGCAGGTCGGTGATCGCCAGCACCCCGCGTCCCTCATGATCGCCCACGCCCGCCGCCAGATTGGCGAGGAAGTGGGGCAAGAATTCATCGTCGTCGTCCAGGAAGACGATCCATGGGGTCTTGGCGCTCCCCATGCCGAGGTTGCGCGCCGCCGGGGCGCCGATCCGGCCGCTGGTTCGGATCACCTGAAGATCGAGGCCCAGGGCGTCGGCATCAGACACCGTTGTGGGCATCAACCCGTCGTCCACGACGATCACGCTCCAGCGGGGGTCGCTCTGCTGGCGGACGCTCTGCAGCGCCCGGGCCAAGGCGCCCGGCCGGTCGCAGGTGGGAATGACGATGGTGAACAGGGGCGCTTCACGCGCCGCAGATGACGGCTTTCGCCCGCCGATCCCAAACCGGCGCAGGACAGAGCTTATACCCTTCAAAATCCGTCCCTCATCGAACGCTTCACTGGAGCGGCGGTCCGTTCGTCACGGCGCGTCTTATCCGCCAACTGGATCAAAACCGCCAGAGACGACGGCCTTGGCGCAAACCGGCCGCGATCCGCCAAGGTGACGCCTTGCGCGCCGAGGACTTGGCGTCCAAATCTGCCGCGCCGCGCGGGAGCCTGACCAGGGCGCCTCAAGCGCGGTGAACCTCTATCCCCTTGAGGAGCCGGCACTGGCGCGTCCCCATCTTCACTTCCATCTGCCCGGCTTCGACGTGGGCGGAACCGAGCAATGGGTTCACGCCATGGCCAAGGGCCTGTCCGCCCTGCCCTGGCGGCTGTCCGCAACTCGGGACGTGGCGATAGACGCGACGGCCGAGGGGCTGCTGCAATCGTGGGAAAGGCTCGCCTTGGAGGATATCCCCTCAGACGCCCTGGTCATCGCCCCCAGCGAGATCGATATCGTGACCCGCCACAGTCGCCGCGTGATCGCCGTCGCCCACGGAATGAACAACTACTACAAGGGGATCATGGCCCATGGCGGCTATCTAAAAGGGGTCGCGGTCTCTGAAGTGGCCCGCGCCGCCTTCCCCCCGGGCGTGGAGGTGACCACTATCCCCAATGGCGTCGATGTGGAGCGGCTGGCGCCCCTGCGCGATCGAGGGGCGGTGCGCGGCGGCCTGGATATTCCCCCCTCAGCCATCGTCATCGGCTTTGTCGGCCGCTGGAGCCTTGGCAAGAACCCGCTGGCGGCGGCTCGGGCGGCGGCGCTAATTCCCGGCGCCGTTGCCCTCTACATCGGCCCCCACGCGCAGAACCCAGCCCTGGCCGCGAAGGCCGCCGCCCTGGCCGACTGCCGCTTCGTCTCTCCAGAGCAGGCGAGCAACATCGGCGACTTCTACGCGGCCATGGACGTCTGCATCGTGGCCAGCCTCACCGAAGGCTTCTCCCTGGTGATGGCGGAGGCCTGGCACGCGGGCGTGCCCGTGGCAGCCACGGCCGTGGGCGTTGCGCTGGACCATCCAGGGTTGGTGGTCGGCCTGCCGCCCGATCCCGACCCCCAGACCCTAGCCGCCGCCGTCATCGCCGCCCTGGCCCCGGAACGCGCGCCGGTGATCGCCCTGGCCCGGCGGACGGTCTTGGACCGCTACACCACAGCCCACATGGGCCAGCGCTGGCGCAGCTACCTGAGCGCCGTCGCTGCCGAGCTACAGGCTTAGGCGCCCTTTCGACCGGGATGAGCGCCTGCGAGGGACTTGGAAAGATTGACCTCGCGTCAAGCTTTTGAAGGCAAACTCCGGCCGCACAGTTCAGGGACGGCGGCGTGGCTAAAGCTCAGTTTCACAAGCATCAGAAGGTCTGGGTCGAGGCCGTGGGCGCCTGGGCCACCATCGAAAAACTGATTCCGATCTGGACCAAGGGCTTCGATGAGCCGGTCAAGATCACCTATGAGGTAGGCCTTGGCCGGGAGTTTCGCGCCGACGAGTTGAAGGCCGAGGATGTGGCCGAGGGGACGATCACCCCGGACGTCGGCCCCTGGCGGCTGATGCGGGCGCGCAACAAGTGGCAGGCGCCCGAGGAATCCGCCCACCATCCCTTCCCTGGCACCTTTCCCGTGGTGGTCACCGACGCCAACGATTGGGGCGGCTGGCGCACCCCCGGCGCAGAATACGACCGCGATCCTGTCAAGATCGAGTGGCAGGCGCGGCTGATCGCCAACGCCCCTTTGCTGCTGAAGCTGGCCCAAGAGCTGGCGGCCTCGGTCAGCGAGGCGCCCGAGGATGCGCCCCCCGAACTGGTCCGCCTGGCCAAGGCGGCCAATGCGGTGGTGCGGGCGGTGGCGGAGCCGCCGGCGGGCTAGGACGTAGTCAGGATTTAAGGGCTGTGGGATTCCCTGGCGAAGGGAGTTGTGATTCAAGGCTGATTTTTGGAGATCAGTCCTGATGGCGGCCGTTGATCCTGATTGTTTGACCGATGAGCAGT
>JAMFTA010000054.1 GCA_026225565.1 Caulobacter sp. | reverse complement strand
GGCGCGCGACCGCTATCGCCATCCCTTGGAGAGCCTGACCTTCTGGGGTCTGCAGCCGGGCATGACGGTGATCGATCTGCAGCCCGGCGGCGGCTACTGGACCCAGATCCTGGCCCCCTACGCGGCCAAGACCGGCGGACGCTACATCGGCGGCGTCGCCGATCTGGACAATCCCGCCCTGTCGGAAGGCGCCAAGAAAGGCCGCGCCGCGTTCGCCGCCAAGTTCGCCGACAAGGCCGTCTATGGCGCCGTGGAGCTCGCCAACTTCGGGCCGGTGTCCGGGCCCCTGGCGCCGGCGGGGTCGGTGGATTTGATCCTGACCTCCCGCGAGCTGCACAACTGGGCGGCGGACGGCAAGCTCGACAAGATCATGGGCGACGCCTTCAAGGCGCTGAAGCCGGGCGGGCTCTTGGCGGTGGAGGATCACCGGGCCGACCCTGGCCCAGAGGCGCCCAAATGGTCCAACGGCTATATCGCCACCGAGACGGTCGTAAGGGCTGCGGCCCGCGCCGGCTTCAAGCTGGAGGCCTCCTCGGAGGTCAACGCCAATCCGTCCGACCTGAAGAACTATCCGTTCGGGGTGTGGACCCTGCCGCCGACCCGGCAAAGCGCGCCCGACGGCAAGCCGGCCGATCCGGCTTTCGATCATGCCAAATACGACGCCATCGGCGAAAGCGACCGCATGACCCTGCGCTTCCGCAAACCCGAATGAGTAGCGACGGCTTTGACGCGGCGCCCCCCGCCGCGCTACGAGCTCTATCATGATGAGCGCCGCCCTTTGACGACGATGCACGCGAACCCGTCGCGGCGAGGGTTGCTGGTCACAGCCGCCATGGCGGCGCTGACGGCTTGCGGTCGCAAGGCTGCTGCGCCGGCGAGCGGGTCGCCCCCGGCCGGCGAGCCGCCCGGTAGCTTGGCTTGGGCTCTGGCCGGTCCTTGGCGCCCGGCGGCGGACCGGCAGCAGGATCAGGCGCTGCATCCCCTGCAGACCCTGCAGTTCTTCGGGCTGGCGCCTGGCATGACCGTGGTGGAGATCTGGCCCGGGGCGGGGTGGTGGACCCAGATCCTGGCCCCCTATCTGGCCGCCAACAAGGGCAAGCTTTACGCGGCGACCTTTGAGACGCCCAACCCCGACGATCCCGCCGCGGCGCCGGTGGTGCAGGCCTATCGCAAGATGATCGCCGACAATCGGGCGGTTTACGGCGATGTCGCCTTCTCCAGCTTCGGCGCCCATTCGGGGGCGCTGGCGCCGGACGGGACGGCCGATCTGGCGCTCTTCTTCAACCTCGACAACTGGATGGCTGCGGGGCTGGCGGAAAAGGCTTTCCACAACGCCTTTGCCGCCCTGAAATCCGGCGGCGTCTTGGGCGTTGTCCAGGCGCGCGCGGACGTGGGCGGCGGGCAGGATCCCCTGGCCGCCAACGGCCATGTGCAAGAGGACTTCGTGAAGCAGATGGCGGGCGAAGCCGGCTTCAAATTCGATAAGAAGAGCGAGATCAACGCCAATCCGAACGATCGCAAGGAGGCCAAGAGCCTCCTGCCCTTCGCAGCGCCGATCGAGCCCGACCGCATGACCCTCAGATTTATCAAGCCGTGATTTTCGCCCTCGCGACGATTTTCGCCGCCGCAACCTCCTCCATGGCCCAGGCCGTGGAGGTGACCGGCCGTCAGGACGCCGGCAAGGTCTTTCCGCATATCGAAATCTTTCTGAAGATGGCCGCCGCCGGGCCAAGCGACTTCGTGGTCGCCTACTATGTGCGGCGGGACGGACAGCCGGCCGGCGACGTAAACGCCACCCTCTTCGACGGCGAACGCCAGATCGCTCTGCCCGTGGCCGTCGATGGTCGAATGATGCGCCTTCCCACCTTGGAACAGGTGCGCAACCACGACTCGGTCGCCTTCGACGGTCCTCAGAGCAGCCGTCTCACCGTCCGCATCGGTCTTGCTCCCACCGCGCCGCCGACCCCGATCATGGGTGCGGCGATAGTGGAAAAGGCCATCTGGCAGGCCAATACAGCCATTCACCGTTTGGCCGGCCCGTTCGCCGTGGTGGTCCCGCGTCTGCGGACGGCTGTATTCGAGGGGGCCGAGGGGGGGACGGCGCTATTGTCGGATGGAACCTCAGCGCCGCTGCCGATCCGCAAGGGCGATCCCTATTACGAACCGTCGACACTGCGTAACGCGGTCACCCTCTCTTTCACCAAGGCCGCGCAACACATCGACATCGGGCCTTAGCCCTCTTCAGGGGAGATCGGCCGATCTCGGAATCCGAGGCCGTTGCGGGGGCCTGGCCCTTGTTTCAGCGCGCACCGGCCGTATCTAGTCACCTGGGCGGGCGCGGCTATCGGGGCTGGCGGCCTCTGCATGAGAACGCCATGGCCACGCTGGAAGAGATCACCGACCGCTTCAAGACCGCCGTGGGCGCGGACTCCGGCCTTGGCAAATCGGTCAAGTTCGATCTGAAGGGCGACGGGGTGATCCTGATCGACGGCGGGCGGGTCTCCAACGACGACCATGCGGCCGACTGCACCATTCTGGTCTCCAAGGCCGACTTCGAGGCCCTGGCCAAGGGAACCCTCGACCCCACCGCCGCCTTCATGCAGGGCAAGCTGAAGGTGAATGGCGACATGGGGGTGGCGATGAAATTGCAGCCGCTGTTGGCGAAGGCGCGGGGAACGATCGCCGGTGACTGAGGCGGCGCCGCTGCTGTCGATGCCCCAGGCGCCCGCGCCGCGCAACGGCGGTGCGGAATGGGTCGATGTGCAGGGCGGCGTGCGGCTCCGCGCGGCTCTGTTTCGGCCCGACGGACCGTGCCGGGGTTCGGTGGTGCTCAGCCCCGGTCGCGCCGAGTTTATCGAGAAGTATTTCGAGGTGATCGAGGAGCTGCAGGGGCGCGGCTTCACCGTCTTGATTCACGACTGGCGCGGCCAGGGCCTGTCGGATCGCGCCCCGCCGGCGCGGCTGTGGGGTCATGCGCGGGGGTGGCGCCCCTTCATTTCCGACTATGGCCGCCTGCTTGAAACGTTCGAGGATCGACTGCCCAAGCCGTGGATCGCCGTGGGCCACTCCATGGGCGGCGGCCTGACCGCCTTGGCCTTGGCGGAAGGGGAAGAGCGGTTTTCCGGCGCGGTCTTGTCCGCGCCCATGATGTGCATCGATACCGGCTCGCGGGGCCTGGCGTCGGTACGGCGTCTGTCGTTTCTGATGAACCTTGCCGGAAAATCGCGCGCCCTGCTGGCGCCGGCCCCCGACCCCGCGCGCGAAACCTTCGAGACCAACATCCTCACCCACGATCGCGCCCGATGGGAGCGCACGATGGCGCAAGGGGCCAGCGACCCGGATCTGAAAGAGGGCGGCGTCACCTGGGGCTGGCTGGCGTTCGCCCTGATCCTCTGTGAACGGATCGTCGCCTCCCGAAGGATCGACAAGCTGCCCATCCCCCTGGTCATCGTAGCGGCGGAAGAGGAGAAGCTGGTGCTGAACAGCGCGTCGAAAACGGTCGCCGGACGCGCGCCCCACGGCCGCTACGTGGAGGTCCCAGGCGCCTATCACGAGATACTGATGGAGACCGATGCGCGACGCGCGTTGTTCTGGACAGAGTTCGACGCGGTGGCGGCTCAGGCCGCGCCGGTGAAGGCCGCCGCCTGAGCCGCCAATAGGCGGCTTAGACGGGGAACAGCTTAGGCGGGCAGTTCGGTGTTCAGCGATTTAGCCAGATCCAACAGCCGACGCCGGGGACGCTCGCCCAATTGGTAGTAGGCGCGGATCAGGTCCATCGTCTCCTTGCGGGCGATCACCTCGCCGGAGCGATTCTCCACGAGGGGCATGGGCGCCTCGCGCTCGCGGCGTTCCTCCGCTTCGGTCAGCCCGTCGTAGAAATAGCCGATCGGAATTTCCAGCGCCTCGGACAACTGCCACAACCGGGCGGCTGAGATGCGATTGGCGCCGCATTCGTACTTTTGGATTTGCTGAAAACGGATGCCCACCGCCGTCGCCAGCTGCTGCTGCGTCAGTCCCAACAGGCGACGCCGGCGGCGAAGGCGGCGCCCCAGGTGGAGATCGATATCGTTTGCCATCGGGTCTACCTTGGTCCTCCGTCTCGTTATGGGACGGCTGCGCCTTTCATGGGCAAGGCGCGTGCCTGAATTCTCCAAACGAGCGAAGCGCATCGTTAACAGAGCCTAACAGTCAAGCAAGACGGCCGTGCGACGGCGTTTTCATGGTCGGCGCACAGATGAAAGCCGGTTTTGGACGACTGACCCGGAGGAATCACCTCCAAGCCGGCGGCGTCGGTCATGGTCGATGAGCCATCGCGTCTGCCTAGACGCCGGTTGCGCCGGCCCGTCACCCCTCAATGAGAGCGTTGAGACGAGAGGTCAGCGCCGCCGTATCGCCTTCCAATTCGATCAGCTTTATCCGCGAATGCGCTCCGGACACGATCGAGATGCTGGATTTGCGTAGACCCAGCGCGTCGGACAGATAGCCGATCAGCCCGAGATTGGCGCCGCCCTCTATCGGCCGTGCAGCGACGCGTATCTTCAACGCCGATCGGCCGTCCGATAGCTGAACGACCCCATCTATGCCCGTGCGCGACGCCCCGGGGGTCAGTCGCACCGTGAGCCGCAGGCCAAGGGGTGTGGGCGTAAAGGGAATGGCTGATCCTATGGTCCCGCAGGCGCGGCTGGCGGCTGCTACGGCGAGAGCCTGACAAATCGGATGTAGGGGCCCCATATAGGGGTTGACGCACTCACCGCCCAGCCGCGCGCTCGCTATCGTCAGGACCCGACCCTTCCCATGAGTTCCAATGCAATCTTGACGGGGCTGAAGCGGGGAGGGCGGCGCCGCTGTCCCAATTGCGCCAAAGGACGCCTGTTCGACGGCTATCTTCAGGTGCAGCGCTCATGCGAGGTCTGCGCCAACGACAATGGCCGCTATCCCGCCGATGACGGTCCGGCCTATTTCACCATATTCATTGTGGGGCATCTGGTCATTGCGCCGCTGTTGGCGCTGTCGGTGATAGAGTCGCTATCGCCGTTCTTGATCCTGGCCTTCGCCATACCGCTGGTCACCCTGCTGACCCTGGCCCTGCTGCCATTTATCAAGGGCGCCTGGATCGGGGTCTTGTGGGCGACGACGGGCGCCCCAGAACTCGCCGCCCCAGAGACGGGCGCCCCAGAGCCCGTGGCGGCGGATTGAGCGGGCAGGGCGCCAGTCGGCGTATCGGCCAACTGGCGCGGTCGCCTTAAGCGCGGCGGATGGCGTGGTAGGCCACCAGCACGACCACAGCGCCCACCACGGCGACGCCGATGCTGTAAAGATTGATGCCCGAAACCCCACTGGCGCCGAACATGTTGAAAAGAAAGCCGCCCACCACGGCGCCGACGACGCCGAGCACCAAGTCCATCACCAAACCATCGCCTCGGCGATTGACCAGTAAGCTGCCTAGAAAGCCGGCGATCACACCGACGACGAGCCACGCCAATATCGACATTTTCATCTCCACTGTTCGAAGTCGGCGCCCCATCGGCCGCCATCCTTGATCTAAACCCCAAGCTTAGCGGAGAGTTCCCTGGCATGGGCGCAGGACGCAAACGTGTCCGATCGCCGCATCCACCCCTTTGGTTACGGTTGGCTAATCACCGCGAGGGCCTAGTGTGAACGGGTATATGGAGGGCGCGATGAGTTCGCATTTTCTGATCGGCGCGCTGTTGGGTTCGGCCATCGCCATCTTTGGCGGGCGCGAGCCGATGCGGCGGCTTCTGCGGATCTATAGCGACAAGCGGCGCGATCGCTGACCACGCCAACGCGCTGACCGCGCGCCGCCTCCATTGCAGGGCGGCGAATTTCCCCTTATGGCGGCGGGATGCTTGAGCATCTGAAAGCCAACAATCGTGCGTGGGCTGACCGCAAGATCGCGGCCGATCCCAGCTTCTTCAAACGGCTGGTGGGACAACAGGGACCGGAGTACCTGTGGATCGGCTGTTCGGACAGCCGGGTTCCGGCCAATGAGATCGTCGACCTGGATCCGGGCGAACTTTTCGTTCACCGCAACGTCGCCAATCTCGCCCCGCCCCAAGACGCCAACTATCTGAGCGTGCTGCAGTTCGCCGTCGATGTCTTGAAGGTGAAGCACGTCATGGTGGTCGGCCACTACGGCTGCGGCGGCATTTCGGCGGCGGTGGACGGCCAGAGGCGCGGCCTCGTCGATCACTGGCTGCATCCCATCCGCGAGGTCGCCCACGATCATCGTCACGAGCTGGAAGCCCTGCCTGGGGAGGAGGCGCGGCTCGACCGGCTTTGCGAACTCAATGTCATTCGCCAGGTGCGCAACGTGGCGTCCGATGTCTTCGTGCAGGACGCCTGGGCGCGGGGCCAGGCGTTGTTCGTGCACGGCTGGGTCTACTCCATCGCCGACGGCCTGATCACCGATCTCGATGTGACGGTCAAGGATCGCGCCGACATGGAACGGATGGGCTGAAGCTCTGCGCCCGCATCGGCTCCGCGCGCTTGAGTCGAAATCCGCAGCCAAAATCCACAGAACGATTCGCGGCGCGAGTCGTTCAGCTAAAACGCGGCGCAGATCGCGTCGTCGAGGATCTGACCATGGCGTTTCGCCCGACCTGGCAAGGCCACCTGAAGCTTTCCCTGGTCACCTGTCAGGTGGCCCTCTACACGGCGACCGACGCTGGCGGCGATGTCCACTTCAACCTGATCAACCCTAAGACCAACAATCGTATCAAGATGATCGCCACCGATCCCGAGACCGGGCCGGTGGATCGCTCCACCCTGGTCAAGGGCTATGAGGTGGAAAAGGATCGCTACGTCCTGCTCACCGACGACGAGATCAAGGCGGTGAAGCTGGAGAGCACAAAGACCATCGATATCGAGCGTTTCGTGCCCCAAGCGGATATCGACCGCATCTATTGGGACAATCCCTACTATCTCGCCCCCGTCGGTCAGCTGGCTCAGGAGGCGTTCGGGGTGATTCGCGAGGCCTTGAAGCGCACCGGCCAGATCGCGCTCGGGCGCATCGTGCTTTCCACCCGCGAGCGCATCCTGGCGCTGGAGCCCCATGACAAGGGCATCCTCGCCTATAGCCTGCGCACCCACGACGAGGTGCGCGACGCTGCCGAGGTGTTCGGCGGTATCAGCGACGCCAAGCCGGATCCGGCGATGATCTCCATCGCCGAGAAGATCATCGAGCAGCAGGAGGGGCCGTTCGATCCCACCCAGTTCGTCGATCGCTACGAGCAGGCGCTAAAGGCGCTGATCGCCGACAAGGAGAAGGGCCACAAGCTGGTGGCGTCGGCCGAGCCGGAGGACACCAATGTGGTGGACCTGATGGCGGCGCTCAGGGCCAGCCTGCAGGGCAAGGCCGCGCCGGCCCCGAAGAAGGCGGCGACGGTCAAGGCCAAGCCCAAGCGGGCGGCGGAATCATGAGATCGCCGGGCGGTTGAGTTTAAAGGGAAGGTGGTCATGGCTGGGCCGACCTTCTATGCTGAAGATTATCGGTTCAATGGATGGAGATGCGTTAATGCCCACCGGCGTCGTCAAATGGTACAATCCCGAGAAGGGTTTCGGGTTCATCGCGCCGGAAGGCGGCGGCAAGGATGTGTTCTTGCACGTCAGCGCGGTCGAGTTCGCCGGTCACGGCGATCCCTATGAGGGCGACCGGATCAGCTATGACGTGGACAAGGGTCGCGACGGGCGCGAGTCGGCGATCAATCTGCGCAAGGCCGACGACTAGGCCTTAGCCGCCGTCTTCCCTAATTTTCGCCCAAGCCCAAGCCCTAGTCTTCGTCAAAGGGCGGGGGGACCCGGCCAGCCTTGTAGAGGATGGTCGGCGCGTCGTCGTAATCCCCCATCTCGGCGTCGGCCGAGGTGGAGAAGGCGACCACCCCCAGGCGGATCGGCGACAAGCGTTCGGCCTTGCGCCGCGCCTCCTCGGCGGATTTGCACACCATCGCCTGTTCGGATTTCAGCTGTTTGCCGCGTCCGGCGATATAGGCCTGGACCACGTGGACGGTTTCTCTGGCCATGGCGGGAGGGAGCGCGGCTATTTCTTCTTGGTCGGCGGAGTCAGGAACGACGGCCCCACAGCCATGGTCTTGACCTTTTCCGCCTTGGGCTTGCGGACTTCCTTATTGGTTTTCTTCTGACCCTTGGCCACGACGCGCTCCTTCTGATCGGTTGGTGTTGCGGACAACGTCCGCGGCTCGGCGCGGCCCGATGGGCGCGCCGCAGTGGTCGGATCGGTCGGATGACGATTCGGCGCCCCGGGGGCGCTGACCCCAGCCTAGCATGAACCGTTCGCCGCGCTCGACAATTTTGCGCAGCTCGCCCCGACGCCACGGCCGGTCCAGCCATGGCGCCTATTGGATCAGGTGATGTGCTTGGCGGAGACGGGATCGCTGGCCGGGAAGGTCTCTTCCAGTCCCTCGTCCAGTCGCTCGCTCTCATCCTTGCGTTGCTTGGGCGTCTGAACCTGGGGCGCGGTCTTGGGCAGCGGATCTTTGTCGGGGGTGGTTTTGGCGTCGGTCATCGTAATCCTCCACGCTCAAAACGCTCCGCCAGCTTCGCTGTTCCGCCAGGCGGCCCGGTCTGCTGGCCAGGCCGCCGCGACCGCGCCGGTTAGAGGGCGCCCAGATAATCCCTCTTGCCGATCTCGACGCCGTTATGGCGCAGGATCGCGTAGGTCATGGTCACATGAAAGAAGAAGTTGGGGATGACGAAGTTCAAGAGATAGGGCTGGCCGACGAACTCTATGTCCGTCCCGCCCATCTTCAGGGTGATGGCCTTTTCCTCGCTGCCGTCGATCTTGTCAGCCGGGACGCTTTGAATGAAGGCGATGGTCTTGGCGATGCGCTCTTGCAGTTCGGGGAAGGTGGTTTCGGTGTCGGGGAAGCTCGGCACATCCACGCCGGCCAGGCGGGCCACGCCGCCCTTGGCGCCGTCGGTGGCGATCTGGATCTGGCGGGCCAGCGGCAGCATGTCGGGCGCCAGGCGGGCGCCGATCAGCACCGACGGATCGATCTTCTTAGCCGTCGCAAAGGCTTCGGCCTTGGTGAGAATGGCCGCGAGCGCGGTGAATTGGTGGACGAACAGGGGAACGGAAGCTTGGTGCATCGACAGGGGCATGGCGGTCTCATTTGAACGGGAAGCCTGAGCGCGGTCACCTAGCACCTCCGCGCCCCGCCGTCTTGGACCGATCCATGTAATGATTGGAACAGAGCCGGCCACGCCGCTGCGCGCGCTCCCATTCTGGCGACCGGTCTTCCGGCCGCCAGCGCCCCCGACCCGTCCTATCGGGGGGCGATATTCAGAAGTCCCCGTGGATGCTGAACATAAAGGTGCGCGGCTCGCCCGGCAGAACGGTTGAGGAATTGTAGATCCAATACCGCTGGTCGGCGAGGTTCTTCACCGCGCCGCGGAAGGTGACCCGGTGGGTGTCGATGGCGGTGGTGTAGCTGACGCCCAGGTCCTCGGTCTCATGGGAGGGGAACTCCAGGTGGTTGACGGTGTCGCCATAGCCGTCGCCGGTATATTTGACGTTCAGGTCGACGCCGAGGCCGGGGACCAGCGGGATTTGGTAGGCGGCCCGCACCGTGGCCTGCACCTTGGCGACGCCCGGCACTTCTTTGCCGGTATAGACCGGGCCTTCGTCCCTGAGGGCGGCGTCCAGATAGGTGGCGCTGGCCGAAAGGGTCCAGTCCGGCGTCGGGCGCACCGCCGCATTGGCCTCCACGCCCTGATAGCGCACCTGGCCGCTCTGCACATAGACGTTGGAGGTGTTGACGTAGTCAGCGCCCTGATCCAGGCGGAACAGCGCCAAGGTGCCGTTCCAGATGCGCTGATCGGTCTTCAGGCCCGCTTCGTACTGCTGGGTGTGGATGGGGCCGAAGGTGGCGCCATTGTTCAGATTGGCGGCGCCGGCGGCTCCGCCGTTCTGCAGCCCCTGCACATAGCTGACATAGGCGCGGGTCCGAGGCAGGATCTCGTAGGAGAGGGCGATGGTGGGCGAGAGGGGATTGGCCTTGTAGATGGCGGTGACCGCATTGGTCGGACCGCGCACCGTGTCCTTATAGGTGGTGTAGCGAAAGCCGGCCAAGAGCGACCACTTGCCCCAGCCGATGGTGTCCCCGGCGAAGAGGCTTTGCTGGGTGTATTCGTTCAGCTGGTAGAGCTTGGGATTGTAGAGCGAGGCCGGATGGGCGGCCAGGGTCGGCTGCGGATTGCTGTAGATGTTGCCCGAGCCGATCGGATAGGTCGCGAGGGCCCCGGCGTCGCTATAGTAGTGCTGGGTCTCGACGCCGGCCCCGAACACCAGGTCGTGGGTCAGGGGGCCGGTGTCGAAGTGGCCCTCGACCACGGACTGGATCTGCTCGATCTCGAACATCCGCTGCACGAAGAAGGCGGTCGAGCTGTAGTCGCCCTTGTTGTCGCTGATGGTGATGAGGTTGCCGGGATAGTTTTCATCGAGCTTGGTGTGGCGATAGGAGAGGGTCGCCTTCCAGTTGCTGTTGAAATCGTAGTTCAGCCCGGTGGTGAAGATGTTCATCTCATTGGTCTTCCAATCCCCGACCGCGCCGAAGTTGGTGTCGCCGCTGACGGGCGTCAGATGGGTGACGGCCGAGCCGACCGAGACGGTGTTCACCTCGTCCGTCTGGCGGGTACGCATGTAGAAGGCGTCGCCGGTCCAGGTCAGCTTGTCGGTCAGCTTCACGTCCGCCGCCACGGCGCCGGAATAGTTGGAGTTGTGGCCGCCGTTATAGACCCCGCCATCCTCCCCCTGCAGGTTCACACGCAGGCCCACCCGCCCATCGACCAGGCGGGTGCTGGCATCCACGTGGCCGCTGTAGAGGCTGTCGGAGCGATAGCCGAAATCGGCGCTGAGCAGGGGGGCGTCGGTCGGGCGCTTGGTGATGAAGTTGACCACCCCCGCCGGACTGCCGAAACCGTACATGAAGCCTGTGGCGCCCTTCAGCAACTGCACCTGATCGAATTGTTCGATGGGCAGGTCGATCGACCAGTAGGGGATGGCCAGGCCGTCAACCTTGAAGCTGTTCAGCTGGTCCAGGACCACCCCGCGGATGCGGAAGGCGGCGCCGGAAGCGGCGGCCACGCTGCTGTTCACCTCGGTGATGGAGGCGTCATCGCGAAAGACGCCGTTCAGGTCCTTGGTCTGCAGGCCGCGGATCTCGTCGCTGGTCACCGCCTCGATCGAAAACGGGGTCTCCAGCACGCTCGCGCTGCCGAGCGCCCCGGCCGAGACCACCCGCGCCACGGCGGACTTCTTGGCCTGGCCGGTCACGGTGATTTCCTTGACGGCGCCGCCCTCGCCGCCGGCGTCGGCGGTTTCAGCGGCGTGGACGGTGGAGGCGGCGGCCAGGAAGATCAGCGCGGCCTGCGCAACGCCGCCGGCGAGGCGCGATGATTGTCGTAACATGCTAATGGATCCCAAAGATGACGAACGGATCGGGCGTATTGGAGAAGGTAGTTTCCCGAATTATCGTCTTTTGATGGCTTTATGCGGGGCTTAGCAATGAAGTAAAGCGGCGATAACGAAGAGAAAATCTGCCTCAATAAGCTTATTTATCTTATGATTATTTGAAATACGACTTCAGGTGGACCGGCGTCGATCGGTTGGCGTGGTTTGCACGCGGATATGCATGGGGCGCCGCTCGGCCGCGGCGCCCCATGGTCGGTTTCAGGACCTATTCGGCGGCGATCGCCAACCGGCTTGCGAAGCGATTGGCCGGGATGGGCAGGCCCAGGTGCCCGCGCAGGGTGTCGTGTTCGTACTCGGTCTTGAACAGGCCCCGCTCCTGCAGGATCGGCAGCACCTGCTCGCGGAACTTCTTGAAGTCGCTGGGGCGCGAGATCATCAGGTTGAAGCCGTCCGCCGCCCGGCCGACGAACCAGCGCTCGATCTCATCGGCGACGGTCTTGGGCGAGCCGACGAAGCCCGAGCGGCGCTCGGCCAGCTGATAGGCGGCCTGGCGCAGGGTCAGATTGCCGTCGCGGGCGCGTTTGACGATGGATTCGGCGTGGCCCTTGTAGCTGTTCAGGCTGAGCTTGCTGACGTCCGGGAAGGGCTCGTCCAAGGGGTACTGGCTGAAGTCGTGGTAGCCGAAGGCGCGGCCGAGCGCGACCAGGAGCTTGCCGAGATCCAGCTGCTCCTGATGGATCGCCACCCGCGCATAGGCCTCTTCGTCGGTGTCCTCGATGACGGCGGTGAGGCCGGGGACGACGGTGATGTGATCCGGATTGCGGCCGAGTGCGGCGGCGCGGGCCTTCACGTCGGCGTAGTATTCCTGCGCCCCTTCGAAGCCTTCCACCCCGGCGAACAGGCCCTCGGCCACGTGGGCGGCGAGGTTTCGCCCCTCGCCGCTGATTCCGGCCTGGAAGATCACCGGCTGGCCCTGCTTGGAGCGGCTGAGGGCCAGGGGGCCGGCGACGGAGAAGTGCTCGCCCTTGTGGTTCAGCGCGTGCTGCTTGGACTTGTCCAGGAACACCCCGGCCTCCTTGTCGCGCGGGAAGGCGTCGTCCTCGTAGCTGTCCCAGAGGCCCTGCACCACCTGCACGAATTCCTTGGCGCGGGCGTAGCGCACGGCGTGATCGAAGTGCTCCTCGCGGCCATAGTTGCGCGACGCCCCCTCAAGCCCGGTGGTCACCACGTTCCATCCGGCGCGGCCGTGGCTGATGTTGTCCAGCGAGGCGAACTGGCGCGCCACATTATAGGGCTCCCAATAGGAGGTGGTCAGGGTGGCGATCAGCCCGATCTTGGAGGTGGAGACGGCCAGGGCCGAGAGCAGCGTCAAGGGCTCCAGGCGGTTGAGGAAGTGGGGCGTGGTGTCGGGCGTGATGAAGGGGCTGTCGACCAGGAAGACGAAGTCGAACTTCGCCGCTTCCGCCAGCCGCGCGTTTTCGATGAACCAATCGATGTCGACGCTGGCGTCGCCCTTCAGTTCCGGGTCGCGCCAGCCGAACTGGTCGTTGCCCACCCCGACGAGCACGGCGCCGAGCTTGAGTTGTCGGTGAGCGCTGTGGGTCATGACCTGCATCCTTTTGCGGAGGGCTGGCGCTGGGCGCCGCCATGCAGCCAGACTTAGAAAGTCATCCCCTCCGCATCAATGAAGTTCGACTCCGATCATCCGCAGAAAATCTCAACAGCAAGGGCGATGATCCAATGTATTTCATCGGCGAATATCGGTTATCCGCGCTTTTATATGCGACTCTGACAGGGGCAATAGATCGATAATTTCAGATCGATGCAGAAACATGAGTTTCGATCGATGTCCATATGAGCGCCACTCAACGTTAGAATATCTCTTCTTCGCTTCATGATAACTTTGGCGCGGGAAGCGGGCCGTTGCGGCCATAGAGGGCCACGTCGCAGCCGTCGGCGGTCCGCGCAAATCCGTGTCGATGGCGCGCGGCTCGGGGCCGGCCGCCCAAGGAGACGCCTATGACCCTGCTTCACCGTTCCTCTCGCCCCGCCCGCGGGCTGGCGCTGACCCTGATCTGCGCCGCCCTGGTTCTGGGGGGCTGCTCGCGGGGTGGGGCGGCGGCCGGTGGCGATCTACCGGTATTGAAGGTGGCCGATCAAAAGGGAACCATAAAGGCGGTGATGCTGGCCTCCCATGCCCTGGACGGCGCGCCCTATCGGGTGGAATGGAGCGAATTCCCCTCGGCCCAGACCCTCTTGGAGGCTCTGGGCGCAGGTGCAGTGGACGCGGGCGGGGCGGGGGATGCGCCCTTCCTGTTCGCCTACGCCAATAATCCCAAGCTGAAGGTGGCACAGATCTATCGCTTGGAGCACGGCGGTCGCAGCGTGGCGGTGATCGTGGGGAAGAACTCCCCGATCAAGGCGGTCGCGGACCTGAAGGGGCGAAAAATCGCCACCGGCAAGGGATCGATCGGCCACTATCTGCTGCTGCGCCTGCTGGCCCAGGCCCACCTGAAGCCCAGCGACGTACAGGTCGTCTACCTAGCCCCGGGCGACGCCAAGGCGGCGCTCTCCAGCGGGGCGGTGGACGCCTGGTCGACCTGGAGCCCCTACGTCGGCTTGGAAGTCTTGCATGGCGGCGGACGGGTGGTCGCCAATGGGGTGGGCGTGCTGAACGTCTATGGCTTCCAGGCCGCGTCCGACGCCTCGATCCGAGACAAGCGTCCACAGCTCGCCGATTTCCTGCATCGGCTGACGGTGGCCCAACAGTGGGAGAAGAACCATTTGGGCGACTATGCGACCGTCCTGTCTAAGGAGACGGGACTTCCCTGGGACGTCGCCTTCGACATGCTGAGCAACTACCGGCCCGTCACGGTGCCTATGACCCCGGCGATTGTTCAAGAAGAGCGCAATGTCTTGCAGCTGTTCGCCGACGACGGGGTGATCGCCGCCGTCCCGCCGACCGACGGGGCCTTCGATTTTTCCTTCAATGCGCCGGTGGGCAATCCGCCGGCTGGCCATTAGGTGAACGGGCGTTAGCGCCCGTAGCCGCTCATCGAGAACGGTCGCTCTCCGGCCCCCGTCGCCCAGCGCTCGTTCGGCTCGGCCTGCATGACGAAGCGCAGTTCGCCGCCGGCCATGATCTCCTCGTGGCGGATGAAGCTCCTGGTCAGCGGCCGCCCGTTCAGGGTGACGCGGCCGACATAGGGGTGGGCGTCCGACAGCCCGTCCGTCACCACGGTGAAGGTCTTACCGTTCGGCAGGCGTAGCGCCGCCCGCTCCACGAACGGGCGGCCGATGACGTATTCATTGGAGGCCGGGGCCACCGGATAGAAGCCGAGCGCCGTGAAGATCATCCAGGCGGACATCTGGCCGAGGTCGTCGTTGCCGACCAGGCCATCGGGGGCCGGGCGGTACTGGCTGTCGACGATCTGCTTCAGCCGCGCCTGGGTGCGCCAGGGCTGGCCGGCGTAGTCGTAGAGATAGGCCATGTGGTGGCTGGGCTCGTTGCCGTGGACGTACTGGCCGATCAAACCGGCCATATCCTCGACATTGGAATAGTTCTTCGGGTCCACCGTCTGGTCGAAGGTCAGGTCGAGCTTGGAAACCAGCTTGGCGTCGCCGCCCATGGCCTGGATCAGGCCGCCGATATCCTGGGGCTCGTACTGGCTATATTGCCAGGCGTTGCCCTCGGTGAAGCCGGATTGGATCCCCGCCATGGCTGGATCGAAGGGCTCGCGGAAGGTCCCGTCGGCGAGTTTCGGGCGCACAAAGCCGGTCTTGGAGTCGAACACATTGCGCCAGTATCCGGCGCGGGCGTTGAAGGTCTTGGCCGTGGCGCTATCGCCTAGGGTCTTGGCGGCGGCGGCGATGGTCCAGTCGTCGAAGGCGTATTCCACGGTCTTGGAGACGCCCTCGCCATCCAGATCCGTCGGGACGTAGCCCCGCTGCATATAGACGCCCAGATGCCCGTAGGGGGCGTAGGTGGCGCTGGCGGTCATGGCGGCCATCGCCCTCCCACGATCAAATCCCGGCACGCCCTTGACGATGGCGTCGGCGATTTCCGGCACGGCGTGATAGCCGATCATGCACCAGGTCTCCTGGCCCTGATATTGCCAGATGGGCAGGATGCCGAAGGGGCTTTCCTCCCGCGAGGCGATCAGGGAATTGACCACATCGCTGGTGCGCCGGTTCGGCTGGATCAGGGTCATCAGCGGCTGTTCGGCGCGATAGGTGTCCCAGAGGGAAAAGCTGGAGACGAAGGTGAAGCCCTCAGCCCTATGCACCTCATTGTCCGGCCCCCGATAGCGGCCGTCCACGTCCTCAGCGACGCTCGGGGCCATCAGGGCGTGGTAGAGGGAGGTGTAGAGGGTCTTCCGCATCCCCGACGGCGCCTCGAACTGGGCGGAAGCCAGGGCGTCCGTCCAGGCCGCCTTGGCCGATGCGCGCACCCCGTCGAAATCGAACCCCTTCGCCTCGGCGTCGAGGTTGGCGATCGCCCCCTCTTCGCTGACCGAGGATAGGGCGACCTTCGCCACCAGGGGGCTTTTCAAGAGGCCGAAGTCCAAGACGCCGATCAGGCCGCGCCCGACGATGGCTTGCGTGTCGGCGGGCGAATCGCCGGGGCCCTTGAAGGGGTTGTAGCGCACCGGCTCGTCTTCTTTGTCGTAGAGCTCATGCCCGATGGGCGCCTCTGAGAACCGCATGGCGAAATAGAGCTGGCGGGCAGGGGCCCAGCCGCGGGTCTCGCGAAAGCCGGTGACCGTGCCGTCGCTGCGGATGCGCAGGCGCGACCACAAGACCTTGCCCGGATAGTTATAGATGCTCTGACGCAGGTCGATCAGCAGGTGGGCGGGCTTGTCCGCCGGAAAGCCATAGCGGTGCAGGCCCACGTGGGGGGTGGCCGACAGCTCGGCGCGGACGCCGTAGTCCGAGAGGGTCACCGCGTAATAGCCGGGTTCAGCCACCTCGCTCGTGTGGCTATAGCGGGAGCGGTAGCCGGAACCGGGCTTGTCCGCCTCGCCGGGATCGAGCTGCACATCCCCGGCGATGGGCATCACCAGCACGTCGCCAAGGTCTGAGTGCCCCGCGCCGGAAAAGTGGGTGTGGGAGAAGCCCTGGATGGTCGGGTCGCCGAAGCGATAGCCGGCGGCGTGGGCGTAGGAGTGCTTGAAGTCGGCGATCAGGGTGTCGGGGGAAAGCTGCACCATGCCGAAGGGAACCACGGCGCCGGGAAAGGTATGGCCGTCCGGCCCCGTGCCGATGAAGGGATCGACCTCGGCGTAGGCGCTGGGTTCGGCGGCGTAGACCGCCGCGGGGGCCTGCACGGCGAGGAGGGCGGCGAGCCCCAAGGTCCACCGCGCCACGGTTCTGTGCAGCATCATCCGCTCCCTATTCAGCGCACCTTGCCGGGTCGGCAGGTTCGGCGCAACGCTACCTTGCCCTGCGGCAGCTGAGGATGCGGGCGTGCAGGGTGCAGGCGGCCACGATCCGGCCGTCGACATCCTTGAAGGCGCCGCGCCAGTCTTCCCCCGCCCGGTCGAGCACGAAGTAGCCGAAGCGCTCGAACTCCAGGGTCTTGGCCTCCAGGCCGTCGATCTCGACGATGTCGCCCGTAGGATCACGGGTGTCGGCGCTCTCCCCCACATCGCCGCCGGTGCCGACGATCAGCTGGGCCGGGCGCTGCGGACCGAAGGAGACGCTGGCGAAGTGGTGGATGTGGCCCGAGAGGATCAACCGCACGGTCGTCAAGGGCTCGCCCCGCACCGCCGCCTGTTCGGTGGCGTTGAGGGCCACGTTGATCGGGCCGAAGGGGCCGATGCGGGCCACCGGGACCAGGCCCCAGATCGGCCGGTGGGTGACGATCCACTCCGTCTCGCCGGGCGTCGGCTTCACCGTTTCGAGGGCGGCCTTGAAGGCGGCGACGGCGGCGGGGGGCGTGGCGCGGTCGTCGGTGTCGGCGCTGTCGAGCACGTGCAGGGTCACGCTCGCCCCCGCGGGGCCGCCGATCGGCACGGCGAAGGGCGCCGACAGGGTGGGACAGGCCAACGGAGCGTCAGCGGCGTCGAGCAGGCGGAACCAGCCCCGGCCGCCGCGCGAGCAGCTCTCGTGGTTGCCACGGGCGAATACCCAGGGGGCGGCGTCCAGGAGGGGCCTGGCGGGGTCGAAGAACTCGGCTGCCCAGGTCGGCCAGACATCCCCGTGGGGACTGCCCGCGCAGCCCGGCAGGTTCAGTGGGCAGGCGCTCTCGCGATAATAGTAGTCGCCCACATGGATCACGAGGTCTGGATGTTCCGCCGCCGCCCGCCGGGCCACGGCGGCGAAGGGCCAGGCCTTGGGATCGTTGCAGTTCTGCACCTGGAAACCCTTGAGCCGACAGCCGGTGTCGCCCATCACCACGATGCGGTCGATGTGGGGGCGGGGCAGGGGCAGAGGCCGGCCGGCGATCTCGGCCGTGCGGGCGCCCGTTGGCAGCTTCAACTGGCAAAGGACGGGGAAGGCGGCGTCAGGCGCGGCGCGCAGGGCCATGGGGGTGGGGCGACCATCGACGGTGAGCATGGGGCAGGTCTCGCCTACGCCTGCCGCCGCCCGCACCTCCACCGCGCCGCCGTCGACCAACTGCACCCAGGCGGCCTGGGTCTGGGCGCGGGCCGGGCCGGGCGCGCCGAGCGCCAGCGCCACCCCCGCCAGCGCCAGGCAGGGCCATAGGGCTTTCGGCGATCCACCTCCGCTCGAATCCATCGACCTTCCCTTCACGCCGGCCGCCAAACGACTTGAGCCCAGCGTCCCTATAGCTATAGTCCGCGCCAACTTTATGCGGGGATTTCCATGGCCGAGCACGCCCATTCCATCGAGCACCACCACGGCCACATGCCGATCCAGGCGCAGTCCTCGACCTATGTCGGGGTGATGGAGCTGTTCAAGTGGGGCGCCCTGGGCGTCGCGGACCTGATCATCGTCATGACCCTGTGGTTCTGCACCCCGGCGGGCTTCTTTACCGCCCTGGTCGTCGGCCTGATCGTGCTGGCCCTCGGCGTCTTCGGCCTCAGAGGCGTCAAGGCCGGCGCCCACTGATCGACCCGTCGCCCTTGCCGCCGCCCGACTATCTGGCGCGGCCGGGCGGGGAGCGCCTGGCTTACCGGCGGGTGCAGGGGGCGGGGCCGACGGCGGTCTGGCTCGGCGGGTTTCATTCCGACATGACGGGAACCAAGGCCCTGGCCCTGCACGACTGGGCGACGGCGGCGGGGCGGGGTTACCTGCGCTTCGACTACTTCGGCCACGGCCAATCCTCCGGCGCTTTTGAGGATGGGACCATCGGCCGCTGGCGCAGCGACGCCCTGGCGGCCATCGACGAACTGACCGCGGGGCCGTTGGTGCTGGTCGGCTCCTCCATGGGCGGCTGGCTGGCCTGCCTGGCCGCCCTGGCGCGGCCTGAGCGTGTCCACGCCCTGGTGCTGATCGCCCCCGCCGCCGACTTCACCGACAGGCTGATGACGCCCGGCCTGCCGCCCGAGGCGAAGGCGGCCCTGGCGCGGGACGGGGTCTGGACCCGGCCCTCCGAATACGACGACGGCGGCTATCCCATCACCGCCCGCTTGCTGGAGGAGGGCAGGGCCTGGTCGATCCTGCCGGGGCCGGTGGAGATCGTCGCGCCCGTCCGCATCCTGCAGGGCGGGGCGGATCCGGACGTGCCCTGGCGCCACGCCCTGGATCTGGCGGAAGCGATTGAGGGCGAGGACGTGGTCTTCACGCTGATCAAGGACGGGGATCACCGGCTGTCGCGGCCGCAGGATCTGGCGCGAATGATCGCGGCGGTGGAGGAGACTCTGAAGCTGTCGTCCCGGACGTAGCATCCACCGCTGTCATCCCGGAAAGCGCGTCGCGCTTATCCGGGACCCAGAGTTCACCCAACTGGGTCCCGGCTCTTCAGCCCGCCTTCGCGGGCTTACGGCCGGGATGACAGCTAGGGCGTCGCACACCGTATCGCAGCACATTCTGTCCGCGATGGGCTCGCCCCTGGTTATCCCAACAGCCCCTCGATCATCGCCCGCACGCCCTTGATGTCGTCGCGCTTCAGGGCCAGGGCCACATTGGCGCGGAGCCACCCGAGCTTGTCGCCGCAGTCGTAGGTGGTCCCGTCATATTCCAGGGCGTGGAAGGCCTGGGTCTTCATCAGCTTGTGCATGGCGTCGGTGAGCTGGATCTCATTGCCCGCCCCGCGCTCCTTATCCGCCAGGATGGCGAAGATCTCCGGGTTCAAGACGTAGCGGCCGGAGATGAACAGGTTCGACGGCTCGGTGCCGGCCGGGGGCTTTTCCACCATGCCGGTCATCTTGTTCAGGCGGCCCGACTGCTGCTCCAGGGCGACGATGCCGTACTGGTGGGCCATGCCGGGGGGGCAGGGCTCGACGACGATGATGTTGGAGCCGCCCGTTTGCTCATAGGCGGCCAGCATCTGGGCGGTGCAGCCGGGTTCGGCGTCCATGATCATGTCGGGCAGGATCACCGCGAAGGGCTCGTCGCCGACGATGTCTCGCGCACACCAGACCGCGTGGCCGAGACCGTGGGGGTTCATCTGGCGCACATAGGAGATCTCGCCCTCTTTCGGGAGGTCGGCCAGCATGTCGTTCAGAAGGCCGGTCTTGCCCTTGGTCTTCAGGGTCTCTTCCAGCTCTACGTGGTGGTCGAAATAGTCTTCGATGGCGCCCTTGCCGCGCCCGGTGACGAAGATGAAGTGCTCGATCCCCGCCGCCCGCGCCTCGGCCACCACATAGTGGATCAAGGGACGGTCGACGACGGTGAGCATCTCCTTGGCCACGGTCTTGGCCGCCGGCAACATGCGGGTGCCCAGACCGGCGACCGGGAACACCGCTTTACGGATATGCTTCATTCAATCCCCACAAGCCTGATCGTGGGCAGCCTACTACTCAACTGTTACGGATTTGGCGAGGTTTCTTGGCTGATCCACGTCGGTGCCCTTATGCACGGCCACGTGGTAGGCAAGCAGCTGCATGGCTGGCGCATAAACCAGCGGGGCGATGAAGGGATCGCAGGCGGGGGCCAGGATCACGTCGGCGAGCTTGGGCGCGTGGTGCATACCCGCCGCGTCGGTGATCAGGATGATCGGGGCGCCCCGGGCCGCGACCTCCTGCATGTTGGACTGGGTCTTCTCGAAAAGGGCGTCGGTGGGCGCGATCACCACCACGGGCGTCGCCTCGTCGATCAGGGCGATGGGACCATGCTTCAGCTCCCCCGCCGCATAGCCCTCGGCGTGAATGTAGCTGATTTCCTTCAGCTTCAGGGCGCCTTCCAGGGCTAGCGCATAGGTCAGGCCGCGCCCGAGATAGAGGACATCGCGCACCTTGGAGAGGCCATAGGCGATCTCCTTCACCTTATCCTCAACAGCCAAAGCCTCGCCGATCAGGCGGGGGGCCTCCATCAAGACGCCTACCAGGCGGGCTTCCTCCGCGGCGTCGATGGTTCCCCGGTGGCGGGCGGCGGCGATCACCAGGGCGGAGAGGGCGCAGACCTGGGCGGTGAAGGCCTTGGTGGAGGCCACCCCGATCTCCGGCCCGGCGTTGGTGGGCAGCATCATGTCGGCCTCGCGGGCCATGGTCGATTGGTGGGCGTTGACCAGGGCGGCGGTCTTCAGCCCCTTGGTCTTGCACCATTTCAGCGCCGCCAGGGTGTCGGCGGTTTCGCCCGATTGCGAGATGGCTAGCGCAAGCGTGCTCTTGGAAACGGCGGGATCGCGATAGCGGAACTCCGAGGCGATCTCCACGTCCACCGGCAAATCGGCCACCTGCTCGAAGAGGTACTTGGCGGTGAGGCCGGCGAGGTATGCGGTGCCGCAGGCGACGATCTGGATCCGCTCCACCCCCTCGAAACTGAAGCCCGGCGGCAGCTTGGCGCGCCCGGCCACCGGATCCAGATAGGCCGAGAGGGTGTGCTGGCAGGCGTCCGGCTGGTCGTGGATCTCCTTGGCCATGAAGTGGCGGTAGTTGCCCTTCTCGACCATGGCGGCCGAGGCCGCAACCTGATGCACCTTGCGCTTCACCGAGCGGCCAGAGGCGTCGAAGATCCGGGCGCTGTCGTGGTCGATGGCGACGTAATCGCCCTCTTCCAGATAGGAGATACGGGTGGTGAAGGGGCCGACCGCAATGGCGTCCGAGCCGATGAACATCTTCCCCTCGCCATAGCCGACCACCAGCGGGGGGCCGAAACGGGCGCCCAGGATCAGCGGCTGCTCGCCCGAGATCAGCACGGCAAGCGCATAGGCGCCCTCGATCCGGTCCAGCATGGCCTTAAAGGCGACCAGCGGCTCTGAGCCCTTTGAGAGCTCCCGGTCGATCAGGTGGGCGACCACTTCGGTGTCGGTTTCGCTTAGGAACACCCGGCCCTCGGCGATCAGCTCGGCCTTTAAGGGGGCGAAGTTCTCGATGATGCCGTTGTGGGCCACGGCCACGCGGCCGGCGATGTGGGGGTGGGCGTTGGCGGTGGTCGGCGCGCCGTGGGTGGCCCAGCGGGTGTGGCCGATGCCGACGGTTCCGGGCAGCGGCTCATCCTTCAGCACCGCCTCCAGGTTCAACAGCTTGCCGGGCGCCCGGCGACGTTCGATGGCGCCGTCGACGATGCAGGCGAGGCCCGCCGAATCATAGCCGCGATATTCCAGGCGCTTGAGGCTGTCGATCAGCCGGGGCGCCGCGGTCGATGTGCCGACGATGCCGATGATTCCGCACATGATTTTGCGCCTGTCTTGCTTGTAGGACGAAGGAGGGGATGGAGCTTGGTTTGCCGTGCTTTATCATTCGAGAACGAGATCGGGTGTAAATCTCGGTTTCCAGACGTTTCCGATGGGACGTATCGGATATTGGCGATGAACCTCCTATGATCGAAAGATTGGCCATGAGCGAAAGACGGCTATGAGAAAGCGCGGCTATTTCGGCACCGACGGCATTCGCGGCACCGCCAACACCTATCCGATGACGGCCGAGGTCGCCCTGCGCGTGGGCCTCGCCGCCGGCAAGCTCCATCGCTCGGACTCAGACCGCCGCCACCTGGTGGTGATCGGCAAGGATACGCGGCTTTCCGGCTATATGGTCGAGCCGGCCCTGGTCGCCGGCTTCACCAGCGTCGGCATGGATGTGCGCCTGTTCGGCCCGCTCCCCACCCCCGGGGTGGCGATGATGACCCGGTCCATGCGCGCGGACCTTGGGGTGATGATCTCCGCCTCCCACAACGCCTTCACCGACAACGGCATCAAGCTGTTCGGCCCGGACGGCTATAAGCTGTCGGACGAGCGCGAGGCCGAGATCGAGGCCCTGATGGACGAGGGGCTGCAGGTGGACCTGGCCCCGCCGCGCGAGCTCGGCCGGGTTTTGCGCATCGACGACAGCCAGGCGCGTTACGTAGAGATCGCCAAGGCCAGCTTCCCCCGTAAGCTCAGTCTGGCGGGCCTGCGCGTCGTCATCGATTGCGCCAACGGCGCCGCCTATAAGGTCGCCCCCACCGCCCTCTATGAGCTGGGCGCCGAGGTGATCCCCGTGGGCGTCTCCCCCAACGGCATGAACATCAACGAGGAGTGCGGCTCCACCCACCCCCAGGCCATGGCCAAGGCGGTGAAGGAATACCGCGCCGACATCGGCATAGGGCTGGACGGCGACGCCGACCGCATCGCCATCTGTGACGAAAAAGGCCAGATCGTCGACGGCGACCAGATCCTGGCCATCATCGCCGCCGCCTGGGTCAAGTCCGGCAAGCTCTTGGGCGGAGGGGTGGTGGCGACGGTGATGTCCAACCTCGGCCTGCAACGCTTCATGGAGGCGCGGGGCCTCAGCCTTGAGCGCACCAAGGTCGGCGACCGCTATGTGATGGCCAAGATGCGCGACGGCGGCTTCAACATCGGCGGCGAGCAGTCCGGCCACATCATCCTTTCGGACCTCTCCACGACGGGCGATGGTTTGCTGGCCGCCCTGCAGGTCTTGGCGGTGATGGTCGAGACCAAACAGCCGATGAGCGCGCTCGCCCGCCAGTTCGAGCCCGTGCCGCAAAAGATGGTCAATGTCAGGATCGCGCCGGGCGGCGAGCCGATGAAGTCCGACGCCGTCCTGACCGCCATCGCCACGGCGGAGGGCCGCCTTAACGGCTCAGGCCGCGTGCTGGTCCGCCCCTCGGGGACCGAACCCCTGATCCGGGTGATGGCCGAAGGCGACGACGAGCGCCTGATCGCCAAGGTGGTCAAGGACATCGCCGACGCGGTGAAGCTGGCGGCGGCTTAGGCTTCCACCTTCACCCCCTTACCTGCCGTTCTCCTTAGCTGTCATCCTCGGGTTATTGCTTCGCGATCCCCGAGGATGACAAAGGGGGGCATCGCCACGACTGACGAGAGCTTGCAGCCGCAGTTCCAATAGCCCCTAAGGCCCATGGTGGAACGATACGGCGATGGCGGTTTCTGCTGTCAAGGACGCGCAGCGCCGCTTCGCGGCGGCCCTTTGGGGCCGTCCTTGACAGCAGAAACCGCTCGCCGACAATTTCCTCCATGGACTTAAGGGCGGGTCTGGCCGGGTAAGTTCGCTCCGATTGCTCGCCGACTACTAAATCCTCGAAATCTAACACTCGTGCGACGTGTGCCAGAGCTGATGTGAACGCAAACAGATGGGATATGAAGAAAGTTTTTGCGCTCATAACTGTGCTGGCCATGGCTACGGGATGTTCAAGGCCAGGTACGGCGTCGCCCCCTCAGCCAACTGCATCTGCATCTTCTGCACATGCCGAGCACCCAGAGATCGGCCGATACGTGATAATTCATAGCGCAGAGGTTGAGCTGGCCGCACTTGGTCGCGGGTGGAAGTGAATGATTTCAACAACAATCCACCCGCTTGGGAACCAATGCCCCAACTAAATACGACAGATGACCTGAGGGCTCTGGAAGCCGTCCATGGGATGAGAGCAAAGGGCACGGCCAAACCTGCGCCGCCTTCAGTTGAAGTGCAAAATTCAAACTGAAATACCACCCAATTTTCGTTCAACACTACTGCTCGCAACCGTGGCAGCCGCATGGTCGCGCGCTTCGCGCCCGTCGCAAACGCCCATGTCTTCGTCGACGGATAATCACGATACATCGCGATACAAAATCTCTACTCGCGAGGCGATCTTCTCCTCCTCGCCCGGTTTGGGGTTATCATGCAGGGGATGGAGGATCGCCGTGGGACCGATACGCTGACGCCTTGCCGGATAAGGCTTTGCCCGCCCTGCGCGCGGCGGGGCGCCGGCTTTGCGCCGCCCTTGGCGCAAGTGAGCGAAAGTGGCGATTGGAGAGAAAGCGCCGTCTTCGCCAGCGATAGAAGTGAGCGCTTTTCCACACAGGGGTCGCTCGAAAATGTCCACCATGGACTCCCGCCCCGTGGGGCGTCGTCGCAGCCCGCCACTGCACACCGGCGGTTAACCGGCCTCAGGTCTAATCCCCGGGCAATTGGGAGCCGCCGTGGCTGACGCCCTGACCATCGATCTCGCCGACCTGCCGGTCGCGCCTGCGCCCAGCCGCGCGCGGCGGGCCCTGCTGCGCCGGCTCGCCGACGTGGTCTGCCTGCCGTCCAGCCGCGTGAACGCCTTTGAGCGGGCGGTCACAGCGGATTTGCTGGTCGAGATGCTGCGCGAGGCCGAACCGGACGACCGGCGCCGGGTGGCCGCCCGCCTGGCTCATCTGGGCGAGGTGCCCAACGCCCTGGTGCGCCTCCTGCTGCGCGACGAGCTGGAGATCGCCGCCCCCTTGCTGGCCGACGGCACCTCGCTCAGCGACACGGACCTGATCGGCTGCGTCCGCCACGCCCGCATCGAGCACCGGCGGGTCATCGCCGGGCGGCGGGGCGTCTCGGAAGTGGTGGCCGAGGCCCTGACCGAGGCGGGGGAGCTTGGGGTCACCGACGTGCTCCTGGCCAACCTCTCAGCCAGCCTGTCCCCGGCCGCCATCGAGCGCATCGTCGCCGATTCGCGCACCTACAACAGCCTGGTCACCGGGCTCCTGCGCCGGCCCGAGCTGCGCCCCAGCCACGCCTATGTGATGTTCTGGTGGGCCGAGCCGGAAGCCCGCCGGCTGATCCTGCAAAGGTTCGCCGTCAGCCGCGAAGTGCTTCAGGAAGCGGCCAGCGACCTCTTCTCCCGCGCTGCTGAGGACGGCTGGCAGGACGCCCTGGTGCGCAAGGCCCTGCAGTTCATCGAGCGGCGTCAGCGCAACCGCGCCGCCATCGAGAAAAGCCCCTACGCCAGCCTGGAGGACGCCGTGCTCGTCGCCGAAGCGGGGGGCATGAGCCGCGAGATCGCCTCGGAGATCGCCTACCTCGCCGGGATCAAGCCGATGACCGGGGCCAAGATTTTCACAGATCACTGCGGCGAGCCCCTGGCCATCCTCTGCAAAGCCACCGGCCTGCCGCGCTCGTCCATCGTCTCCCTCTGGCGGGCCATGCGCCGGCCGGAAGAGGATTCCCAGGGCCAGATCGCCCCGGCCCTTGAGCGCACCTTTCTGATCTACGACATGATGGCGGTGGACCGGGCGCAGACCGTGCTCCGCTACTGGAACTGGTCCCTCTCCTCGGCCCTGACGCCGGCCTTGATTCGCGCCATCCGCGAGGGGGACGAAGAGGCGGTGGATGAATATTCCGCCCCGCAAAGGGCCGCCATGCTGGCCCTGGCCGCCGACTACAACGGCTGATCGACGCCGGCGCGCACAATGTCGCGAGTCATTCGATTCAATGCAGTTTTGAAATAAATCAAGTTTCTTTGCAAACCGAGCGCCACGAACATCTGCCCTTTGCATGGGCGCGCACGCTCGCGCTTTCAATTGCTCTTATCATTCAAGCATTGGTCGCTCAAAAGGCGAAAAAGGCCGTTGTATTATCAACAAAATCTCTATAGACCGCCATCGAGAGGCTCAGTCGCCTTAGATCAATGTACCCGCCTTCGGGCGCTCGTGGGTTAAGAAGTGATGGAAGATAACGCAGACGTCATCGAGATGACGACAGAGATCGTATCCGCCTATGTCGGCAACAACACTGTATCGGCCAGTGATTTGCCCAAGCTGATCCAGAGCGTGCATCTGGCGCTCACCGGCGTGACCACGGGCGTGGTCGAAGCGGACGCCGCGCCGAGGGAGCCGGCCGTATCGGTCAAGAAATCGATCACGCCGGACTACCTGATATGCTTGGAGGACGGGCGTAAGTTCAAGTCGCTGAAGCGCCACCTGCGCACCAAATATAATATGAGCCCGGAAGATTATCGCGAGAAGTGGGCCCTGGCCAAGGACTACCCCATGGTTGCGCCCAACTACGCCCAGGCGCGCTCGGACCTGGCCAAGCAGATGGGTCTGGGGCAGGGCGGCCGCAAGGCGCGATAGCCGGCGCAAAGGCCCTCTTGGCGATACCGAAGAGCCACGCCCGCCGGCGCATCCGGCGGGCGTTTTTTATTGGCCCACGGAGGGGGCTGCGACAGAATCGACTGCGTCGGGACGCGGGTTGAAAGGCTTAAAAAAGCATTGCGAGAGTGCGTGAATTAAGCCATGGTAAATGGTGAGATTCCATAGGGTTGTGGGGGAATCTGAAGATGCAGCTACAGTTCTCCGGATCCGCGTCCGCCGTCAGGGCGCATGAAGAAATCCTCGGCTATTGGCGCTCGCGGCGCCGAAGCGGGCGCTTGCCCGGCCGCGCCCAGATCGATCCTTGCGATTTCAAGCGCCATTTGCCCACCATCAGCCTGATCGACGTGGACGAGGCGCGCAGCTTCGCGCCTCGCGACTACCGTCTGCGCCTGGCGGGCACAGGGCTTTACAGCGTCTATGGCGGCGAAATCACCGGCAAGAGCCTTGGCGACGTCTATGCCGCCGAGGCCGCCCAATACTGGCGAGGGCAGCTCGATCAGATCGTCGACACCCGCTTGCCGGGGGTGGGTTTCCACTCTTTAGCGTGGCGCGGGGCGCCCCATCTCTCCATCCTTTGGCTGCGTCTTCCCCTGGCCGGCGACGGGGACAGGGTGGACATGATTTTGGGCTATGACGTGGTGGTGGGCTCATCCAACGCCTGGAGTCGCAGCGGGATTCGCGCCGCCTAGGCCCGCTCCGCGCTCGCGGCTTTTCCTCCTATTTGAGAAAAATAATAGGAAAGTTATCCTCGCATTCCGACCCTCATGTAGGATTGGATCGGCGCGGAGATCAGCTCGCGCCGGTTTGAGGATCCCATGACGGCATTGCATACGGAGGTCGGCCTTGGCGCTTCGGGCCTGGGCGACGGCCTGTTAAGAGCGGGCAAGCGATCGAACGCGCGCGACCATCGGCTCGCCGCCTTCGTCATTCAACTGGTGGCTCTGTCCACCGGCGTTCAGGCGGGCGAGATCGCCTGTCCCACCCGCCATTGCGGCGAGGCGGCGCGGGCGCGCCAGATCGCCATCTATCTGACCCACACCGCCTGCGCATGGCCCCTGGCGCGGGTGGCGGCGGTGTTCGGTCGAGACCGGACCACCTGCAGCTATGCGGTCAAGCGGGTGGAGGACCTGCGCTCCAATCCGATCTTCGATCTCAGCATCGCCCGGCTGGAGCGCTGCGTGCGCGCCGCGCCCCTCTGCATCGACGAGATCGACCTATGAGCCGCCCCAGCGCCTGCGGCGGCGATGTGGAGCGCATCGCGGCTCGCGCCAAGGACGCCCTGGCCCGGCCCGGCGCCTTTCTGGAAGCTGTGGGGGAGGGCTATGTGCTGCGCCTGGTTCCCGACCGCCGCCGCCGGCCCTTGCTCAGGCTCGATGAGGCGGCGTTCTTGCGCCTGGTGGCCGAGCCTGGGCTGAAGCCTCGATCCGACGGCGGCTGGATCGCCGCCCGCCCGCCGCCGCCCGAGCCGCCGCCGCCGGGGCGGCCCGGCGTGGTCTATGGAGAGCGGGCGATGCTCGACGAGGAGGGCCGCGCCACCGCTCGCGCCGCCAACCTCGGGGAATCCCCCATCGCCTGGCTGGCCCGACGCCGCGACCAATACGGCCAGCCCTGGCTCACCCCCCAGGAGGCGGCGGCGGGGGAGCGGCTGCGCGACGACTTCTATCGCGCCGGAACCGTCGGCCGCCTGACCATGGACTGGAGCGGCCAGCCGCGCGCCGGCGCCGGCGGCGGCCCGCGCGTCGATCCGGCCGAGCGCGCCCGCGCCGCCAAAACCAGGGTGGCGGCGGCGCTGCAGGCGGCGGGGCCGGGCCTGCGCGAGATCCTGGAGCGGGTGTGCCTGCACGGCAGCGCCCTGCAGGCCGCCGAGCGCAACCTCGGCCTCCCCCGCCGCGCCGGCAAGACCGTGTTGAAACTGGCGTTGGGTCGCCTCGCCCAGCACTATGGGCTGGGGTAGGGGCGTGGGTCTGCGGGTGAACCTGTCGCCGGTCGCGCGGTGAACGTCGCATGATGACGCCGTGGTGAATGGATTCAGGCTGCCTCGGACAGAGACGTTCGCGCTCAGCCTGATTTCTCGAACCGGACGTTGTGAAGGGGGAAGATGGGTGGAGGCTGTGTGAAAACGGCGAAGCAGCTTAGAATCTGAAATCGACGCAGCGGCTGGAGTGGTCGATGAAACGCTTTGTCGAGGGTAAGGACCGGCGGCAGGGCGTTCTGCTCCCGGAATATCTGGACGACTGGGTGAGTGAAGAGAACCCGGTTCGGGCGATCGAGGCGTTCGTCGACGAACTGGACTTAGGTTCGTTGGGCTTTTCTGGGGTGGAGCCGGCGGCGACGGGGCGGCCGGGGTATCATCCCGGCTTGATGCTGAAGCTCTACGTCTATGGCTACATCAACCAGGTCCCATCGAGCCGGAAGCTAGAGCGGGAGGCTGGGCGCGAGGTCGGCTAATGTGGCTGACAGGGCGCTGGCCCCAAAGCTTCAATACCATCGCCGACTTTAGAAAGGACAACGGCCCAGCGATCCAGGCGGCGTGCCGCCAGTTTGTCGAGCTGTGCCGACGGGTGCGATTGTTCATCCATGCGGTGGCGGCGATCGACGGCAGCCGGTTCAAGGCGGTGAATACGCGCGACAAGAACTTCACCCGCGCCTCGATCCAGAGGCGCATGGAACAGGTGGAGGCCAGCATCGCGCGTTATCTGGGGATGCTGGAGACCGCCGACCGTCAGGAGGGAGAACTGGCCGAGGCCAAGTCTGGGCGGCTGAAGGACAAGATCGCCGCCCTGCGCAGACAGATGTCCGACTTCCAGGCTCTGGAGGTCCAGGTGCATGCCGCGCCAGATCAGCAGATCTCGCTGACGGACCCAGACTGCCGGGCTATGGCCACAAACGGCAAGGGGACGGGCCTTGTCGGCTACAACGTCCAGGTCGCGGTCGACGCCGAACATCATCTGATCGTCGCCCATGAGGTGACCAACATCGGTCACGACAGAACCCAGCTCGAACCCATGGGCCGCAAGGCGCGCGAAGCGATGGGATGCGAGGCGCTTACCGTGTTGGCCGACCGCGGCTACTACAATGGCGAGCAGGTGCTGGCCTGCGAGGACAGCGGCGTTCTGCCCTGCATCCCCAAGACGGTGTGGCCAAGCGAGCGCGGCCTCTTCACCCGGGGCGACTTCGTCTACGATGCGGAGAACGATCACTACACCTGCCCAGCGGGTCAGAAGCTTACAAAGGGGCTCGTTCGGTCGGATAGAAAAGCCGACGTCGATCATTATCGCCACCTGACCGCCTGCTTCAGCTGTGCGCTTAAGCCGAAGTGCACGCCGGACAAGCTGAAACGCCTTAAGCGTTGGGAACGAGAAGACGTGCTCGACCGGATGCAGGCAAGGCTCGACCAAATGCCTCGCGCCATGCGCGTTCGCAGGGCCACGGTCGAGCATGTCTTCGGCACGCTCAAAAACTGGATGGGCTCGACCCACTTCAAGATGCGAAGGCTAGAGAACACGCAGACCGAGATGAGCCTGCACGTCCTCGCCTACAATCTGAGGCGGATGATCGCGATCATGGGCGTACAGCCGCTGATCGAGGCAATGAGGGCATGAACCTCAATGCGTCGCGTCCCCACCACATCTCGCCGCGCGACACTCAAGTTGCGTTCTCACACAGCCTCGGTGGGGAGCGGAAGTTACGGCTCCGGCCGGGCTGCTCCCTGTATGGAGGCGAGCACTTCAGCTTTTGGGGGAAGCGCTGTTGCGCACCATGGGCAATTGTTAATAGCTAAGGAGAAGTGGCCGTTGGAATTCGCAATGATGTAAAAGCCTGTTTCAGGGTCGTATTCAATGGAGGCATCTGACTTTTCCTCCTCGGGCTGATCATCCCATCGCGTGCG
>JAMFTA010000053.1 GCA_026225565.1 Caulobacter sp. | reverse complement strand
TCTCTTTGCCCGATGCCGTCGCAAACGGAGGCCTCAGACCGCTACGCCAACCTAATTCCGAATGGGACTTTTGAAAAGAAATAGTCCCCCTTACGACACTTTCCTGTTCCGCTCAGCCGCACGACCCTGAAACCGGACTGTTCCAGCCAGAAGAGGTTCTCAGCGACGCGTGTCACTTCATGCAGCTCTTGGTCGTCGCAATCCTTGAATAGCGCCTCGGCTAAGGTCAGCCGCTTATCGAAAGATACCCTGCTGAAATTGAACGAAGGATGGGCTGCGAGGATGGTTGCCTTGGCGGCGATCTCGGCGCTGGCCGCCTTGGCCTCCGCGCGGCCGTGGGTCTCTTCCTCGGCCGTGGCTGCATCCACCGTGTTGTCAACAGCTTCATCGAACGCATCATGCCAGTCGGCTGAGGCGATGGCCGTATGCATCACGCCATCGACCATGAACGCAGCGAGGGTCGTGCAGATTTCGCCGGCACGATCCACCACCCGCCGGTGAGCGGCCTTCAGCGAAGCCGGGAGTTTCTCTACCCCCAGTTCGGCCAGAGATTCTGCGGCGTCGTTGATCGCTTCTTCCGGATCGAAGGCGACCTCGACCATATACACAGCCTTCGGCCGGGCGACCCCTATCAACCGGGCAGCGTCCTCTTGCTCAAGTCGGATGAGAGGGACCGACGCGCGATCAACCTGCTCAGGGAACCCGTCGATCAGACAGGCCTGCACCGACTCGGCCGCCCCCCGAACTGCTACCGCCAGATCTACTGCTGCATTTGCTGTCATTGCCGTCCCCTAGATCCCGGCCCGTTGGCTGATGACGCTACCCTGCGACTGGCGGACCACGTCGAAGCCCATGGGGATTTGCTCCTTCACGGCCTCGACGTGGCTTATGACGCCGACCGCGCGATCCTGACCCACCAGGTCGCGCAGGGTGTCGAGGGCGACATCAAGCGTCTCGTCGTCGAGGTGGCCGAACCCCTCATCAATGAAGATCGCATCGAGTTTGACACCGCCGGCCTCAGCCTGGACCACATCTGAAAGCCCGAGCGCCAACGAAAGCGAAGCAAGGAAGCCCTCCCCGCCCGAGAGCGTGTGAGCGTCGCGCTTCTGATCGGTGTGGGCGTCGTAAACCTCGATATCCAATCCTGCCCTGGCCCGGCCGTCGCCCCCTTCATACTTCCGCAGCAGCGAGAACCGTCCGCGCGACATGCGCGCAAAGCGCTGATTGGCCGCTTCGAGGACCAGGTCGAACGTGGCGGCGATCGCGAAATCGCGCAGGCGCAGGCGATGAGCGTTTCGACCATCGGTCAGCTGGGCCAGCTCGCCGAGGACGCGATACCGCTCCGTGGCTGCCGCGAGCTCTCCGGCCAGACGGGCAACCAGGGCCTGAGTGGCTTCCAGCTGCGCCAACTTCATCGTGGTCGTCGTAAGGATTTCCTCCGCCTTGGTCAGGATCGCGTCGGCGTCTGCCAGCGAGGCCGAACTGGCCTGCAGGTCGGGACGATTCAGTCCCGCAATCGCCGCGGCGGCGCGGTCCCGCCGATCCTGCGCGGCGGCCAAGCCGGCGACGTGATCCGCGATCGTCGCTGTCAGGGTATCGATGTTGGGGATGTCCCCCTTGGCCGCAGTATAAGCGTCGTCGCCGAGCCCTGCGTTTGTCTTGGCGGCGAGGAAAGAAGCGAACTGTGCGTCACGCGCCGCGGTCAGCTCCTTCACTCGACCCTCCGCGTGGTTGAGCGTGGAACGTGCGGCCTGGGCCGCCTCGCTGGCCCGCCGCTCGTTCTCGACATCCAATTGGTGCGCGGCGTTCAGCTGGTCACGGTGTTTGATCGCCCCCTCCACGCGAAGGGCGGCCGTGCCATCGTCGCGCAGATCTGCCGGCACATCAGCCAGGGAAGCCTCGAGCGCAGCTGCGGCCGACGTCGCCGACTTGTCTGCGGTCGCATGATGTTCGCGCGCCATAGCGAGCGCTGCCGTTGTCGAAGCCAGCTGTAGCTTAGCGGCATCGACGGCGGCCTGGGTCGCGCCTATGTCCGGACCGGCCCGCAGCGCGGCCAGCTCTTCTTCCGCAGCGGAGACGTCTGCGCTGATCGCGGAGATGTCCCGCTCGGGCGCTCGAAGCTCCGCCAATCGGGCGACCGCTTGCGTCCATTCGCCGTCAGCCCTCGCTGCGGCCTGCGCACCTTGGCGCTCTTCTGCATCGGCGGCTTCCCGCGCGCTGCGGGCTTGGCGCCAGGCGGCGTCCAAGCCTTGACCCCCTTCAGCGCCGGCGGCGGGCCGAGGGTGCTCGGTGGATCCACAAACCGGGCATGGCACGCCGTTTTCCAACTTGGCGGCCAAATGCGCGGCCTGCGCCGACGCCAGCGTTTCTTCGGCTACGGCTTCAGCCGCCCGGAAGTCCTCAAGAGCTTGGCGCAGCCGTTCGTGGCTCGCCAAGGCCATCGACCTCGCAGCAGCGAACTTCTCCCCGGCCTCGGTAGCGCCCGCGAACTGAGAGGCATGTTCCCGCGACTGGTTCAACGCCTGAAGAGCGCTCTCGAACTGCGAAATACGCAGCACCGTCTGCTGGACGCCAACGTGCGCCTCGGCGGCTGACGCATGGGTCTGCTCTGCGGTAGCGTGGTCCCTCAAGGCCTCATTCAGGCCGTCCTTCGCATCCGCGACGGCCAGCGCTGATTGACGCGCTGCCTCGCGCAGGGGCTCAGCTCCGGCAACGCGCTTTTGGAAGCCCTCGAGCTGCGTAACCGCCGCGACCGCGGCGTCCCGTTCGGGCTGGCGGGCAACAGACGCCTGCAGGGTGGCGGTAGCCCCTGAGCTGAGGCGGGCTGCCTCGGCCTCCTGCACTGCCGCGTGGGAGCGGACTGTAAGGCCCGAAGCAAGATCATTTTCGGCTTCAGTGGCCCGGCCATCGGCCGCGACACACGCCACGGAACGCTCGGCAGCCAATTTCCGCAGTTTAAGAGCCTCAACGTCGGCGGTGCGCGAAAGCACCACGTTGAGCCCCTCCAGCGCCGCGTCGTGTTCCGTAAATCGATCCTGGATCTGCTGGGCCGCTTGCAACGTCACACGAGCCGCATCCCGGACGCCGCGTGCGGCGTCGCGGCCAGCCGTCTGTGCACCAACGTCGGGCTTCAGTGCTTCGATCAGCGTCGTCAGCGCATCGGCGTCGGACACTGCGTGGGCTTGCAGGTGGCCATTGATCACCGACCTGCCCGTCTCAACCTCACCACGTAGGTCAGAGGCTTCCGCCTTCAGCCGCTCGACGAAGCGCTCGTAGAGCGAGACGTCGAACAGCCCCCGCAGCACAGCGGAGCGCTGGTCGCTCGACGCCGTCAGCAGCTGACGGAATTGTCCTTGGGGGAGCAGGACCACCTGACGAAACTGGGCGGCGCTATAATTCAAGATCGACCGCATCCGGTCTGCCACGACCTCGACCTTGCGCTCTTCCATCACGACGCCAGGGTTGTCGGCGTCGATATCATCGACCTCAATGTCCGTCGCATCGTAGAGCGCCGCCCAGTGCTGGCGCTCTACGAGAGCGTCGCCACGTTTTCCTCGGACCGTCTGACGCGGTCGCCGCACGACGTGATATCGCTTGGCCCCGACCTCGAAGATCAGCCTCGCCTCGGTCTCGACATCGGGCGGGGCATGGTGCGAGCGAAGGTCATCGCCCTGCCGCTCTTGGCCTGACGATTCTCCGAATAGGGAGAAGCAAATGCCATCGAGGATCGAGGTCTTCCCCGCCCCCGTGGGCCCGTAGATGCCGAACAGCCGGCTGCCCAACGCCGGCCTGAAATCGACCGTTTGAGTGTCGCCGAACGGCCCAAAGGCCGTCAGGGTCATCTTGATGGTTCGCATTTCAGCCCTCCTCACTCTGGAGGTCGGTCAGCGCCTCATCGATCATGCCTGTCTCGACGTCGTCAGGCCCCTTCCCGCGCACCGCATCGAGAAAGCTGGCCACCAGCTTGACCGGGTCTTGCCGATCAACCGCAGCGGCCGCCACGCCGGGGCCGACAACGGCGAGCCTGTTCAGGCGTTCCAGTTGCAGCACATGAGGGTAGACCGCCCGCAACTGGCCGATCGCATCGATAAGAGCGCCCTCGTCCGTCAACACCGCCTTGATCAGAGCGCCGCCGCCGATCGCGTCAGGCGCTCGACCCGCCGCGACCAGGTCCGCCAACTTCCCCGTCACGACCCGCAGCGGGCGGGGGCTGACCAACGGAATCTCCGTGACCTGGGCGACGCCGCCGGCGTCCAGGTCCACCAGGCTCAAGGTCTTCACCTCATCAGCCTCGTCGAAGCCGAAGCCCATCCATGAGCCGCAGTATCGGATGTGGGACGCACCGGCCTCTTGAGCGCGATGCAGGTGACCAAGAGCGACGTAAGCCGCGCCGTCAAACATCGCTGACGGCACCGTCTCGACACCGCCCACCTGAGCCAAGGGCCGCTCGGTCTCCGTTATCCGCCCGCCCTCAACAAAGGCGTGGGCCGTCACAACCCACCGCGCGCCAGGCGGAATATGCTGGCGGCCTTGCGCCAGTTGCGCGGCGAGAGCGTGGGCGGGACTAGCGATGCCGACATCGTCGAAAGCCTCCCTCGCCGCAAAGATCTCGCAGTAGGGCAACGCTGAGAACGCCACTTGGCCGTGCTCGTCGTTGAGGACCAAGGCGTGCGGGCGGTCTCGCAGAGGCCCCCGGATCAGCACGCGCCGCGGGTCCTGCAGCGCCGAGTTGAAGCTGACACGGTCGGGAGCGTCGTGATTGCCCGCGATCGCCACGATCGCCGCGCCGGTCTCAGCGTAAACGCGGGCGAGGAAATCGTTGAAGAGCTGCACCGCTTCCTTGCGCGGCACCGCCCTGTCGAAGAGGTCGCCCGCGATAATCAGCGCGTCGACGCGGTGCTCGACGATCGCCGCAAAGACCTGGTCGAGGAGTGCGGCCTGGTCGTCGAGGAGGCTCTCCTGCGCCAAGGTCCGGCCAAGATGCCAATCTGATGTGTGCAAAATCCGCATCTAAGCCCAATCTCCCGTCTGTATAGTTTCTATATGGACTAGAGCTTGGCCGTCAACTAGACTCTCCGCATGTCGTCCCCCACGCCGCGATACGCGTATGAAGCTAGGCAGAGATTCCTCGACGGGCTTCTCTTTTGGGAGGGTCGCGTCAATCGCCGTGACCTGATCGACACGTTTCGCGTCTCCCAGCCGCAAGCGGCCTTGGACCTCAAGGCTTACCTCGCCGCCCTGCCCCCTGGACAGGTTACCTACGATACCCGCCAGCGGCGTTATGAGGCGTCGGCGTCCTTTGAGCCGGTGTTCGGGCCGCCCAGTATCGATTCCTGGCTAGAACGATCCCGGCAGGCTGGGCTGGCGGTTGAAGTGCTTCCGACCTTGGACCGTCCCTTCGATGTCGGGCTGATGGCGCGCCTTTACCGGGCGATCCGGGACCGCAAGACGGTGAACGTCGCCTATCAGACGATGCGCCGCGCCACAGCGGAAGATCGCTCGATCACGCCAACGGCCTTTGTCTCGGATGGGCAACGCTGGCACGTTCGGGCCTATTGCCACCTCCGTGCGGATTTCAGGGACTTCGTCCTCTCCCGGATCGCGCTGCCGGCAGATCAGCTGGAGGCCGGGGCCGACGCCGCCGAGCTGCCCCTCGACGCCGAATGGTGCTCTTGGGTCACCCTCAAGCTGGCGCCGGCGCCGCACCTTGAGGAAAACCAAAAGCGCGCGGTCTGCTGGGACTACGGGATTGACGGCGAACTATCCGTCACCGTTCGACGCGCCCTGGAATTCTACGCCGTCCGTCGCTGGGGCCTCGATAGGCCGGAGAGCCGCCTGGGCATCATCGAGCGCACGGAATCGGCGCCAAATCCGGAGGGCGCGCTATGACGACGGTCACCGCCCGACAAGCGCCGGAGAGCGACTGGCCGGCGGCGATGTTGCGACGCATCGATCCCAGTCGCAACATGTCCAGGTTCTGGTCTGCGCGTCTCCAGCCCAGTTTGTTCGAGGAGGTCCTCCTGGTTCGCAACTGGGGCCGCATAGGCTCGCGAGGCCAAGAGCGATCTTACTGGTTTTCCACCAGACAGACCGCCCTGGACGCGTTTAATAAGATCACCGCCGCTAAGTGCCGACGTGGTTACGCGCCGCCAGACGCAGCTGCCGAGACGGTTACCCACAGAACGCCGCAGGCCCATGACTGGGCGCGCGATGCAACCCGGGATAACAATGCCCGACTCTAACCCAGGCTTTGAGAGGCAGATGCTCCAAGACGCTGCCTATACGCCCTTCCAGGCCAAGTATTTCGCCTACTTCTTGACGCGCGAGAGCGTGACAGAAGGCGAAGGCTTGGCGCAGTCGTTGTCCGCAGCCCGAGTCGACCTGAACCCCCACCAGGTGGATGCTGCCCTTTTTGCCCTCCGCTCGCCTCTTTCCAAGGGCGTCCTGCTCGCTGATGAGGTCGGCCTGGGCAAGACCATCGAGGCGGCGCTGGTGATGGCGCAGCGCTGGTGGGAGCGGCAACGCCTGATCCTTCTCATCGTGCCGGCGTCGCTTCGCAAGCAGTGGGCCCAGGAGCTCCGGGAAAAGTTCTCCCTCCCCTCGATCATCCTCGACGCCAGGCGGATGAAGGAAATCGCCAAGGCAGGCGAACCCAGCCCCTTGGGGGCCAGCCAGGGCGTCATCATCCTGTCCTATGAATACGCGGCCCGGATCGCGCCTAGCCTGCGCGCCATCGCCTGGAACCTCGTCGT